>JACCWH010000105.1 GCA_013697735.1 Trueperaceae bacterium | reverse complement strand
GCCGCTCGTCGAACGGTTCGCTCGTGTACTCGTCGAGGAACGTCACCTTGGCGTTGCGCTCGACCACGATGAGCGTGCGGCCGCCCGAGAGACCGCCATGGTCGGCGGTCGTGAACGACCCGAGCGGCAACTCGACCTCGACGTCCTTCGGGACGTAGAGGAACGAGCCATTCGTCCAGAAGGCGGCGTTCAGCGCGGCGTACTTGCCGTGACCGGCAGCGACGACACCATAGAGGTGCTTCCGGACGATCTCCTCGTGGTCGTGCACGGCGCTCCGCAAGTCGGTGTAGATGACGCCCGACTCGGCGATGCGTCGGTCGGTATGGACGACGTCGCCGCCCTTGAAGACCATCACGCCCTCGGCGTCGGAATCCGTGATACGCATGCCGATGCGCTCGGGAACCGTCGTGTCGTGCGGCCCCTCGACGATGTCGAGGCCGTCGATGGAGAAGCGCGCGAGATCGGTGTAGCGCCAGAGTTCGTCGCGTGGCGTAGGGAACGGGATCGACTCGTAGGTCCGCAGCGCGGCCCGGCGCTCCTCGGCGAGCCATGCGGGGTCGCCGAGGCGCGTGATCAGCGCCTCGAGCGCCTCGACGGTGAGCGCGGTGTTGGCTACGAGCGTCGCCACCTAGCCGACGCTCCCTTCCATCTCGAGCTCGATCAGGCGGTTGAGCTCGACCGCGTACTCGAGCGGGAGCTCCTTCGCGATCGGGTCGAGGAAGCCGCGAACGATGAGCGCCATCGCCTCCGCCTGACCGAGGCCGCGCGACATCAGGTAGAAGATCTGCTCGTCGTTCAGTTTCGAGACGCTCGCCTCGTGCCCCACGTGCGCGGTCTTCTCGTTGATCTCGATGTAGGGGTAGGTGTCGGTCTTGGCGTGCTCGTCGAGCAGCAGCGCGTCGCACTCGACGTTCGAACGCGCACCCGTTGCGCCCTCGTGGATCTGCACGAGACCCCGGTACGAAGAGCGTCCGGTCCCCTTCGAGATCGACTTCGAAACGACGCTGGAGGTGGTGTGCGGCGCCGCGTGAATCATCTTGGCGCCGGCGTCCTGGTGCTGGCCGTCGGTGGCGAAGGCGATCGAGAGGACCTCACCGTGCGCCCGCTCTCCCACGAGGTAGCAACTCGGGTACTTCATGGTGATCTTGGAGCCGAGGTTGCCGTCGAGCCACCCCATCGAGGCGCCGGCGTGCACGATCGCGCGCTGCGTCACGAGGTTGTAGACGTTGTGCGACCAGTTTTGGATCGTCGAGTACCGCACGTTCGCGTTGTCCTTGACGACGATCTCGATCACACCCGAGTGGAACGAGTCGCTGTTGTAGGTCGGCGCCGTGCAGCCCTCGATGTAGTGGAACTTCGAGCCGGGCTCGCCGATGATGAGCGTCCGCTCGAACTGCCCCATCGACTGCGCGTTGATGAGGAAGTACGCCTGCAGGGGGACGTCGACCTCGACGCCCTCGGGCACGTAGACGAAGGAGCCACCCGACCAGACCGCGCTGTTGACCGCCGCGAAGTAGTTGTCCTCCGGCGGGATCACGGTGGCGAAGTGCTCCTTGAAGAGCTCCGGATGCTCCTTCAGCCCCGTCTCGATGTCGAGGAAGATGACGCCGCGCTTCTCCCACTCCTCCTTGAGGTTGTGGTAGACCATCTCGCTCTCGTACTGCGCGCCGACACCGGCCAGCATCTTCTGCTCCGCCTCCGGGATGCCGAGGCGCTTGTAGGTCTCACGGACCTCCTCGGGGACGTCGTCCCACGAGTTCGTACCCTTGCGGTCCTGGGGCCGGACGTAGAAGAAGATCTCGTCGAAGTCGAGGTGGGAGAGGTCCGGGCCCCACTTCGGCCGGCCCTTCTTCTCGGCGATGTCGAAGGCGCGGAGCCGGAAGTCGAGCATCCACTGCGGCTCCTCCTTGTAGTAGGAGAGCTGCTCGATCACGCGCTTCGTGAAGCCCTTCTCGGACTTGAAGGCGTAGTCTTCCGCCATCTGGAAGTCGTACTGCTTGGTGTGCTGCATCCCTTCGAGCTTGCTGGCGTCGGGGTGCACGGTCGTTCTCGTCAAATCGGCCATGATTCCGTTCCTCTCGGACTAGGAGGTGTGCGCGCGGGAGCGGATGAGGCGGCGCTCAGCCGCCGACTGCCGGCGCGGTCACACCGCCGGTACGCTCACGGATCCAGTCGTAGCCCTTCTCGTCGAGCTCCATCGCGAGCTCCTTCGGGCCGGTCTCGATCACGACGCCCGCCGACATCACGTGCACCTTGTCGGGAACGATGTAGTTCAGCAAGCGCTGGTAGTGGGTGATCACGAGCGCCCCGAAATCGGCGCCGCGAGCGGCGTTCACACCCTGCGACACGGTCTTGAGCGCATCGACGTCGAGGCCGGAATCCGTCTCGTCGAGGATGGCGTAGCGCGGCTGCAGGACGAGCAGCTGGAGGATCTCGGAGCGCTTCTTCTCGCCGCCGGAGAAGCCCTCGTGGAGGTTGCGCTCGATGATCGACTCGTCCCAGTCGAGCGCCTTCACAGCGCGCTGGAGTTTGGCGTAGAACTCCATCACGCCGACCTCGTCGCCCTCCTCGCGGCGCGCGTTGAGCGCGAGGCGGAGGAAGTTGGCGATCGAGACGCCGGGGACCTCGACGGGATACTGGAACGCGAGGTAGAGCCCGGCGCGGGCGCGCTCGTCGGCTTCCATCTCGAGCACGCTCTCGCCGTCGACGAGGATGTCGCCGTTCGTGACCTCGTAGGTCGGGTCGCCCGCGATGACCTTCGCGAGAGTCGACTTCCCGGACCCGTTGGGGCCCATGAGCGCGTGCACCTCGCCCCGGGGGACGACCAGGTCGACTCCGCGGAGGATGGACTCACCCTCTACGACACGGGCGTGCAGGTCGCGGATCTCCAGTCGGTTGTCGCTCATGTGGGTACCTCGGGTGCGGCGGGGGACTGCCCGCGCTGCGATGGGTTCAGGTGGCGCGCAATCAGCGAAGCGCTTTCGGCGTCGCCCGGGCGGCGTGCGCCGATCGTCCGAGCCGGTTGCGGCCACTCCGCCGCGGTCGTTTCTCGGACTCGTTCCGAATTACAGTCTACATACCCTGGGTGTCGAATGTCGAGTGCGGGACTCGAGAAGGTTCCGGGATCGTGCCGGTCAGCGCTTGCGGCGGCGCAACCAGCCGAAGAGGCCACGCCGCTCCCCTTCGGGAGTCTCCGGCGTGCGGTCTGCGCTCCGTCCATTCACGGGCGCGGGCGTCGCCGCTCCCACCCGCCCGGCGCGTCCCGTCGCCGCCTCCGGCTCGACCGGCACCTTGCTGCCACCGCTGGAGACCTGGTCGCCCGTACCGCTCTTCGTCCGGTACGCCTTCACGAATGCCTCGACGCTCTGGAAGCGACGCGTGGCGTCGCGCGACATCGCGCGCGTGACCACCGCGCTCAGGCCGTTCGGCAGATCGCTGCGTAGGTGCCGAAGGTCGCGCGGCAACGACGTGAGGTGCGCGATCATCAATCCGTCGTAGCTGCTGCCGACGAACGGTCGCTCACCACTGAGCACCTCGTACGCGAGCACGCCGAGGCTGTAGACGTCGCTCTGGGCCGTTGGCGACGACCCTTGGAAGATCTCCGGCGCCATGTAGAACGCCGTCCCGACGCGCTCGTCTGAGGCATCCGCAGCGAACGTGCCGGTACCGAAATCGCCGAGCTTGGCGGTGCCTTCGTCGTCGAGGAAGACGTTCGCCGGCTTCACGTCGCGGTGGAGCACCTGTTGCTCGTGCGTGTGCGCGAGCCCCAAGGCGACGTCGTCGACGAGCCCGAGCGCTCGAACCATGGGGAGGCGCCCCTTCTCGAGGAGCAACTGGTCGAGCGTTCCACCCTGGCAGTACTCCAGCGCCAGGTAGGCGTGCACGCCCGTGGGGTGGCCGTCGAAGGCGCGAACGACGTTCCGGTGGTCGAGCTTGAGGGTGATCTGGACCTCGTTCTCGAACATGCGACGCAAGACAGGGTTCGTGCGCACGTCGTTGCGCGGGAGCTTCAGCGCCACACGGCGGTCGCTCCGCGCGTGCCGGGCGAGCCACACCACCGACGTCTGGCCCGCGCCGAGTCGCTGCACGATCTCGTACCCGTCGGGAACGTAGGCTGGCTCGCTCACGATTCCCCGTGCACCTAGAGGTCCAACGACTGACCCGGGCGAAGCGGGTGACAGTCGACGTCGCCCGCTGCCTGCACGGCGCGGGCGAAGGCCTCCGCGTCCTGCTCGATGGCGGGAAAGGTTCCGTAGTGGATGGGAATGACCGCTCGCGGTGCGATCAACCGGACCGCCTCGAGCGCGTCGTCAGGACCCATCGTGAAGGTGTCACCGATCGGCAGCAGGGCGACGTCGATGCCACGACGTCCGACGAGCGCCATGTCGGAGAAGAGGGCGGTGTCGCCGGCGTGGTACACGCGCACGCCGCCGATCTCCACGATCACGCCCATCGGCATGCCTCCATAGGTACCGTCGGGAAAACTGTTCGAGTGCCACGCAGGGGTGAACGTCACGCGTCCGAAATCGAACTCGACACTTCCGCCGACGTTCATGCCGCTCCCCGAGACGCCCTGCTCGGCGAGATGATCGACGATCTCGACGCTCGCGATCACCGTCGCACCGGTGCGCTTGGCGATCTCGACGGTGTCGCCGAGGTGATCGCCGTGCGCGTGCGTCAGAATCACGTGACCCGGATCGACGTCGTCGGGCCCCTGGACCGCCATCGGGTTCCCCGACAGATACGGATCGACGATCACCTCGTGATCGGCGGTACGCAATCGGACCGCGGAGTGCCCCATGAACGTCAATTCCATGCCGCCTCCCCGGCTCGGTGCGCCAAACGTGCGGTTTCGTCGAGTGCGTGGTGGCGTGAGCCTAGCACGCGCTCTCCGGCTCCCCCAACGGTGTCGATCAGAAGCTCCGCAGGTGGATCGACGCGAAGTAGTAGACGATCGCGAGCACCACGGGGGATCCCGCGACGGCGATCGAAGCCACGTCGCGGCGGAGCGCCACGAGCAGAGCGCCGACCACGATCGCACCGACGAACACGAGGGGGTAGGCGAAGTAGAGCGTGCGCCAGATCGGTTCGTCCTGTAGGTACTGGATCTGACCACCGTTACCGCTCAGGATCAGGATCGCTCCCATCACCCAGAAGTACAGGAGTCCCCCGCCGGCGATGAGCGCAGCCGCCCAACCGAAGATGGTCGGTGCACGGTCGTCTAGGTTGGTGCGGTCCCTGGTCATGGTCTTCGTCATCGCCTCACCCACGATCCTCGTCGTCAGTCTGTCGGGAGCCGCCGTCTCCGGTGCGCTCGGCCGCACCCGCATCGTAGCAGGAGCCGACGCGTTCGAGCACGTGGCGCACGTCGGGGGAGCACGGCACGGCGGCCGGGCTCACCTAACTTTGCCGTCGCGCGCTGGGACTGCTACCGTCGACGTGCATGCCGACCCTGCCGGTCACCAAGTTGCGCCCACCGCGCTCCGCCGCCCTGCGCGTGCCGAGGGCGCGCCTCGAGGCGGCCCTCGACGAGTCGCGAGCGACGCGGCGAGCCACCCTCGTACTCGCACCCGCGGGGTACGGCAAGACCACGCTCGTCGCCTCGTGGGGCGCGAAGCTGACGCCAGCGATTGCGTGGTTCGGAATCGATGCCGGCGACGACCCCGGGACGCTCGACGAACGAGCCGCCGACGGGCTCGTGGGCACGTGGCTCGAGGCGGCGCTCGCAGAGGCAGGCGCCGTCGCCGCGGGGGCGGCCGCCGCGCTCGCCGACGGTGAGAGCAGCCTCGTTCAGGCGCTCGCCGCCGCGGTCTCCGCGAGTGCCTGGCAGGGCGTGCTTGTCGTGGACGACGCCCACGAACTCGGGAGCACGGCCGCACACGCCCTCGCACGCTGGATCGATCGCGCCCCCGACGGCGTCCATACGGTGATCCTCGCGCGGCAGGCGCCGCACCTACCGGTCGCCCGATGGCTCGCACGTGCCGACGTCGAACTGATCCAGGCCGACGCGCTGCGCATGCGGACGCCTGAGGCTCGGATCCTCCTCGCGCACGCTCTCCCCGACCTCCCGGAGCCGCTCGCGGATGCGCTGACCGAGCGCGTCGAAGGCTGGGCGGCGGGCCTCCATCTCGCAGCGCGTTCGCTCCAGGGCCGAGCCGACCCAGCCGACGTGATCGAACGGTTCACGGGAACCGACCGCTACGTCCTCGCCTTCCTGACCGAAGAGGTGCTGCTCCGTCTCCCCGACGACCTGCACGAGGCGAGCATCCTCCTCGCTGGCGAGCCACGGCTCTGCGCCGGGCTCGTGAACGCGCTCACGGGGCGCAGTGACGGCGCTGCGCTCCTCACACGCCTCGAGTCGCACGAAGCATTCCTCGAGCGGCTCGACGACGTTCGCGACGCCGACGCGCCGTGGTTTCGTTTCCCGGGCTTCTTCCGCGATCTCCTCGCGCACCGCCGCGCACTCGTCGCCCCCGATCTCGGCGCCACGCTCCGCGAGCGCGCCGAGGGCTGGTGGCGAACGCGA
The DNA here is from genome assembly GCA_013697735.1 of Trueperaceae bacterium. GTDB lineage: Bacteria > Deinococcota > Deinococci > Deinococcales > Trueperaceae > SKWV01. Next base: position 25,664 of record JACCWH010000105.1, on the reverse strand, counting down.
CCGGAGCTCGACCCGGCCCCGGTGGTGCGGGCCGGGGAGCTCGACCGCGACGACGCCCGCTCCGTCGACCTCACCGTACGCGTCGACCTCACCGTCCGCGAAGAAGAGGTACTCCGCTTGCTCGTAGCCGGCAGCAGCACCAAGGCGGCGGCTCGCGCACTCGGTGTCTCACCCAACACCGTCAAGACCCACACCCGGCACCTGTTCGAGAAGCTCGGCGTCCGCACCCGCCTCGAGGCCGCAGCGCGAGCGCGCGACCTCGGCCTCACCTGAAGCACGATCGCAAAGACGCGCCCTACCACCCTAGACTTCACCCTCCGCGTTCACCCGTTCGGGTGACGCGCCGGACGGCACCCCTCGCTACCGTGGTGGCACGAACGCACCGCCCGCATGGGCGGTCGAGGAGGAGGTACCCCATGGCTACGGACGATCGCACGCACGGCGCCCACGACGACGCCCAGCGCGAGGACCGCACGGACGAGCACGTCGAGGAGTTTCGCGTGAGCGGCGAAGCGGTACTGTCGAAGATCAAGGAACTGGTACGCGAAGGGAACGTCCGACGCATCATCATCAAGAACGAGGAGGGGCGCACCCTCATCGAGATCCCGCTCACGATCGGCGTGATCGGCACCGTGCTGCTGCCGGTTTGGGCCGCGATCGGCGCCATCGCCGCGCTCGCTGCCAACCTCACGCTCGCGGTCGACCGCCGCCCCGACGTCCCCCGCGAGCACGACACCACACCGACCACCACCACACCGACCACCGACCGAGCGAATGACGCGGGCGCGGGCGACCACCGCGCAGAGGAGGCCTGACGTGCACGACCATCACGACGCGACGACGACCGGCGACACGACCCCCGGGAGCGTTCGCCGGCCAGCCAACACGAGCGTCGGTGCCCGCTTCTCGGAGGCCGCCGGGCGCCTCGGCGCCTCGTTGGAGGATCTCGTGCGCCGCGGCAATCGCCGGAGCGTCACCCTCCGCGGGCGTACCGGCACCACCTGGCTCCGCCTCCCCCTCACGCTCGCCGTCGTGCTGGTGGTCGTCGCGAGCGTCGCCTGGCTCCCACTGGTGATCGTCGCCACCATCCTCCTCTTCGCGCTGCGAGCGGAGATAGCCGTCGACCGACGCGTCGTCGACCGCCGCGTCGTGGTCGAGCGTGACGATGCATCGGCTGCGGCCACCAGGAGTGACACACCCGGCAGCGCCGTCTGAGCGCACGCAGCACGTGTGCGCAGCGCCACGGTGACCTGCACCCGAACGGTGCGCCCGTCCGCCGAGACCAGAGCGGCCTCCACTCCCCTGGTACACTCGAATGTTTCCGTTCCTCGCACCGTCTGCGGATGGTGCGAGGAACGGTGTCCGTACAGGAGGCGCCATGCAGGACATCGTCATCCGCGGTGCGCGCGAGCACAACCTCAAGAACGTCGACCTCCGGCTGCCGCGCAACGCCTTCATCGTCTTCACCGGCGTTTCCGGTTCGGGCAAGTCGACGCTGGCGTTCGACACCATCTACGCGGAAGGACAGCGCCGCTACGTCGAGAGCCTCTCGGCCTACGCTCGGCAGTTCCTCGGCATCATGGACAAGCCCGACGTCGACGGGATCGACGGACTCTCCCCCGCGATCTCCATCGACCAGAAGACCACGAGCCACAACCCCCGCTCCACGGTCGGCACCGTCACGGAGATCCACGACTACCTGCGCCTGCTCTTCGCCCGCGCCGGCATCCCCCACTGCCCCGTCTGCGGCAAGCGGATCGAACGACAGTCGGCGTCGGAGATCGTCGGACGCCTGATCGAGCGCTTCCCGGGCGCGCGCGCGATCCTGCTCGCTCCCGTCGTGCGCGGTCGGAAGGGGGAGTACCGCAAGCTCTTCGGCGACCTCAAGAAGGAGGGGTACGCCCGTGTGCGCGTCGACGGCGAGATCCAGACGCTCGACGACGCCATGAAGGGCAACCTCGAACGCTACGAGAAGCACGACATCGAGGTCGTGATCGATCGAGTGAAGGTCGATCAAGACGATCGCTCGCGCATCGCCGAATCGGCCGAACTCGCACTCACGCGCGGTGACGGGCTCATGCGGGTCTGGCTCCCCGACGACGACGTCGACGAGCTCTACTCGGAGCGCTTCGCCTGCCCCGAGCACGGCACCTTCCTCGAGGAGCTCGAGCCCCGCGTCTTCTCGTTCAACAGCCCCTACGGTGCCTGCGGTCACTGCTCGGGGCTCGGCTTCCTGCAGCAGTTCGACCCCGAACTGCTCGTGCCCGATCCAGAGCGCTCGATCGCGCAAGGCGCCATCGCGCCCTGGTCGGGAGGCCGAGCCGACGGGCACAAGGTCTTCTACTGGGACCGTCTACGCGGCATCGCCGAGCGCTTCGACGTCGACCTGGGTACGCGCTGGTCCGCGCTCCCGGACGACTTCAAGCACATGATCCTGCACGGTTCCGACGAGGCCATCGACATGGTCTACACCCGGGGCGGACGAGAGACGCTCCGATTCAAGGCCGATTTCGAAGGCGTGATCCCCAACCTACAGCGGCGCCTGAAGGAGTCGCAGACGGAGTACGCCCGCGAAAAGCTCGAGGCCTTCATGTCGATGGTGCCATGTGGCCACTGTCAGGGCACACGCTACAAGCCCGAGGTCCTCGCGGTGACGGTGGCCGAGCGCAACATCGCCGACGTCTCCCACCTGAGCGTGGTCGACGCGCGCGCCTTCTTCGGGGCGCTCGAGCTCCCGGGGTCGTCGGGCGAGGTGGCGAAGCCGATCCTGCGCGAGGTCAACGCCCGGCTCGGGTTCCTCGAAGACGTCGGCCTCGACTACCTCTCCCTCGACCGCACCGCCAACACGCTCTCCGGCGGTGAGGCGCAACGTATCCGCCTCGCGACCCAGGTCGGTTCGGGACTCACGGGGGTGCTCTACGTGCTCGACGAGCCGTCGATCGGACTCCACCCCCGCGACAACGCCCGCCTGCTCAAGACGCTCCTCTCCCTGCGAGACCTCGGTAACACGCTCATCGTGGTCGAGCACGACGAGGAGACGATGCGCGCGGCGGATTACGTCGTCGACCTCGGACCCGGCGCCGGGATCCACGGGGGCGAGATCGTCGCCGCCGACACGCCCGAGGGCCTGCTTCGTCACCCGACGTCGCTCACCGCCGCCTACCTTCGCGGCGATCGGCAGATCGAGATACCACCCGAACGGCGCAAGGGGAACGGCAAGAGCCTCACAATCGTGGGTGCGCGCGAGCACAACCTCAAGGACCTCACGGTCGAGATTCCGCTCGCGACACTCACGTGCGTCACGGGTGCGTCGGGGTCCGGCAAGTCGACGCTCGTGCATCGCATCCTGCACGCCTCGCTGGCGAAGTCGCTCTACCGCGCCAAGGAGAATCCCGGCGCGCACGCGCGCATCACCGGTACCGAACACGTCGACAAGGTGATCGAGATCGACCAGTCGCCCATCGGCCGGACGCCACGCTCGAACCCCGCGACCTACACCGGCATCTTCACCGACATTCGCGACCTCTACACGCGAGCGCCGGAGTCACGCAAGCGAGGCTACAAACCCGGGCGCTTCTCCTTCAACGTGAAGGGCGGCCGCTGCGAAGCCTGCAAGGGCGACGGCACCGTCAAGGTCGAGATGTACTTCCTGCCCGACATCTACGTTCCGTGCGAGGTCTGCAAGGGGGCGCGCTACAACCGCGAGACGCTCGAGGTGAAGATCCGCGGCAAGTCGATCGCCGACGTGCTCCACATGACCGCGGAGGAGGGGCTCGACTTCTTCGAGAACATCCCCTCCATCGCCCGTAAGCTGCAGCTCATGAAGGACGTCGGGCTCGGCTACATCCGCATCGGCCAGCCCTCCCCCACGCTCTCGGGCGGTGAGGCACAGCGCGTGAAGCTCGCCTCGGAGCTCGGCAAACGCTCGACGGGCAAGACGCTCTACATCCTCGACGAACCCACCACCGGCCTCCATTTCGACGACACGCGGAAGCTGCTCGACGTGCTGCACAGGCTCGTCGATGCGGGCAACACGCTCGTGGTGATCGAGCACAACCTCGACGTGATCAAGACCGCCGACTGGGTGATCGACCTCGGCCCCGACGGCGGGGCACGGGGCGGATCGCTCGTGGCCAAGGGGACGCCGGAACAGGTCGCGGAGCACGCGTCGTCGTCGACGGGGCAGTACCTCCGGCAGCTGGAGGCGATCCGGGTACGCATCGACGAACGCCGTGTCGCGTGAGAGGCCCGCGCTAGGTAGCATGCGCTCGTGATCCGCGTCGCTCCCGACCCGCAACGCGTCATCATCGGCGCCTTCCTCATCCTGGCGGCCGTGGTGTTCGCGGTGGCGCCCGTGCCGATCGTGTTCCGCAGCGTCGGCATCGTGCTCTTCGCCTACCTCGCCTTCGGGATGGGCGGCATGCCCTTCGCGTACGTCGCCGCGCTGCTGGCGCCCCCCATCGGGCTGCTCAGCGGCAGTGCGGATTGGCTCGTGATGCTCCCGATCGTGATGAGCGGGAATCTCCTCGGGATGCTCGCCCTCGAGTACGCCTGGCGCTACCCGGCACTCCTCGTTTCGCCCGCGCTCCTCGTCACGCCAGCGCTCTTCGTGCAGGTGGCGACTCGGGGTGAACTCTTCGCCATCGAGCTCCCGTGGGACGACGCTCGCGGGGCCTGGATCACCCTCCACCTCCTGGTGTCGCTGCTCGGCATCCTGAGCGCGTTCGTGCTCGACCGGCGCCGACGCAAGCAGGAGACGGCACGGTCGTCGAGCGCGGCGGCGACGCAGGACGTGAAACCGGCGGGCGCGACCGGCGGCGCCAGCGGCCGTAGGACGTAGCGTGTTCGATCGCCTGCGGGGATTGACCCGCACGCCGGCGTTCGCATTCGCAGCGAGTTTCTACGGTCGCCTCGGCGACGCCAAGGTCTTCATGCTCGGCGCTGCGCTCGCCTACTACGCTGCCTTCTCGCTCGGTCCGCTCCTCCTCCTCCTGGGGGGCTGGCTTGCCGTCCTGCTCCGCGGACGTCCGGAACTCTCACAAGCTCTCCAGGCCGCACTCACCGACCTCCTGACCCAAGTCATGCCGCTCACCGACGACGCCGACGCGCTCATCCAGACGAGTCTCGACCTGATCCTCTCGCAACTCGGCGAGGGGGCGCTCTTGCGAACGATCTTCTCCGTGATCGTCCTGCTCTGGGCGAGCTCGTCGTTCTTCACGTCGCTCCAGCTCGCGCTGGAGATGATCTTCGACGTCCGCGAGCAACGCGGGTTCGTGCGCAAGCGTCTCGTCGCGCTCCTCCTCGTGCTGGCAGTGGCGATCTTCTTGATCGTCGAAGTGATCGGCGCTGCGCTCGGCGACGCGATGATACAGACCTGGTCGACGATCGAGGTGTGGGCGGAGAGCATCGACTTGCCCCTGCCCGACGCGGTCCTACCGGGAGGCTTCAGCCCGCTCCGGCTCGTCGCGACCGTCCTCGTGTTCGCGCTCTGCTTCCGCTACCTGCCACGGCGACACACGGACTGGGTCGCTGCGACGCTCGGCGCCGGCTTCAGTACCGTGGTGCTCGTGCTGATGCGAACCTTCCTCACCGCGACCTTCAGCATCGACCGCTTCAACCTCGTCTACGGCGTGATCACCGGCGTGGTGGTGCTGCTGCTGTGGCTCTACCTCGCGATGATCGGTTTCTTGCTCGGCGCCGTGCTGGCTGCCGAGGTCGCCCGCTGGCGACGTCGCGATCGTGCCGGGGGAACCGAGGCGGTACCGGCCGACCCGGGCTAGAATGCCGCGTGGCCAACGCATCGGGACCCGCACGCCCTCGTGCGCCGGCGGCACCGCCCCTGGCACGACGGGCGCCGCTGTACGGCGTCGGCTGGATCTTCTTCTCCGCCGTCGTGCGCCTCGGCTTCGGCCTACGCGTCGAGGGGCGACGGAACGTCCCACGGACGCTCGGCTGCATCGTTGCGTCCAACCACGTCTCGAGCTGGGATCCTCCGGTCGTCGGGATCTCGGCGCCGCGAACGATTCACTTCATGGCGAAACGCGAACTGTTCGCCTCCCGCTTCGTCGCCTCGGTACTGCGTGCCGTGGGAGCGTTTCCGGTCGACCGTAGCGCGAACGACATCGGCGCCGTGAAGGAGGCGCTGAGGCGTCTGAAGGCGGGGCACGTGGTCGGCATCTTCTTCGAGGGGACGCGCCACGCCGATGCCAAAGCCGTGATGGGGGGCGCCGCATTCCTCGCACAGCGAGCGAACGTACCGATCGTGCCCGCCGCCATCTGGCGTGAAGGCCGGTCGTTCCGGGTGAGGTTCGGCGAGCCGCTCGTCGCCGAGGGCACGAGTCGGGACGAGGGCGCGGCGATCACCACCGAGTTGGCCGTTCGCGTTCGAGCAATGCTGCCCGAGGGCCAAGATGAGCGTCCTGTACGCACTTCCGGCTGATGGTTCCGGCGCGACGCTAGAAAGCGCGTCCCCGTCGGCCTTCGGTTGGAGGAAATCCGATAAATGCCGTTCAGCACTTGCCGTAGGCAAGGGAGCGTGCTAGATTGCCGCATCGAAACGCATCTCGATAGAGGAGGACTCCGATGGTGAAGCAGAAGACCGTGTCCAAGGCGGATCTCGTCGACACTGTGGCCGAGACGACCGGGATGAAGAAGAAGGACGTGAAGGAAGTCGTCGATACGATGCTCGATCAGGTCAGTGCCCATCTCGACGGCGGCACGAAGGTGCAACTGACCGGCTTCGGTACGTTCGAAGTGCGCCGCCGGAAGGCCCGCACCGGCGTCAAGCCCGGAACCACCGAGAAGATCAAGATCCCGGCGAGCAAGTACCCGGCGTTCAAGCCCGGCAAGAGCCTCAAGGAGCAAGTCAAGAAGTAAGGCCTCTCCGCGACCGCTCGCGTTCGCGACAGCATCTGCGCACGACCGTCGTGGTGCCCTCCGGCAAGGAAGGGTGCCGCGACGTTCTGTTCGGTAGCGCCACGCGGGGCGACCGCACCGACAGCGAGCCGCGCGGACGCTAGACTGTGGCCACGTGAGCCTCCTCGACGTCATCGGTCCGGTCATGGTCGGACCCTCTTCGAGCCATACTGCCGGCGCCTGCCGGCTCGCGCTCCTTGCGCGCGCGGCCCTCGCGCGGCCGCCGAGCGAGGCGCGCTTCGATCTCCATGGCTCCTTCGCGAAGACCGCCCGCGGTCACGGCACCGACCTCGCCCTCGTGGCCGGGGCCCTCGGCTATGCCCCCGACGACCCACGCATCCCGGACGCGTTCGCGCATGCCGAGGAAGCGGGGCTGCGAACGTCGTTCGGCACGAGCGACCTCGGCGACGTCCACCCCAACAGCGTCCGCATCACGCTCGGCGCCGAGGAGGGCACCACGACCACCCTCACCGGCTCGAGCCTCGGCGGCGGGATCGTACGAGCCTTCGAGCTCGACGGCTTCCGGATCGAGTTCGGTGGCGGGGCCCCCACCCTGCTGATTCGGCACCGTGACACGCTCGGCGTGATCGCGCGCGTCGCGCGCGTCATCGCCGACGACGAGATCAACATCGCCACACTGCACTGCGCCCGCCAACGCCGAGGAGGTGAGGCGATGATGTCGATCGAGGTCGACCGCGCCCTCTCCGCGCCCGCGTTCGCCTACCTCGAACACCTTCCGTACGTGCTCTGGCTGCGCCACCTCCCCGAGGTGATGTCGGCCACGAGCGACGGCGCCCACATCGCGGCCGCCACCGCCCGGACCGACGGATGACGCTCGACGACCTCGCGAAGGCGACGGGACGCGCGAGCGACGCCGTGATCGCAGATCAGGGCCTCGATGACGCCGAACGAGCCGCACTCCTCGCCGGCATGCGCGAGCGACTGCGCGAGATGCGCGACTCGATCGAACGCGGCCTCGCCAGCGATGCACCGAGCCGCACCGGCATGGTCGGCTGGAACGCCAAGGGTCTCTGGCAGGCCGAGGATCTCCTGGGAGCACCGCTCCTGAAGCGCGTGCAGGCGTACGCGATGGCCGTCAACGAGGAGAACGCCCGGATGGGCAGGATCGTCGCGGCTCCGACCGCCGGTTCGGCCGGGACCGTCCCCGGCGCGCTCCTCGGGGTCGCGGACCACCTCGGTATCGACGACGATCGCCTCGTAGCCCCGCTCGTGCTCGCCGCCGGGATCGGCGAAGTGATCTCGCAGACGATGTTCATCGCGGGATCGACGGGCGGCTGCCAAGCCGAGATCGGGTCGTCTGCTGCGATGGCGGCGGCGGCGGTGACCGAGCTGCTCGGCGGCGGCGCCGACGCCTGCGTGCACGCCGCAGCGATGGCCCTCATGAACACCATCGGCTTGGTCTGCGACCCCGTCGGTGGCTACGTCGAGGTCCCGTGCGTATCGCGCAACGCGTTCTTCGCAGTGCACGCGGTGTCGAGCGCGCAGCTCGCACTCGCCGGGCTCACCTCGGTGATACCGCCCGACGAGGTGATCCAGGCGATGGCGTCCGTCGGCCGCATGCTGCCCCCGGAGCTGCGCGAGACGGGCGAGGGGGGCATCGCCGACACCCCGACGGGGCGCCGGATCGCGCTCGAGATGGCGCGCTGAAGCGCTCGCCCGCTCCGCTCACGACTCGCCGTCCGGTGGCGGCAGGGTCTTGACGAACGGCGTGACGATCGCCTGCACGAGCGGGAAGAGCGCCGAGATCGCGAGCACCGTGCCATAGCCGCCGAACACGTCGAACCCCACGGCGAACAGGAGTGGGCCTATCGAAGTGCCCGCCACCGTGATCGTGGTGGAGAAGCCCTTGATCGCACCGATGTGCCGGCGCCCGAAGTAGTGCGCGTAGGCGCTCGCTGAGAGCGCATTGCGCGTCCCCTGCGACAGGCCGAGAATCGCGCCATAGACGATGATCGACTCCGGCCCGCTCACGCGCGTGGCCATGAGGAGCGCGCCGGCCTGGAAGAGCATCGCCGCGGCGAGCACGATGCGCGGCGGGATCCGATCCATGAGCACGCCGGCGAGGAAGCCCGCTCCGGCGGTCACGAAGGCGAGCGGGATGAAGACCGTCGCGGCCGCGACCCGGTCGAGTCCCCCTTCGGCCATGATCGAGAAGTGATGGAAGATGAGACCGGTGCCGAGCGCCGACACCCAGAAGTCGCCCATCGTGAAGAGCCAGAACGTTCCCGTCCGCCGAGCCTGCGCCGCCGTGTAAGCGGCTTCGAGCGGCGGCGGACCCTGACGACTCGAAGCGAACCCGTCGGGCTCGAGTCCATACCGCTCGGGATGGCCGCGGAAGAGGAGGGCTCCGAGCGGCACGATGGTGCACGCCACGATCGCGCCGAGCAGCATGTACGCGACGCGCCAATCGAAACGATCGATGAGTCCCTCGATGAGGAGCGGGAAGAACGCGGTGGAGACCGCCATGCCGAGGCCGGCGATGCCGACCGCGAGCCCGCGGCGGCGCACGAACCAAATATTGATGATGTGCACGCTCGCGAGACTCAACGCTCCCTGGCCGAGGCCACGGATGAGGAGGAATCCGAGCGCGAGCGTGGCGAGACCCTGGACGAATCCCATGAACACGCACGCGAACGCGAAGGCGATGGATATGACGATCACCGACCGGCGCGGACCGCGTCGGTCGATGACGCGCCCGACGTACGGGAGCGCCAAGGCGCCGGTGAACGTAGCGATCGTATAGACGAGCGAGACGAGCGAGCGCGAGAGGCCGAGATCGTCGATGATCAGGTCGAGGAAGACCGAGATGCCGAGCGTCTGGCCGGGGGTCGTCATCACCAAGCCGAACGTGCCCGCCGCGAGGATCACCCAGCCGTAGTAGACGGGGCTCCGTTCGATGACGCGACTCCGCAACGGCGGTCGTGACGGTTCGTGCACTCGACGCTTCCTCTCACGACCCTCGGCGCGTCGCGGCGCCCCTGCGAAGGTCCATTGAAACATGTGCGGGAGCGAACGGGTCGCCGGCGCGGACCCCACGTATGATCGCCGCGAGGCCGGAGGCGCGCTGGATCGACCTTCGGAGAGAGGCTCACGATGGCATCACACCGTCCCCGCGTCGTCGTCGTCGGTGCCGGTTTCGGCGGCATGAACGCCGCCCGAGCGCTCGCCAAGGTGCCCGTCGACGTCCTGATCGTCGATCAGCACAACTTTCACACCTTCCAGCCGCTGCTCTACCAGGTGGCGACCGCAGGGCTGGCCGCGGGTGACATCGCACACCAGGTGCGAGGCATCTTCCGACGCCAGCGCAACGTGCGCTTCCTGATGGGTCGCGTTGTGGCCGTCGATTGGGACGTGCACGAGGTGGCGCTCGCCGACGGCACCCGACTCGCCTTCGACTACCTCATCGTGGCTGCGGGGGCCGTCTATCACGACTTCGGGACACCCGGCGTCTTCGATCACGGCTTCGTGCTCAAGAGCCTCCACGAGGCAGTGACGTTGCGAAGCCACATGCTGCGCCAGTTCGAGCAGGCGGCGAAGGATCCCGAGCACCTCGAGCACGGCGGGCTGACGTTCGTGATCGTAGGCGCGGGACCGACCGGCGTGGAGATGGCTGGCGCGCTGGTGGAGCTCTTCGACCGCGTTCTCCCCTCGGATTATCCAGAACTCGACGTCGGCCGGGCGAAGGTCGTGCTGCTCGAGATGATGGATACGGTCCTGGCGCCCTACGGCGCCCGGAGTCGGGCGTACGCCGAGCGCGTGCTCCGCAGGCGCGGCGTCGACCTCCGGCTCGGCACCGCCGTGCAGGAGGTCCACGCCGACCACGTGGTGCTCGCGGGCGGTGAGCGGCTCGAGACGCGGACGCTCATCTGGGCCGCCGGGATCCGAGGACATCCCCTCGCGGAAGTCCTCGGTGCGCCCGTCGGCCGCGGCGCACGCGTCGAGCTCGAGCGGGATCTCAGCCTCCGCGACCGCCCCGAGGCGTTCGTCGTGGGCGACATGGCCGGTGCCGTGGGCGAGGAGGCGACGGTCTTCCCGCAGGTAGCGCAGGTTGCGATCCAGCAGGGCAAGCACGCCGCCGTGACGATCGCGCGGCGCCTGCGCGGCGAAGCGGGAACCACGTTCCGCTACGCCGACCGCGGCCAGATGGCGATCATCGGCCGCAGCGCGGGCGTTGCCGAGCTGTCGCGCCGGCTCGGAGGGTTCCGGTTCACGGGCTTCCTCGGGTGGGTCTCATGGCTCTTCATCCACCTCGTCTACCTGCCGGGACACCAGAACCGCGTCAACGCCTTCACCAACTGGACCGTCAACTTCCTCACCTTCGAACGGCACGCTCGCCTCATCCTCGACACCGAACGGCCACTGGAGGACCGCGCCAGCCGCGGTACCATCGAAGGATGACCTCCCATCAGGACGGCTCCACCGAAGCGCCCGACGGACTCGCGGCCCTCGACGTCGCGAATCTCGCCGCCGACGCCGCCGCTCGCATCCATCGATCGTTCCAGGGAGGCGCCTTCTCGCTCGGCACCAAGTCGACCGACACCGACATCGTCACCGAGATCGATCGCCTCAGCGAAGAGGCCATCCGCAGGGTCATCGCATCGCACTACCCCGACCACGCGGTCCTCGGAGAGGAGGAGGGGCAAGACGTAGACGCGCGCTGCAGGTGGATCGTCGATCCCCTCGACGGCACCGTCAACTTCGCCCACGGCTTCCCCTTCTACTGCGTCTCCGTCGCACTCGAGGTCGACGGCGCGGTGGTCGCCGGCGTGGTCCTCGACACCGCGAACGGTGAGCGGTTCACGGCGGCGCTCGGCCACGGAGCATTCGTCGACGGCCGGCGCCTGCACGTGAGCACCGCGACGGATCCGCGGCAGGCGCTCCTCTCCACCGGCTTCGCCTACGGCGGGGAGACGATCGCAGCGAACGCCGCCGTGTTCGCGCGCATGCTCCCGGAGACGCGTGCGCTCCGACGCGCAGGCGCCGCTGCGCTCGACCTGTGCTACGTGGCGGCGGGCCGGGCCGACGGCTACTGGGAGTTCGGGGTCAATGCCTGGGACGTCGCGGCCGGCATGCTCCTGATCCGCGAGGCCGGCGGCACCGTGACCGGCCCCGACGGCAGCCCCTACCGCTGGGGAGACGCTGCCATGATCGCCAGCAACGGCGCCCTCCACGGGCGGCTCCTGCACCTGCTCGACCTGGGGCACGCGTTGGCATGACGTCGGGCGATGCACTGCGACGCTTCTTCGCCGAGGTGACCGCCGCGGTGGCGGCGGCGAACGACGGTGTGGCGGCGCAGCCGTATCGACGTGGGACGTTCATCGTGAGCGCGGTGGCGGGCGACGTCGAGGTGACGCTCAAAGACGTGAGTGAAGAGGACGCCATCCTCATCGCGGGCGACCTGCGGGCGCTCGGCGCGCACGTCGTGCTGCGGGGTGCCCGGACGTGCCCTGCCTGTGGCGCCTTGGTGCCGGATCAGGGGCATTGCGTCGTCTGCCGCGCGCCGCTCGAGAGCCCCGCGTGAGGGCGTCTGCGGGCGCCACGTGACCGAGGAGCTAGAACTCGTCCGGGAACTCGAGCGGCGTGAGGGAGCGCTCTCGGCGCGGTGCGAGCCCTTCGTCGGCGGGATCTCTCGGACGCCCGGCCGAGGACCCGACCGAGTCGCCGCGGTCGACGGTCTCGACCTGCACCACGCGACGACGTTCGCCCTCGGGCGGTCGGTCCTTGGGCGCGGCGTTCACGGGCGCGGCGTCCACGGGCGCGGCGTTCACGGGCGCGGCGGGCGTGGCGCGCCCGGCCCCCTCCGGCCGCTCGGCAGGTCCGTTGGGCGAGCCGGCCGCCGGCCGTCGGTCCGTGGCACCCGCACCGCGGGCAACGTGCGGGCGCGGCGCCCGGGGGGGCGCGATCTCCACATCGGTGACGAGGAGGTCGTGCAGCGCGACGGACTCGGACGGTGTCGAGGCCGGTGTCGGGGCCGGCGACGAGCCCGACGTCGCCCGCACCGGCTGCTCCTTGGGGCCCGACGCACCTCCGGCGTGCGTGCGTCGGCCGTGGCGGGCGTCGTCGGAACGCGACTCCAGGAGCGCGAAGAGCGTGGCGGGACCGGTCGCCGCCGATCCACCGGCGTCGCGGGCGTCGGAATCGTCACCGAACTCGGCCTCGCGGCGATCGTCGCGCAGGTCGTCATGCGGCCGGCGCGCGGCGCCCACGGCCTGCGCCCGCGGCTCCCGCTCCGGTACGCCGCTGCGGCCGCCGGCCGGCCGCTCGGCTCGCGGCACGTACGGTGACGCCGCCCACACACCTTCGGGAGGCACGAGGTCCTCGGCAAGCCTCACGGCGTCCGAGCGCGTACTCGGGAGCGTACGCGCCGGCACGATCCGCTGCTCCAGGGGCGCCACCTTGAATCGCTTCGCCCACGGCTCCCACACCAGCTCGGCGCGGTGCCGATACGTCTTGACGCGCGTCGCCGCGGCGTAGGCGAAGACGTCGAGGACGCCGTCGTCGAGCCGGCCGACGGGCAGTCGCGTCTCGACGTCGACCTCCCCCATGGCCGGCACCAGGGCGCTCACCTCCGTCACGCCGAACTCGCGTGCCCCACCGGTCCTGACCGCCACCTCCAGGACCTGGACGGGATAGCGGCTGAGGTTACTCACGGTCATCGTGAGGGTGCCGCCACCACCACGCCCCGCACCCGCATCCGGAACGAGTTCGCCCCGCGTCACCAGGATCTCGGGGGGGCGCACCGTCATCGGCTCCCGGCTGCGGCGCCGGAAGGCGGCCAGAGCGACCAACACGGCCAAGGCCCCCACCAATGCCCAGAAGCCCGGGCTCCAGGTGGCCGGCTCGAGGAAGCGGACGTCCTCCGCCCCGCCACGGACCCAGCCACCGATCGTGTCGACGGCACGATCGATCATCTCGAGCACCCTGCGAGCCATCTCCTCCATCGCTTCCCCTCGAACCACGCCGACCATCCTGGCGCTCTGTACCCCACAGCCTAAAGCTTACGTCCCCAGGGTGAGAGCGCAGTCGTCCAGCACGCCCGAACCATGCGCGAAGTGCGCTGCGCCACAGATCGGTATCACGGTCGAGGGTGACGGCTCGACGATCCGACGGACCCGCCGCCGCGAGGGGTGTCTGCTAGCGTGCGGCGTGAGGGAGCGCGTTCGTACCGACGACGGCAGTTGGACGCTCGAGAGCGAGCGCTACGGCGAGACGTTCCGGTCGCGTCGAGGGGCCGTCCGCGAGGCCCGCCACGTGTTCGTCGAAGGCTCCGGCGTGGCCGCGAGGCTCGCCGCACGCCAGACCACCACCGTGCTCGAGATCGGTCTCGGCACCGCGGTCAACCTGGTGCTGAGCGCATCGACCGCGCTGCGCCACGAGGTGCCGCTCCGCTACGTTGCGATCGAACACGAGCCGTTGTGCGCCGAGGCGTTCGAGGCCGTCGAACTCGAGCATGTGGGAGACGCCGCGTTCGTCGCTGCGTTCCTCGCCTGGCGCCGGATGTGGTCCGACGCCGGGCCCGACGCGAGCCTCCGCCACGGCGCCGTGCAGGTGGACGTGCTCGTCGCCGACGCCGCGAGTGCGCCGCTCCCCGGCGCGGCCGACGCGCTCTACCTCGACGGCTTCTCGCCGCGCGTGAACCCCGAGCTCTGGACCGACGAGGCCGTCCGCCGCTACGCCGTCGCTCTGGCACCGGGCGGCACCCTCGCGACCTACAGCGTCAGCGGCCACGTGCGGCGCGCGCTCGCCGCCTGCGGCCTCGCCGTCGAGCGCCTCCCGGGGCCGCCCGGGGGCAAGCGCGAGATGCTGCGTGCGACGCGCGCACCGTGTGCGCCGTGAGGCCCGGCGTCCCTCCGGGTCCCGACGTCGCCGCGGACGGACTCGCCGGCCGGCGCGTCGTCATCGTCGGTGCCGGTGTCGCAGGCGCCTCGCTCGCGTGGGCTGCCGCCACAGCCGGCGCCGCGGTCACGCTCATCGATTCGGGACGCGTGGCAGCGCAGGGGGCGTCGTCCGTGCCCGTCGCACTCGTCAACCCGCACCGGGGCAGAACCGCCCGCGCCAGCGACGCCGACCTCCGGGGCGCCGCGACGCTCTGGCGCTGGGCGGACGCGCTCCACGCTCGCGGCTATGCGCACGGCGCCCGACGAGATGGCGTGGTACGCGTCGCCAGCGACGAGCGGCAGCGCCGGGCGTGGGAGGGGCTCGACGGCGTACGCCACGTCGGGCCCGGGAGCCTGGGGCCATTCCGCCT
Organism: Trueperaceae bacterium; assembly: GCA_013697735.1. Lineage (GTDB taxonomy): Bacteria > Deinococcota > Deinococci > Deinococcales > Trueperaceae > SKWV01. The sequence continues at coordinate 10,480 of JACCWH010000105.1, read as the reverse complement.
CCGGCACGGAGGGTTCGTCGTCGACTCCGGCGGGTGGCTCGACCCGCGGGCGTGGCTGGCTGCGATCGTGGCGGCCGCCGTCGCGGACGGTGCGCGCGTGCACGAGGGGGAGCGGGCGGAGCGCATCGAGGGGGTGCCGGGCTGCCTCATCGTCCACACCACCCTTGGGGCCACACGCTCGGCGGACGTGGTCGCGCTCTGCATCGGCGCATCGCCGCCCGGGTCCCTCCCGTTCGTACCCGTGCGCAGGATCGCGGGCGAAGTCGTGCTCACGCCCTTCGGGGGCGTACCCCACGCGCTTGCGGGCGGCGTCTACGCGGCACCGGTCGACCACGGGCCCACCGCCACCGGGAGCGGCGGTGGCCCCCACCTCGCCGTCGGCGGCAACCACCGGGAGCCGGCGGAGGCGCCGATCCGAACCGAGGATGCCGAGTCGCTGCTGACGTCCGCGCGCTGGGCGCTGCCGACACTCGGCGACGAGATCCGAGCTGTCTGGACGGGGGTGCGAGCGCGCGGCAGCGACCCGGAACCGATCGTGCGACAGGTGGCAGCGAACGTCTGGTTCGTCGGGGCGTTCGCAGGACGCGGCTTCCTCCGCGCCGCGCCCATCGCCGAAGATCTGGTACAGGCGTGGACCGGGCTCCCCCGCCCAGCGTGACGTCAGCCCTTCGGTTCCCCTCGATCGCCGGCGTTCGACGGCGGGTCGAACCCGCCGCAGCGCAGCACCGGCATCGGTGGGTACTTCGGCAGGCGCGGATTTCGACAGCGCAGGAAGAGCGACGCCGACGGCGTTCGCACGAGCGATGCATGGCGGCAGGCGGCGCAGATCCCGCCGTGCGCGGCGCGTCGACGCTCGGCGTCGTCCGTCAGGCGGGCGCCGGCGCGTGCCCGACGAGCGTATCGACGAGGTGGGAGAGCAGCTCGCGGCTGAAGACGCGCTTCCCCTCCACGAGCGCCTCACCGTCGGTGGCGAGGGTGAGGCGACGGTAGACGTGCGAGTCGAAGGGGTGGAGGACCACCTCCTTGAAGACCGAGTGCCGCGGGCTGGCGCTGACCATGAGCACTGGCTGGGCGTCGGCTCGCGAGAGGCTGACGTTCATGACGATGGTCGGGAGGTCGTAGGGACGCTCCATTCGATAGATGTAGTCCGGGAAGTCGGCCTGCTTGACCAGGTCCACCTCGGCTCGCTCGTCGGCCTCGGCGCGGAGCCACTCGAGGAGCGTGGCCCAGGCACGATAGAAGGCGAGGTCACGCTCGCTGACGCTCATGGCGACAGTCTAGCCCGCTGACGGCGGAGATGCATGGAGCGTGACGCGCGATCGAACCGAACGCCTTCATGGGGCCACACCGGGCGCGACCGCGGGCCTCAATAGGCGACGCGCAACTCGCGCAGATAGCGGAAAACGTTGCGCGGCTCGTACGCTGGCTCGCTGGTGAGGAGACGGAGATCGGGGAGTCGCTCGAGGAGCGCCCGCACCGCCGCCGCGACTTCGATACGCGCGAGCGGCGCACCGATGCAGTAGTGCACGCCGAGCCCGAACGCGAGATGGGGATTCTTCGAACGGCGCACGTCGAACCGCGTCGGCTCGTCGAACACCTCCGGATCGTGGTTCGCGCTCGCGTAGAAGAGGCAGAGCTTCGTACCGCGTGACCACTCGTGCCCCTCGTACGTCATGTCTTCGAGCACCAGGCGTTCGAAGAACTGCAGGGGAGTGTCGAAGCGCATCATCTCCTCCACCGCGCCGGCCACCAAGCCAGGGTCGCCACGAACCGCGTCGAGCTGCTCCGGGTGCCGCAGCAGCGCCAGCATGCCGTTGCCGATCACGTTCACGACCGCCTCGTGCCCGGCGTTCAGGAACAAGATCGCGTTCGCGACGATCTCCCCCTCACGCAGGCGGGCCGAGTCCTCGTCGTGCGCGCGGACCATGCGCGTGATCAGGTCGTCGGCGGGCACGAGCCGCACGGCGTCGATGCGGCGCCGGATGGCGGCCGCGAACTCCGCCGACGCACGCTCCGCTGCCCGCTCCATGTCGGGGGTGCGTTCGGGCTCGAACATCCCGATGATCGCCTTCGACCACGGTAGGAGGCCACCCCGATCGGCCTGCGGCACCCCGAGGAGGTCGGCGATCACCGTAACGGGGAGCGGCTCGGCGAAGTCGGTGAGGAGATCGGCTGCGCGCTCGGGTCTCGCCTCGAGACCGTCGACGAGACTGTCGACGAGCGTCACGACGCGCGCCTCGAGCGCTCGCACGTGCCGCGGCGTGAACGCCTCGTGCACCACCTGACGCACCCGATCGTGCGCCGCCCCCTCGATCTCGAGCAGGGAGCCCGCCTGGATCGCGGCGAAGGCTGGAAACGCCGACGGCGCCGGCACCTCGTCCATCACTCTCCCGAGGCGGCGGTCGCGCAGCAGCCGGTCGACGTCGCGATGGCGGGTCACGATCCAAGCCTTCCAGCCCTCGAAGCGCGCGATCGGCGCCTCGCGGCGCAACCGGGCGTACGTCGGGTAGGGATCGGCAAGGAAGGCCGGATCGGTCGGCCGGAAGAGGTCGCCAGTGCTTTGGAGCGCCATGCTGCATGGTACCGAGCAGGCACTCGACAGCGACCACCCCGGCACCGACCGGATGAGACCGGAGCCGGGGGTATGCTGGTTCGGCCGTGACGACCGAGACGACCACCCCGACGCCAGCACCGACCACAGACCCCCTGCTCGCGTCGCTCAACGACGCCCAGCGCCACGCCGTGATGCACCTCGAGGGCCCCGCACTGGTGGTCGCCGGAGCAGGCTCCGGCAAGACGAAGACCGTGGTGCACCGCATCGCCTACCTCCTGCGCGAGCACGACGTCGTGCCACAACAGGTGCTGGCGGTCACCTTCACCAACAAGGCAGCCGGCGAACTCAAGGAGCGCGTGGAGGCGCTCATCGGCCACCCCGGACGCGACCTCTGGGTGGCGACGTTCCACGGCGCCTGCCTGCGGGTACTGCGTTCGTTCGGGGAGCACGTCGGCCTCGCGAGCGGCTTCGGGATCTACGACGACGGCGATCAGCTCGACCTGCTGAAGGAGATCCTCGGAAGTGTCCGTGGCCTCGAGGAAGCGAATCCGCGTGCGCTTCGCGGCGTGATCGACCGAGCGAAGTCGAACCTCATGACGCCGCAGCGCTTCGCCGCCGAGGGGGAACGCGTGCTCGGCAACGCCGTGAGCGGCATGCCCATCGAGCTCGTCAGTGAGGTGTTCGAGCGCTACGAGTCGCGGCTGCGCCGAGCGAATGCCGTCGACTTCAACGACATCCTCGGCCGCACGGTGGAGCTCTTCACCCTCGCGCCCGACGTGCTCGACCGGGTGCAGCAACGGACCGTGTTCATCCACGTCGACGAGTACCAAGACACGAACGCCGCGCAGTACGAGCTCACGCGCCTGCTCGCGGAGAAGTATCGGAACCTGATGGCGGTGGGCGATCCCGACCAGTCGATCTACGGCTTCCGCGGCGCCGACATCCGCAACATCCTCGACTTCCAGCGCGATTACGAAGACGCCCACATCTACCGTCTCGAGGTCAACTATCGCAGTGTCGGGAGCGTGCTGGGGGTCGCGAATGCGCTCATCCGGCACAACCAGGGGCGGCTCGAGAAGGACCTCCGGCCGGCCAAGGGCGAGGGCGTGCCAGTGCAGAAGTTCTTCGCCAACGACCACCGCGCAGAGGCCGATTTCGTGGCCCGGACGGTGGAGCGCTTCAAGGGCGAGGGGAAGTCGTACGCCGACTGCGCGATCCTCTACCGGACGAACGCGCAGTCGCGCGTGATGGAAGAAGCGCTGCGCCGCGCCGGCATCTCGGCGACCATCGTCGGAGGCGTGGGCTTCTACGACCGCCGCGAGGTGAAGGACGTGCTCTCGTACGCGCGCGCGGCGCTCAACGCCGCCGACGACGTCTCCTGGCACCGGATACTCAACCGGCCCAAGCGCGGTATCGGCAAGACGAGCGAGGACGCGCTCACTGCCTGGTCGCAACGCAACGGGGTGCCCTTCGCTCAAGCGCTGCGCTCGGCCGATGAGATCATCGCCGGGACGGGGGCGGCGAAGCGCGTTCGCGACTTCCTCGAGTTGATGGACGACCTCGCCGAGGCTGCCGAGACCCTCGCGGCCACGCAGTTCCTGAAGAGCGTCATCGACTCCTCGGGCTACCTCCAGGCGCTGAAGGACGAAGGCTCTCACGAGGCGCTCGGGCGCCTCGAGAACCTCGACGAACTCGTGAGCGCCGTGGCGGAGTGGGAGGAGGGGTCCGGTGGCGGAATCGCCACCTTCCTCGACGAGGCGGCGCTCATGAGCAGCGTCGACGATCGCGCCGTTGCGGCCGTGAACGAGGTCGTCGAGGACGACGCGGTCACGCTCATGACGCTTCACAACGCCAAGGGCCTCGAGTATCCGATCGTCTTCCTCGTCGGCCTCGAGGAGCAGCTCATCCCCCATCGCTCGGCGACGGGAAGCCTCCAGGAGATCGAGGAGGAGCGCCGGCTCCTCTACGTCGGCATCACGAGGGCGCAGGAGCGCCTCTTCATGGTGCATTGCGGCTCGCGCATGTCGTTCGGCCGGACCGAGTTCGCGCGTGCGAGCCGCTTCCTCGAAGACCTCCCGAAGGACGCCCTGGAGGAGGTCGACGTGCTCGGCCAGGTGCTCGGTTCGCCGGCGCGTGGCCGCAGCCCGTCGCGCTCCACCTGGACGCCCGCGACGTCGCCTCCCGCGCGCGAGGGCGAGGCGGGGGCAACGTATCGCGGTGGCGAGAAGGTGACGCACCCGAAGTTCGGTGCCGGGACCGTCGTCGGCGTGAGCGGCGCCGGGGCGAAGGCCGAGGTGACCGTCGTGTTCGCAGCGGCCGGGGCGAAGAGGTTGCTGGTGCGCTTCGCCCACCTCGAACGCGTGTAGAACACGTCGGTGACACGACTCCTGGGGCGCCGGCTGGCGGCCCCCCGGAGCGCCGCTGTGGTATCGTCGCGCCGAGCGATCAGGTTCCAGGCACGACGCGCGCTGCTCGTCACCGGTCGAACCAGGGAGGCCTCCATTCCGTGAATGCCAAAGCGATCGTCGTGACGTCCGGCAAGGGTGGTGTGGGCAAGACCACGACCACCGCCAACGTCGGTGCAGCACTCGCAAAGCTCGGCGAGAAGGTATGCGTGATCGACACCGACGTCGGCCTCCGCAACCTCGACGTCGTGATGGGGCTCGAGGGTCGCGTCGTCTTCGACCTGATCGACGTATTCGAGGGCCGGTGCAAGATCCGGCAGGCGATCATCCGCGACAAGCGGGTCGACACCCTCTACCTCCTCGCAGCCTCCCAGACGAAGGACAAGAGCGCCCTCTCCGAAGCCCGAATGCAGGACGCCGTCCGCATCCTCCTCGAAGAGGAGGGCTTCGACCGTGTCGTGATCGACAGCCCGGCCGGCATCGAATCGGGGTTCCAGACGGCCGCCTCGGCCGCCACCGGCGCCCTGGTCGTCGTCAACCCCGAAGTCTCGAGCGTCCGCGACGCCGACCGCATCATCGGGCTGCTCGAGTCGCGCGAGATCCCCGAGGTGCGCCTGATCGTCAATCGGCTCCGTCCGGCCATGGTGCGGCGCGGTGACATGCTCGAGGTCGACGACGTGCTCGAGATCCTCGGCGTGAAACTGATCGGTATCGTGCCGGAGGACGAGGCGATCCTCGTCTCGACGAACATCGGCAACCCCGCCAGCCTCGAACAGGGTTCCTCGAAGACCTCGGCCTCGCAGGCATTCCGCGACATCGCCCGGCGCATTCGCGACGAAGAGGTCCCCTATCTCGTGCTCGACGAGCGACGCGGCTTCTTCGCCGGGTTGCGAAAGCTGTTTGGAGGCGCCTGATGTTCGGTTGGTTCGCGAAGCGCCGCAGCAAGGACTCGCTCAAGGAGCGGCTCAAGCTGGTGCTCTCGTACGACCGGGCCAAACTGACGCCCGGGAAGATGGAGGAGTTGAAGGTCGAACTCCTCGCAGTGATCGGGAAGTACTTCCCGTCGGAGGCGGCGGACTACGACGTGCGCTTCGAGCAGCAGGGCGACCGAATGGTGCTCCTCGCGAACCTCCCGATCAAGGACGAGAAGGGCGCAGACAAGGGTCCGGAGGGTTCCGGGCGGAAGTCGACGTCGAAGGGGCAACCGCCGCGGGGGCAACCGCCGAAGCGTTGAGCTCTGCATGCTGGCGTGCGGCGACCCGTTCGGCATCCGCCGAGGCCGTTGGGTACGCCCCTTCAGCGTGAAACCGAGCATGCTATCGTCGCGGCATATGAGTCAGGTCTCCGTGCTCGTGGTCGAGCACGACCCCATGCAGCGCCAGCTCGTCGACCTCCTCTTCTCGGTCGACACGTTTGCGCTCACCATCGTCGGCACGGGCGAGGAGGCGCTCGCTTACCTGCGCGAGCAGACGCCCGCGGCGGTGATCATGGCGACCGATCTCCCGGACGTCCCCGGCGCGACGATCTGCCAGAAGCTCAAGTCGGTGACGAGGCTGTCGCGCGTCCCCGTGGTACTCGTCGCACCCGAGCCCGCGGGGGGCGGCCCGATCACCGACGGCGCGAGGCGCGACGCCCGTCTCGCCGGGGCCGACCTCCTGGTGCAGAAGCCGTTGGGTGACAAGAACCTGCGTGAGCGCGTGCAGCGGCTCCTGACGACGCGGCCCGACGACACCGGCCTCACGCCGCCGGCCGTCAACGCGACGTCGGTGTTGGAACTCGACGCGGTGATGGGCATGACACGTGTCACCGGCGTGACCAGGAGCGATTCCGAGGCGACCGGGCACCCCTCCGAACTCGCTCGTCTTCGTGAGGAGAATGCGGGTCTCAAGACGCGCCTCGCGAAGTACAAGCAGCGCGTGAAGGAGCTTCAGGAGACGCTCGAGGAGGAGCGTAGACGGCCTCGCGGGCTGTTCGGCCGCCGCACCTGAGCAGAGGTGGTCGGGGCCGCGCCAAAGCGTCGCGCCCGCGTCAGGGCGTCGCGGTGGTGTCGAGGTGCCGCTCGGACCAGCGCCTGATCGCCACGATCACGCTCTCGAGCTGCCGACCGGACGGGGTGAGGGAGTAGCAGGCCCGCGTCACGCGGCCGTTGCCGTTCGCCGCAGTGCCACCCTCCGCGCCCTCGAGCTTCGAGACGAGACCGAGCGCCTCGAGGCGAGCGAGGCGCTGCGCGAGCGTGGTGGGGTTGCACCCACCCACCTCTCGGCCGATAGCGTTGAACCCCATCGGCCCGTCGAGGAGTGCATGCACGATGTGGAGGACCCACTTCTCCTGCAGCACCTCGATCCCCCGGAACACCGAGCACCCATCCCGAGCGGTTCGGCCGATGGGGATGGGTTTGCTATGCGACGGCATCTAGGAGCAAGGTAGCATGGTGTTCGTCGTCGCCCGGCAGCGCGAGGGACACGCCTCGCCGACGGGAGTGGCGGTCGAAGCGGGACGAACGACGCTCCGGCGCCTGCCATTCCGCGCGGTAGACTACGGCAGGTAGGCGCAGGTCCCGTCGATCGGGAGCCTGCGCACCGGATGGACCGGGAGGGAGCCCGCATGCACATCTACAAGCTCATCGGGCGCGACATCGACATCACCGACGCCATGCGGTCGTACGCCGAGGACAAGCTGAGCAAGCTCGACAGGTTTTCGGACCAGATCGTCGACGCACGCGTCGTCATGTCGTTCGACGACCGCATCGGGGGCGCGCCCGCGAAGGTCGAAGTGCAACTCAACGTGCCCAATGGCATCATCCGCGCGGAAGAACGCGCCGGCGACAGCTACGCCGCGATCGATCTCGTGGTCGACAAGCTCGAGCGCCAGCTCAAGCGCTTCAAGGGCCGCCTGCTCGCGAAGCGTGACGAGGCGAAACCGCAGCCCGCGGCTCCCGAAGACGGTCCACGCGAGCCTGCCATCGTCCGCACCAAACGGCACGTTCTTCGGCCGATGTCGAGCGACGATGCGGCGATCCAGATGGAGGCGCTCGGACACGCCTTCTACGTGTTCCGCGACGTCGATACCGACCTCGTGAGCGTGATCTACATCCGTCACGACGGTGACTACGGCATCATCGAGCCAGCGAACGGCTGACGAGCGCACCGAACAGGAATCCGGCGATGTGCGCCCACCAGGCCACGCCGCCGGTCAGTGCGACGTCGGCGAATCCTTCCCAGAGCTGAAGCAGTGCCCAGAAACCGAGGTAGGCCCACGCCGGAAACCACCACAGGAAGAACCGCCGGGTCCGGAGCACGAGGTTCACGACGAGCCACGGGAGGATGAGGGGCACCACGACCGCTTGCACGCGCTTGCGGGGGAACAGCACGACGTAGGCGCCCAGGACGGCACTGATGGCACCGGACGCTCCCACCATCGGGAGGTTCGACCCCGCGACCAGCGCGACCTGCACGAGCGCCGCCACCAGGCCCGCCGCCAGGTAGAAGAGGGCGAAGCGGACGTGGCCGAAGCGGTCCTCGATGTTGTCGCCGAACACGAACAGGAAGATCATGTTCCCGATGAGGTGCGCCGCTCCGCCATGCACGAAGAGGTGCGTGACCAGCCGCGGTGCGTGCGCGATCGGGTCGGCGAAGAAGGCGTCCGGCACCAGCCCGTAGCGGAGTGCGTACGTGTACACGCCGTCGAGACCGGCCGGCACCACGGCCAAGAGGAAGAGCGCTACGTTCGCGGCCAATAGGAGCCAGACCACCACGATGGGGCCAGCGGTGGGGTTGTGATCGCGGATCGGGAACAACGGCGACCTCCGAGTCCGCGTGCGGGATCAACCGGCGCGGAGGTGCTTCGTGACCACCAGTTCGGGCTTGAACTTCACGATGGAGTCCGCAGGGATGAAGCCTCGCACCGTCGCCCCGTGGTACACGACGCTGCGAGGTCCGATCACGGTCCCGGGCGCGAGCACCGCATTGCAGCCCACGGAGACATCGTCGCCGATGAGCGCCCCGAGCTTGCGCAGACCCGTGGCCGCTCCGTCGACGCGGATCTCGTCGCCGAAGGCCTTGAGGTTGGCGACCTTGACGCCCGCGCCGAGATTGACGCGGTTCCCGAGGACTGAGTCTCCGACGTAGTTGAAGTGCGGCGCACGCGCCCCCCCGAGGAGGATCGAGCGCTTCACCTCGGAGGCGTGATTCACGATCGACCCCGGTGCCAGGAGCACGTTGCCGCGGAGATGGGCCCCATGGCCGACCGTGGATCCCGCCATCAGCCACGCCGGCCCCACCACGTACGCGTGAGGCCCGATCACGGCCCCCGGTTCGACGATCACGGCGCCAGAGAGAACGGCTGTGGGGTGTACCTCGCCGCGCCGATCGTCCGCGAGCGATCGCGCGAAGGCGTCGAGTCGTTCGAGGAACGACCAGGGCGCCTCACCTTCGAAGAGGTGGCGCCAAGGACTCGGGACGGTGTCGAGATCGAATAGTTCCGCAGTCTGCAGCATCATCGGCAGTCTACCGAAGGGCGTCTCGGGCTGCTGCGATAGAATACCGCTCGACGTGCATCACCTCATCGTGAATCCGGTCGCCGGGCGCGGGCGCGGGCTCCCGCTCGTCGAGCGCGCGGTAGCGGCCCTGGAGCACGCGGGCTTCGCCGTGGCGGTCCACCACACCGCCGAGCCGCTCCATGCCACTACGATCGTCACCTCGCTGCAGGAGGGAGCCGTCCCCGTGGCATTCGGCGGCGACGGCACCGTCCACGAGGTGATGGTCGGGTGCCTGCGCCGCGGCTTCCCGATGGGGATCGTGCCAGTGGGATCGGGAGACGATTTCGCCTTCGCCCTCGGGTTCGGCGGGCTGACGTACGACGCCGCCCTGCGAGTCCTCGTCGCTGGGCGGGAGCGCCTCGTCGACGTCGGCTTCGTGGGCACCGAGCCGTTCGTCAACAGCTTCGGCACCGGCTTCGACGCCGACGTGGCGCGCCGGATCGTCGACGCCCCGACGTACTACCGGGGTTTGGGCAAGTACCTGTTCGGCATCGTCACCGCCATGCGGGACTTCCGCACGCCGAACGTGGTCGTGACCCTCGACGGACGCACGGTATACGACGGTCCGGCGCTGCTGGTCACGGTCCAGAACGGTCCACGCACCGGCGGCTCTTTCCTCTTCGCTCCCGATGCCCGCACCGACGACGGCCTCTTCGACGTGGTGATCGCCGGACGCTTCGGCCGCATGGGAACGCTGGCGGTGCTACCGAGTGTGATGCGCGCACGACACGTCGGTCACCCGCGCATCACCATCCACCGCGCGAGCGAGGTGGGTGTGCGTTGGTCGTCGCCCGTCGCGGGGCATACCGAAGGGGAGGTCCTCGCGATGGGCTCCGCGTTCGACGTCCGCATGCAGGGGCGAGCCCTGAGGGTCGTGGCGCCGACCGGATAGCGCTGACGCACCGGCGTCGGGGTGCCGTAGGGTGCCGGCACCGCACGTCCACGCACGCACACATGAAGCGCGCCCCGGTCCGAAGACCGGGG
>JACCWH010000093.1 GCA_013697735.1 Trueperaceae bacterium | reverse complement strand
GCCGGCGCCGGCGCCGGCGATCAGCACGTCGCCCACGGCGTCGCCCGTGAATGCGAGGGCGTTGCGCCCGGACCCCACGAGCACGAGCGGGTGCGACTCCGGCACGACGACCGGGCGGACGGCAGTCCGCCAACCGTCCCCCCCACCCCAGATGGAGGCGACGAGCCTGACGCGTCGGCCACGCGCCACCTCGCGGCGCACTGCCCGTGCGTCGAGATCGCGGATGCCTCGCACGCCGCCCGCGACCCGCCCCCAGGGCATCTCGGGATCGAACGCCAGGCGCGCGAGGATGCAGAGCTTGTGCGCGGCGTCGACGCCGTCGACGTCGATCGAGGGATCGGCTTCGGCGTAGCCGAGCCGTTGCGCCTCGGCGAGGGCCTCCGCAGCGTCCATCCCCCCCTCCATGCGATCGATGACGAACGCGCAGGTCCCGTTGAGCAGCGCATGCAGGGCGATCGGACGCGAGCCGCGCAGCGCGCCGGCGAGGGGTCCGACGACCGGGGTCCCGGCCATCACGGCGGCCTCGAAACCGACGCGTCCGCCCCGCACCCACGGCCCCCAACGCTCCCATCCCTCGGCCAGCGCCGCCTTGTTCGCGCTCACCACGCGGGCGCCGGAGTCCGCCGCACGCGCGACGAGCTCCGTCGCCTCGTCGACGCCGCCGATGAGCTCCACGAGCACGTCGACGCCGTCGAGCACGAGGTCGGGATCGTCGGTGAAGCGCGGGCGCCACGTGCCGACGTCGCGCGCCTTGGCGACGTCTCGCACGAGCACCGCGGACACGTCCACCCCGCCATGCCGCTCGAGGAGTCGGAGGAACGCCGCGCCGACGGTGCCGGCACCGAGTATCCCCACGCGTCGCCGACGAGGCGTTTCAGGCGTCGGTGACGCTCCTCGAGTCATGGGCGCGAGGCTACCACGGGGCTTCGTCTGGTATCGTGCGCAGCCTGTGCCGCGGCGCAGCCTCAGGAGTGTCCCATGCTCGGAATCGGTATCGTCGGCTTGCCCAACGTGGGCAAGAGCACCCTCTTCAACGCCATCACCAAGGCGAGCGTCGAAGCCGCCAACTACCCGTTCGCCACCATCGACCGCAACGTCGGGGTCGTCGCCGTTCCGGACGAGCGCATCGGCGCGCTGGCCGACGTCTTCACGAAGGGCGATCGCGTGGTGCCGCGCGTGAGCGCCACCGTCGAATTCGTCGACATCGCCGGGCTGGTGAAGGGCGCGAGTCGCGGCGAGGGGCTCGGGAACCAGTTCCTGGCCCACATTCGCGAGGTGGCAGCGATCGCCCACGTGGTGCGGTGCTTCGACGACCCGAACGTGATCCACGTCGCGGGCCGCGTCGATCCCCTGTCGGACATCGAGACCATCGAGACCGAGCTCGCCCTCGCCGACCTGGCCACGCTCGAGCGTCGCGCGGACCGGCTCCGCAAGGGGGCGAAGCGTGGCGAGGACGTGGAGGCACTCGCCGCGGTGAACGCGCTCATGGCGCGCCTCGAGGGGGGCGAGCAGGCACGCTCGGTGCTGCGGTCGAGTGAGCTGGCGCTACCCAACGATCTCCACCTCGTCACGGCCAAACCGATCGTCTACGTCTGCAACGTCGCCGAGGAGGACCTCGCCGGGGGGAACGACTACGTCGAACGGGTCCGCGGCCACGCGGCGGCCGAGGGAGCCGACGTCATCGTGATCTCGGCCCAGATCGAACGTGAGCTCGCCGAGCTCCCCGACGACGAGGCCGCGCTCTTCCTCGCCGACCTCGGGCTCGAGCGCACCGGCCTGGAGCGCCTGATCCACGCCGGGTACCGGGTGCTGGGCCTCATCACCTACCTCACCGCGAGCGAGAAGGAGGTCCGGGCGTGGACCATCCCGCGCGGTGCGACGGCGCCGCAAGCGGCGGGCGTGATCCACAGCGACTTCGAAAGGGGATTCATCCGCGCAGAGGTCGTCCACTGGACGAAGCTCGTGGAGGCGGGATCGATGGTCGCCGCGCGTGCCAAGGGGTGGGTTCGGACGGAGGGGAAGGCGTACCTCGTCGCCGATGGGGACGTGATCCACTTCCTGTTCAACGTCTGAGGCGTCAGAAGACCGGCCCGATGCGGAAGTTGAAGACGCCCGTCGGGTGGCGCTCGCTGAAGCCGTAGTCGAAGCGGATCGCGGGGAACGCAACGCCCGCGAAGCCGAGGTTGATCTGCACCCCGACGCCGGCGCTCCCGAAGGGCGGGGCGCCGAACTCGGCGAAGCCGGGCACGTTCGATGCGTACCCGATGTCGGCGAAGACGATTCCCACCACGGTCTCCGTCGCGAAGGTCGAGAGCCCGAAGTCGTAGCGGTACTCGACCGAGCCGGTCACGTACGTCCGCGAGGGGTTGAAGTCCGTCTCACGGAAGCCGCGGATCTGCGTGGCCTCCTCCTGCACCCGCCCGACCGAGAAGCGCCGGCTCGTGGGGTAGAAACCGCCGATCTGATGGCCGGCGTTGAGGCGGACGGCGAAGACGTGCCCGATGTCGGCGACCTCGTCGAACACGTCCGAGAGGCGGAGGTACGTCTTGGCGCCGATCTGCGCCTGCTGGTACGTGTACGACCGCGCCTCGTCGGTGACGGCGTCGCGGACGTCGTTCCCCCAGCCGAAGCCGACCGAGGCCGTCGCACCGATGCCGCGCGTCGGGAAGTCGACGCTGTCGCGGTCGTCGTAGGTGAGCGCCGCACTGGCGAACGCCGACAGGCCGCTCTGCGGCAGGGCGTCGATGGCGAACGCTTCGGGGAGCGTGCAGACTCCCGGGTCGACGACGCGCCCCGCTTCGACCACGCACGGCACGCTCGGCTGGAGCATGTACTGGTTGTACGACCCGCGCAGGGCGACCGTGAGGTCGGTGTTCGGGAGGACACGGCGCCCGCCCGAGAGCGACAGACCACTCGTGCGGACCGCGTACTCCCCGACGCCGACGCGGTTCTCTTCGACCGGGTCGAGGCCGGGGAATTGGGCGGTGAGTTCACCAGCGAGCGTGAGACGCTGATTCGTGGTCACGAGCGAGAAGAGCGAGGCGGAGACGCTCGTGGGCACCTGCTGGAAATCGAGCACGTCGAGGTAGAGCCAGGGGACGGCGTAGCGGATGCTGCCGCCGAACATGATCCCGAGGCTCGACGTGAGCGCTTCGACTTCGGCGGAGAGGGTGTGCGCCTCGCCCCAGAGGTTGGTCTCGGTGAACGTGATGGCGGCCGCGAAGCCCGTTTCGGTGTTGTACTGCGCCGACGGTTGGAATACGCCAGTCTGGTTCGCCCGGACGACGACGTTCACCACGACCTCGTCCGGCTCGTCGGTCGGTAGGAGCACGCGGCTCACCGGGGTCACGACACCGAGTCGTGCGACGGCCCGGAGGCCGTCATCGAGGCGGCGGAGGTTGAGCACCTCGCCCACCGCAGGGAGGTAGCGCGTGATCACGCTCTCGCGCGTGGTGTCGGCGCGCCCGTCGTACGTGACGTCGTAGCCGGCGATTCGCTGCTCGGTCACGCGCTGGACGTAGGTGCCGTCGAGCCAGTTGAAGCTCGGGCGGTTGGCGATCACGTAGCCGCGCTCCGTGTAGAGCGCGAGGATTCGACGGAAGTCCTCTTCGGCGAGGACCGAGGTGAAGGTGTCGCCCTCTCCGAGGGCGAGGATCTCCTCGATCTCCTCGTCGGAGACGACGGTGTTCCCCTCGACGGCGATGGTGGTGATCGGTCCGGCCGTGTCGGGAGCACCGAGGACGAACGTGACGCGAACGCCCCCGGTCGCCGTCGGGTCGGCCACCACCCTGACGTCGGCCGAGCGTCCGGTGGCGAGCCGGCGGACGTCCTCGAGGAGCACGTCGTAGTTGAAGAGGTCGCCGGGGGCGAGACTGAGTTCGCCCGGATCGATGCCGAGCGCCGTGGTGTTGATCGAGATGATGCGGAGTTCGAGGAAGCGCACGGCGAGCGTCCCCGCCTCGAGCCGGGTGCGCTCGATGTCGACCCCGCTCTGGCGGTACCCCTCGGCCGTGTAGCGCCGCGCGACGGCGTCGATGACCTGAGCGTAGCTCTGGAGGTCGAACGTGTCGGCGTCCGCGAGCGGGCCGAACATGGCGCGCAACTCCTCTTCCGAGAGGACCTCGGAGGGTTCGAAGGTGAGGGCCTCGATCGGGGCCGATTCGTCGATCAGGTAGACGAGGCGCACCGGCGTACGGTCGTCGCCGGCGACTTCCGCCGAGCGGTCGGGGATCGAATCGAGCACGACCGCGACGTCGAAGGGCATCCCTTGCGCGCGGTAGATGCGCTGGATCGTGGCGATGGCGGCCTCGGCGCGATTGGTGTTGAGCGTGCGACCGGGTGAGAGTGTGTGCTCCTCGACGATCGCCGCTCGCAGTGCGCTCTCGTCGAGCACGCCCACGCCTCGCAGCTCGACCTCGGCGATGCGGGGATTCTCCACCACGCGCACGACCAGCACGGGTCCCGCTCCGCGATCCTCGAGGCTGACGCTCACCTGCTCGAACGTTCCGAGGGCGTAGACGCGATTCCGCTCCGCTTCGAGGTCGACGCGTTCGGCCGGCGTTCCGGTGCGAGCGGCGACGATCGTCCGCACGATGTCGTTGTAGACGGTCGTGCCGTCGACTCGGACCTCGACGAGGGGGCCGCTGACGGCGGGACTGGTGGACTGGGCGGAGGCCGAGGTCGCCGCGAACGCGACCATCAGGCCGAGTGCGACGCAAAGGCTGCGAAACGGCATGGGCACAGTCTACCCGAGCGATCGTGAGAGCCTTGGGCCCTCCGTGTGCGACCGGACAGCCATGCGCGCCCCGATATGATGCCGCCATGATCGGAACGCCGACCGCCGAACCGACGGCCGCCCCTGCGACCGAGCGGGCCCACGAGGCCGCCCACGCCTTGCGCCGGGCGGGGGTGGGGAGCGTCGACATCGGCATCGTGCTCGGTTCCGGCCTCGGCCCGCTCGCAGCCGAGATCGAGGCGGCCGTGATCGTTCCATTCGCCGACGTCCCCGGGATGCCGCCGAGCACGGCCCCGGGGCACGCCGGGCGGGTCGTGGCGGGTCGGCTGGCGGGGCGAGACGTGGTGGCGTGGCAGGGACGCCTCCACCCATACGAGGGATACGACGCTGCCACGTGCGCCTTTCCCGTGCGGGTGATGCACGCCTTGGGCGCCCGGACGCTCCTGGTGTCGAGCGCCTGCGGTGGACTCGATCCCACCTGGCAGGCCGGCGATCTGATGCTCCACCTCGACCTCATCAACGCTTCGGGCTCGTGGGCGCTGACGGGGCAGCACGACGGCATCGGCGACCGCTTCACGATCATGTTCGACCCCTACGACGCCACCTTCCTCGACGCTGCCCGGGCGGTCGCGACCGACCTAAACACCCCGCTCAGGGAGGGGATCTACCTTGCGATCGCGGGGCCCGCGTACGCCACGAGAGCGGAGCTGCGCGCCTACCGCTCGTGGGGGGCGGACGCGATCGGCATGTCGACCGTCCACGAGGTGGCGATGGCCCGCCACCTCGGTCTGCGCGTGCTCGGACTCTCCACGGTGACGGATATGGCGCTCCCGGAGAGCGACCACCACGCCACCGGTGACGACGTCCTGGCGGTGGCCGAGGCTGCTGGGTCACGCTTTCGCACATTGGTGAAGCGGGTGCTCCCTGCACTCTGAGGGACGCGCCACCGGCCCCGCCGACGCGCTCGAGCGCGTGCGGGATCGGATCGCCGCCGCCTGCGCGCGCGCCGAGCGCGCGTTGGAGGAGGTCACCCTCGTCGCCGTCACGAAAGGGCACGGCGCCGAAGAGGTGGAGCGTCGCCTGCTGTCGCGCGGGCAGAGCGTCCTGGCGGAGAACCGCGTGCAGGAGTGGCGCGAGAAGCACGAGGCACTCCCGAGCGAGGTGGAGTGGCACCTCGTGGGACATCTGCAGCGGAACAAGGTCAAGAGTTGCCGGACGTTCGCGCTCATCCACTCGCTCGACAGCCTGCGCCTCGCGCAGGCGCTCGAAGCCGACGGCGAGAAGCACGAGCACGTCTTTCGCGTGCTGATCCAGGTGAACGTCGCCGGCGAGACCGCGAAGTACGGTGTCGCGAGCGCGCAGGTGGGCGAGCTGTACGAGCGCATCCGCGAGTTACCGCACGTGGAGGTGCTCGGCCTCATGACCATCGCGCCCTACGCCGACGATCCGGAGCGTTCACGCGGGGTGTTCCGAGCGCTCCGGAACCTCCGTGATACGCTTTCACTCGAGGCGTTGTCGATGGGCATGAGCGGCGACTACGAGGTCGCCGTGGAAGAAGGGGCGACGCTGGTCCGGGTCGGTTCGGCGCTCTTCGCCGACGATGCCGGCCCCGCTCGCTCCGAGGGAGGGATCGTTCGCCCGTGAAGCTCTCACCGCTCGACATTCGGCACATGGAGTTCGAACGGACCGCCGTGGGGTACCGAACCCGGCAGGTCAGGGAGTTCCTGGAGCGCGTCGCGTCGGAGAGTGAGGCGGTGCTCCACGAGGTGCAATCGCTGCGCAGCCAAGTCGCCGACAAAGACGCCACGATCGAGGCGCTCCGCGCGACCGAGGCCGAACTCAAGCGCACCGTCGTCGCCGCCGAACGAATCGCCAACGAGGTGAAGGAGCACGGTACGCGCGAGGCCGACCTGGTCGTCCGTCAGGCGAAGCAGGAGCGGCTCGAGATGCTGCGCGAGGCGGCGGCGCAGCTCGACGCTGCGCGCACCGAACTCGCCCGCCTCGACCACGCGCAGGCACTCGTGCGCGAACAGCTGCGCGGGCAGCTCACGGCGTTCCTGGCGGCGCTCGACGCGAAGCCGAGCAGCCGGCGCCACGTCGCTGGCGACGACGTCGCCAACGACGTGATCGAGGCGCTCAAGGCGACGGTTGCCGAAGCGCGGCATGACGCGACTCGGCCGCGGGCCGTGGCCGCGCGTCAGCCCCGCCCATCCTCCGTCGACGATGCGCCGCCCGAACGTACGCCGCCGGCGTCGTCGGCCTCTTCCTCGGACGTCGGCACGCCGGCGCCCGAAGACGCCGACGCAGACGGTGACGACGCACCCGCTGCGCCAGGAACGACCGTGTCGACGTCGGGTTCCTGAGGTCCGCCACCGCCGCTCGCAAGCGCCTCGGCGGGGAGTCGGCCCATCGCCTCGTCCACCGTCACCCAGGCGAGCGTCGCGCACTTCACCCGAGCGTGCAGCTTGGCGATGCCCTCGAGCGCCACGGCGTCACCGAGCGACTCGTGCGGACCCTCGCCGCGGATCATCGCCTTGAAGCGCGCCACGAGCAGGTGCGCCTCGGCGAGCGTCGCGCCACGCACGACGTCGGTCATCATGCTCGCGGACGCCTGGCTGATCGCGCATCCCTGCCCCGTGAACGACGCCCCCCGCACCACGCCGTCCGAAACGTGGAGATGGATCTCGAGTTCGTCGCCGCACGACGGATTGAGACCCTCCTGCGACACCGTGACCGGATCGAGCGCACCACGGTTGCGGGGCGCGCGGGCGTGCTCCAGGATCGCCTCCTTGTAGAGGCTGTCGAGGAAGCCCACCGCTAGGCGTTCACGGCGAAGAAGTCGCGGACCACGACGAGCTCCTCGACGAGGCGATCGATCTCGCCGTGGGTGGTGTGGAGCCAAAAACTCGCTCTCGCCGTGCTCTGGACCCCGAGGGCGCTCATGAGCGGTTGGGCGCAGTGATGACCGGCGCGCACGGCGATGCCGGCGGCGTCGAGTGCCGAGGCGACGTCGTGCGGATGGACACCGTCGACGTTGAACGGCACGATGCCGCCGCGATCGTCCCCTTCGGGCCCGTAGAGCGTGATCCCGTCGAGCGCCTGCAAGCGCTCGAGGGCGTAGCGGCCGAGCTCGCGATCGTGCGCCCAGATGGCATCGAGTCCGACCCCGTCGAGGTAGTCGAGCGCCGCGTGCAGCCCCACCGCCTCGGCGATCGCGGGTGTGCCCGCCTCGAACCGCGCGGGCACGTCGGCGTAGGTGCTCGACTCGACCGTGACCGTGCGGATCATCTCGCCGCCCCCCATGAATGGTGGCCACGACGACAGCAGTTCCTCACGAGCCCAGAGGACGCCGATGCCGGTGGGTGCGCCGACCTTGTGCCCCGAGAAGACGTATGCGTCGGCCCCGAGCGCCTGCACGTCGACCGGGAGGTGGGCGACGGCCTGCGCGCCGTCGACCAGCAGCAGCGCACCCACGGCATGCGCCATGGCGGCGATGCGCGCGAGGTCGTTGACCACCCCGAGCACGTTGCTCACGTGGAAGGTGGCGACCATGCGCGTGCGCGGGCCGATGGTGGCGGCCATAGCGTCGAGGTCGACGCGGCCATCCCCGCCGAGGGGGACGCCGCGAATCACCACCTTGCGCTCGGCGGCGAGCAGGTGCCACGGAACGAGGTTGGCGTGATGCTCGGCCACCGTGACCACGATCTCGTCGCCGGCGACGAGTTCATGGCGGCCCCAGGCGTGCGCCACGAGGTTGATGCCCTCGGTCGCGTTGCGCACGAAGACGACGGAGCGGTCCGTGGGCGCGTTGATGAAGCGCCCTACGCGCGCCCGCGCCGCCTCGAACCGGTCCGTCGCCTCTGCCGAGAGCGTGTAGGCGCCGCGATGGACGTTGGCGTAGTGCCCGCGATAGAAGTCCTGCAGCGCGTCGAGTACGGCGGTCGGCTTCTGCGTCGAA
The DNA here is from genome assembly GCA_013697735.1 of Trueperaceae bacterium. Lineage (GTDB taxonomy): Bacteria > Deinococcota > Deinococci > Deinococcales > Trueperaceae > SKWV01. The sequence goes on along the minus strand of JACCWH010000093.1, from coordinate 28,238 downwards.
GCTGCGCTGTCGAGGTAGACGAGTGGCGCGTCGTGCACGCGACGCTCGAGGATCGGAAAGTCGCGCCGGAGGCGCATCACGTCGAGGTCGGCCATGCGCCATGCTACCACGTTCTCGGAACGATTCCGACTTAGCGGGGGTGCGAGGGGGACGACGGTAGACTCGGCCCATGCGAGTCCGGGCGCTGCGGCAGATCCACCTACGCAACCTCGTCACCGAGCGGCTCGCGTTCGAGGACGGCGTCACGGCCGTCGTGGGGCCGAACGGTGCGGGCAAGTCGAACCTGCTCGCCGCTCTGGCGCTCGGCGCCGGCGGCGCGCTCCCGTCCGGCACCATCGGTGAGGCGCTCAGGTTCGGGACCGACGAGGGCTACGTCCGCGTCGACCTGGAGACGAACGACGGCGTCCGATCGGTCGAGGTGGCGCTCGCTCCCGGGCGCAAGACCATCCGGCTCGATGGCCAGGTCGTGCGGCTCGCCGAGCTCGCCCGCATCGGTGGCGTCGTGCGAATCGGACCGGAAGACGCGGATCTCGTCCACGGTCCGCCAGCCCGCCGCCGCGGCTTCCTCGACGATCTGCTCGGCCGCACGTCGCTCCGCTATGCCCTCGTGGTACGCGCGTATCATCGCGTGGTGGAGCAACGCAACGCCCTCCTCAAGTCCGGCGGGGCGCTCGCATCGCTCGCGGCCTGGGACGACCGGTTCCTGGAGCTCGGGCGCGAGGTCGAGGGCTTGCGTGCGCGAGCGATCGCCTCGCTCGCACCGCGAGCGCGCGACGCCTACGATGCGGTGGCCGGCGACCCATCGGCGTTCGACGTCGCCCTCGGCCGCTCCCACTCCGAGCACGATCTCGCCGACGCACTCGCGGCGAGTCGCTCCGAGGAGCGTGCGCGCGGCGTGACGGTGGTCGGTCCACATCGCGACGACCTCGTCCTCACGCTCGCCGGACGCGCGGTGCAGGCGTACGGTTCGCGCGGCGAGGCCCGCACGGCGGCGCTCGCGCTGCGGGTGGCCGAGTTCGAGTTGCTCGACGCTCGCCACGGCGCGCCCCCACTCCTCCTCCTCGACGACGTGCACGCCGAACTCGATGCCCGTCGCCGCGCGTTCCTCGCGGACCTCGCGGCTCGTACACCCCAGGCGATCGTCACGGGCACCGAGCCGCCGGCGCGATTCGACCACCACCTGCACGTCGACGCGGGCCTCGTGCGCCCGGCAGCGTGCGAGCGGGTGACTCGCACCGTTCGCGAGGACGCCGCGATGGCGCTCGACGAGGGGCCCGCCAGCGATGTCGCGTGAGCGCAGCGTCGGCGATCTCCTCCACGAGGTCTTCCGCCGTGGCGGTCTCATCCGCGGGGTCCAACGCGCCGAGGCCGTGCTCCTGTGGCCCAGCGTCGTCGGCGCCGAAGTCGCGCGCTTCTCCACCGCCGTCGGGCTCCGCAACGGCACCCTCTTGGTCGAGGTCCCCGATCCGGAGACGGCGCTGCATCTCGGCATGCAGCGCCACCACGTGCTCGCCGCCTACCGCGAGCGCCTCGGACCCGGCGCCGTTCGCGAACTGCGCTTCCGCGTCGGGCGGACGCGGGCCGAACGCGAGCCCCCTGCGCCTCCGCCGCCCGTGCCCATCGATCCCGACGCGGTGGCGGCGCTCGCGCGCGGCCTCGCCGACATCGACGAGGGGCTCGCGGGACCGGCGCTCCGCGCCGGCAAGGCGCTGTTGGGGCTGCGGGCGCGCCGTGTGGCGGACGGCTGGCTCCCCTGTAAGGTCTGCGCCGGCCTCCGCGAGCCACCCGACGACGCGCTCGCCGTCCCGTCGATCGCACGTCGTGCGGTGGCCGCATGGGGCGTCGACCTCGACGTCGACGCCTGGTGTAGCACGTGTCGGCGGCACGCCGGCGCACCGAAGGTCATGCGCTGTGCCGAGCGCCTCTGCACACGCCCCGACGATCCCTGCGCGATCCTGACGGACGAGGAGCGCGCCGTGGCGGTCCGCCTCGCGCTCGCGCGCCTCGAGGCCGTGGCCCGCGAGCTCCTCCCGGCCGTGCTCGGAGATCCCTCGCTCCGCACGCAGCTCGAGGTGATCGCGCGAACCGCGGGTGCGCTCGCGCACGGCCTCCCGAGCGCGGCCGTGACGCCCCTGCACCTCGTGGGCGTGGTCGACGACCGCGTCGTCCGAGCACTCGGCGGCGCATGGGGCGACGGGGCGGAGTCACCGCCCCCACGCCCGGAGGAGATCGAGTGACTCGAACGCCCCCGATTCGTCCCGTCGTCCTGTGCGTCCTCGATGGCTTCGGTCTCGCCCCCGCCGGACCGGGCAACGCGGTGGCGGCCGCGCGAACGCCGGTCTTCGATGCACTCTGGCGCGGCTCCCCGCACGCCACCCTCGCCGCCTCCGGACCCTCGGTCGGCCTCCCGGAGGGGCAGATGGGAAACAGCGAGGTCGGTCACCTGAACCTCGGCGCCGGTCGCGTGGTCATGCAGTCCCTCTCGTTCGTCCAACGGACGATCGACGACGGCTCCTTCTTCGAGAACGAGGTGCTCACGAGCGTGTGCGACGCGGTCCGGCAGGGCGACCGCACGCTCCACCTGGTCGGCCTGGTATCGCGGGGCGGCGTGCACGCCGACCTCCCCCATCTCTTCGCCCTCATCGATCTCGCCAATCGCCGTGGCGTCGGGCGCGTGCACGTCCACGCACTGACCGACGGTCGCGATACGCCCCCCGATAGCGCGCGTCGCTACCTCGGCGAGGTCGTGGAGCACATCGCCCGGAGCGACGCCCCCGCGCGCATCGCGAGCGTCATCGGCCGCTACTGGGCCATGGACCGCGATGCGCGCTGGGAGCGCACGGAGCGCGCCTTCGACGCCATCGTCTGCGGCGATGCGCCGCACCGCGCTGCGAGCGCGGACGAGGCCATCGCGGCCGCCTACGCCCGCGGCGAGACCGACGAGTTCATCGCCCCGACGCTGATCACCGCAGCGGACGGCAGCGCCGCGGGGATGGTCGACGGCGACGGCGTGATCGCCTTCAACTTCCGGGCCGATCGAGCTCGGCAACTCACCCATGCGCTCCTCGGCGACGCCTCCTGGAACGCCTTCGATCGCTGCCGCACGCCGCGGCTCCACTTCGCATCGCTCATGCGCTACGACCGCACGCTCGACGCGCCCTTCGCCCTCGAGGTGCCAGAGCTCCACCGGCCCCTCGGCGAGGTGATCGCCGCTGCCGGCCTGACGCAGTACCGCACGGCGGAGACCGAGAAGTACCCGCACGTCACGTACTTCTTCAACGCCACGGTGGAGTCGCCCTACCCCGGCGAGGTCCGGCACATGGTGCCCTCTCCACGCGTCGCCACCTACGACCTCCAGCCCGAGATGAGCGCCGAGGCGCTCACCGATGCCACCATTGCGCGCCTCGAGAGGCACGAGGACGCTTTCGTGCTGATCAACTACGCCAACCCCGACATGGTGGGGCACACCGGCGTCTTCGCGGCCGCCGTACGTGCCTGCGAGACGGTCGACACCGCGCTGGGGCGGCTCGTGGAGGCGACGCGTGCGAAGGGCGGGTGCCTGCTCGTCCTGGCCGATCACGGCAACGCGGAGATGATGCTCGATGGGGCCGGCGGTCCGCACACGGCCCACACGACGAATCCCGTTCCCTGCGTGCTCGTGGACGAGCCGACCGGGGTGACGCTGCGCACCGGGGGCGTGCTGGGCGACGTCGCGCCGACCGTGCTCGAGCTCCTCGGGCTCGACGTGCCGGACGTGATGACGGGACGGTCGCTGCTCGTCGGCTGAAGGCGTCGCGGCGCGTGGCCCTGCTCCCTCACCACACACGAACACGCCTCCCGCGACGAGGATCGTCGCGGGAGGCGTGGAGGTGCCGGGGTGGGCGGCGTCGTGTGCCGCCACGGTCGTCTGGTCGGGACTAGAAGTCCATCCCGCCCATGCCGCCCATGCCGCCGTCGGGCATGCCGCCGCCGCCGCCCGAGGACTCCTTCTCGGGCCGGTCGGCGATGACCGCTTCGGTCGTGAGCAGGAGCCCACCGATCGAGGCGGCGTTCTGCAGCGCAGTGCGCGTCACCTTGGCGGGATCGACGATGCCGGCCTTGAACATGTCGTCGACGAATGTGTCGGCGAAGGCGTCGTAGCCGTACTTACCGTCGTTCCGGTTCTTGATGGCGTTGACCACGACGCTGCCTTCGGCGCCGGCGTTCGCTGCGATCTGGCGGGCCGGCTCCTCGAGCGCGCGGATGAGGATGCGCACACCCGTGCGCTCGTCGCCGTCGAGCGTATCGGCAACCGCCTGGACGGCCGCGATGCAGTGGATCAGCGTGACGCCACCGCCGGCGACGATGCCTTCTTCGACGGCCGAGCGGGCGGTCGAGAGGGCGTCTTCGAAGCGATGCTTCTTCTCCTTGAGTTCCGTCTCGGTCGCCGCGCCGACGCGGATGACCGCGACGCCGCCGGCGAGCTTCGCCAGACGCTCCTGGAGCTTCTCACGCGCGTAATCGCTGTCGGTGTTCTCGATCTCGTTGCGGATCCCGCGAACGCGCGACTGGATGACGTCGGCGTCGCCCATGCCTTCGATGATCGTCGTCTCGTCCTTGGAGATCCGGATGCGCTTGGCGCGACCGAGTTGGGCGAGGCGGACGTTCTCGAGCTTGTGGCCGAGCTCCTCGCTGATGACCTCACCGCCGGTGACGGCAGCGATGTCCTTCAGCATCTCCTTGCGGCGGTCGCCGAAGCCGGGCGCCTTCACCGCGGCGATGTTCAGCGTGCCGCGCAACTTGTTGACCACGAGGGTCGCGAGTGCTTCGCCCTCGACGTCCTCGGAGAGGATCAGGAGCGGCTTGCCGGTCTGCGCGACCTGCTCGAGCACGGGCAGGAGGTCCTTGAGTGCGGCGACCTTCTTCTCGTGGATGAGGATGTAGGCGTCCTCGAGGACGGCTTCCATCGCGTCGCTGTCGGTGACGAAGTAGGGCGAGATGTAGCCCTTGTCGAACTGCATGCCCTCGACGACGTCGAGCTCGGTGTCGAGCGACTTCGACTCCTCGACCGTGATCACACCGTCGCGACCGACCTTGTCCATCGCGTCGGAGATGACCTTGCCGACCTCGGGATCGTTCGCCGAGATCGCAGCCACTTCGGCCACGGCCTTGGAGTCCTCGACCGGCTGCGCGAGCTCGGCGATCTTGGCGACGGCTGCTTCGACGCCCTTGTCGATGCCGCGCTTGAGCGCGAGCGGGTTGGCGCCGGCGGCGACGTTGCGCAGGCCCTCGCGCACGATGGCCTGGCCGAGCACCGTGGCGGTGGTGGTGCCGTCACCGGTGATGTCGTTGGTCTTCGACGCGATCTCGATCAGCAGTTTCGCACCGATGTTCTCGATGTGATCCGAGAGCTCGATGTCCTTGGCGACCGTGACGCCGTCCTTGGTGATGGTCGGGGAGCCGAACTTCTTCTCGAGGACGACGTTGCGGCCCTTCGGCCCCAGCGTGACCTTGACGGCATTGGCGACCGCGTTGACGCCGCGTTCGAGCGAGCGGCGGGCCTCTTCTTTGAAGAACAGATCTTTTGCCATATGGATTCCTTAGCCTACGACCGCGTGAATGTCGCGTTCGCTGAGGATCATGAGTTCCTTGCCGTCGAGGGTGACCTCGGTGCCGCCGTACTTGGCAAAGACGACCGTATCCCCGGTCTTGACTTCCAGATCGACACGCTTTCCGCTGTCGAGCAGCTTGCCGCTACCGACCGCGAGCACGGTGCCTCGCTGGCTCTTCTCTTTCGCGCTGTCGGGCAGGACGATGCCGCTCGCAGTGGTCTGCGGCTCGTCGATGACCTCGACGACGACTTTGTCACCGAGTGGTTTGAGATTCATGGAGTCCTCCGTTGGTGATGGCATGCCCCCTCGAGGGCTTCGCTTCTTAGCACTCGTATGGGACGAGTGCCAACGTGCACCATCCTACGTTTGCCACCGGTGGGGTGTCAAGGAGGTTGAGCGTGTCGCACTCAGATCAGGCGCTGGGAGGTCGAGCGGGCGACTCAGCCACGCTTCAACCCGAGCACGAGCCCGGGGACGAACGCGCCCGCGAACGCGAGGTTGAACGTGAGCACGCCGAGCAGGCCCTGCCATGCCTGGGTCAACGAGTCGCCCTCGAACAACGGGTCGACGCGCGCCTGCACCTCGCCCCAATTGACGGTGATGAACCCCACGTACGCGAGCGTCTGCACCAGGATGAACACGAGCCCGAGGGCGACCGCCGCGAGCTTGCCGACCTTCTTGAGGGCGTACCCCACGGCGAAGCCGGCGACGAGGCCGAAACCGAGCTGCTCCGCGTACGGGAAGAGGGCGGGAAGGTCGACGTCCACGCGCACGAGTCTAGCACGCAAGGCTGCGCGTCTCTCATGAAGAATCCCCTCCAGGACGACGCGCGCTGCCTCCTTCGACACCCCCCTCCACGGGCGCGGAGGGCGGCCGCTGCGGTATCATCGCGGCGATGATGCGCGTCGCTGCCCCCGTCCGCCGGGCGCTCGCCGCCGGGCTCCCGGTGGTCGCGCTCGAATCCACCGTCCTCACGCACGGCCTTCCTCGTCCGGAGAACCTCGAGCTCGGTCGCACCCTCGAACGGATCGTGCGCGAGGCCGGAGCGCTCCCGGCAACGGTGGGCGTGCTGGCGGGAACGCTGGTCGTCGGCCTCGACGATGCCGAGATGGCGCGCCTCGCACGGGGCCCGGCCTCCAAGGCGAGCCTGTGGAACCTCGCCGGGCTGGCAGCGCAGGAGGCCGACGCCGGCACCACCGTCGCCACCACGCTCCACGCCGCCGGCAGGTGCGGCATCGCGGTCTTCGCCACCGGCGGCCTCGGCGGCGTCCACGATGTGCCCTACGACGAATCGGCCGACCTCGCTGCACTCGCGCGCGAGCGCGTCGTCACCGTCTGCGCGGGTCCGAAGAGCATGCTCGACGCCCGCGCGACGCTCGAGCGACTCGAGACGGCCGGCGTCGCCGTCGTCGGCTGGCGCAGCGACCACCTCGCTGGGTTCCTCACCACGTCCACCGACCTCCCCGTGCCGGTGCGCGTCGAGGACGTGCACGACGTCGCCCGAATCGTGCACGCGCAGCGCGCCCTCGGGCTCCCCGGCGCGATCGTCGTGAGCCGCGGGGTCGACGAGGGCCTCGACCCCGCCGTCCTCGGCGGCTGGCTCGACGAGGCCCGGCGGCTCGCGGCCGAAGCCGGCGTGCGGGGCCGCGACGTCACACCCTTCCTGCTCGATCGGCTTGCGACGATCTCGGCTGGCGCCACGGTCGCCGTCAACCTCCGTGTCCTGGCAGGAAACGCGCGCCTCGCGGCCGAGATCGCGGTGGCGCTGGCCGCCTCCCCCACCGACACCCGGCACGAATCCCCCGACGTCCACGACGCGGCCCTCAGCGGGTCCCGAGGCGGTCAGCGATGAGCGATGTTCCCACCGTGCACGCGGGCGCGCACGACCCGAGCGAGCGCGCGAGCGCCGACGAACGACGCGATGGACGCGGCCCGATCCGCCTCGGCCACCTGCTGCGCGAGGCGCGCGAGCGCGCTGGGCTCGGGCTCTCCGACGTCGCCGAGGTCACGCACGTGCGACGGAACTACCTCGACGCGCTCGAAGAGGGGCGCTACGGCGACCTCCCGGAGGACGTCTACACGCGGAACTTCCTCCGGCTCTACGCGCAGGCGGTCAGCCTCGACGTCGACGAGGTCGTCGAGCTGTACCTCCGCGAGCGACGCACCGCTGGGGGTCTCACGACGCTCGAGCAGCGACTCGAACGCGATCGCCGAGCCGTGACCCCGAGTGCCGCGGGCCCGTTCGACGCGCGCGCGCCGGGGCGCGGTGGTCCGCCCGAATGGCTCCTCGGACCGTGGCTCCCCACACTCGTCCTCGTCGTGATCGTGGTCGGAATAGGCCTCTGGGGCTTCAACCAGCTCATCACGCCCGCGGCCCGCTCCACCGCCACACCGAGCGGCGCCCCATCAACGCCGGCGGCGGCGCCCGTCCCCCCGTCGCCCGCGCCGGCTGAGTCGGGTGCAGCGGCCGCTGCACCCGGCGGTGGCCTCGCCCCCCCTGTACTCGGCGGGCCGGGCGGGAGCGCCGCGGTCGAGCATGTCCGCGTCGACGTGATCACCACGCCGCCGGGCGCGAGCGTCACGATCGACACCTATCCGATCCCGGGCGTGACACCCCACACCGCGGTCCTCTACACGGCCAGCGACGCGCGCGTCGTTCGCGCCGAACTCGACGGCTACCAGAGCACCGAGGTCATCGTCGACCTCAGTACCGACGCGCGCGTCGAGCTCGTGTTGACGCCCATAGGCGCCACGTCCCCCGAGATCGACGCGGCCGTGCCGGCCGGAGGTGAGGGTGCGCTCACCATCACCGTGAACGACACGACCTGGCTCGAGATCTACCGATCGACGCAGCGCAACGTGGGCGAGCGGCTCGTGTACACGACGGTCCAGGGCGGCGCCAGCTTCACCTACGGACCGCCGCTCTACGTCTACGTCGGCAACGCGGCCGGCGTTCGCATCAGCCGCAACGGCCAGGATCTCGGGGCCATGGGGTCGCCCGGCGCCGTGCTCGGGCGCGCCTTCCCGGAGTGACCGCGCCCGTTCCGCCGGCGCGGCGTGCGCGGCGCCGGCACCAGTGATCGGAGCGCTCGCCCTCACGTCGCTCCGGCGGCGGCCGCTGCGAACGTTCCTCACCGCGCTCGGCATCGCGGTGGCGGTCGGATCGACGGTGATCTTCCTGTCGCTCGGTGAGGGGCTCCGTCGCGCCTTCGCCGACGGGCTCGGCGGGCTCGGTCCCGACCTACAGGTCTCGTTCGGGCCCTTCGACGGGACGGTCTTCACGGCGGTTCCCGAGCTCCCGCTCCGGTACCAGGAGACGCTCGAAGCGGTCGCCGATCGCTACGGCATCACCTCCGTGACGCCCATCCTCCTCTACGTCCGCGGTTCGCTCGCGACCGCCACCGCGTTCGTCTTCTACGGGCTCCCAGCCGAACTCGACCCGAGGCGCCTCTACGCCGAGTACCGCGTCCTCGAGGGTCGAGGCCTCGACCCGGAACGGCCCGACGCACTCGAAGCCGTGATCGGCGAGCAGACGGCGAGGCGGGCGGGAATGGGCGTCGGAAGCACCCTTCGACTCAACCCGCGGGCGTCGTTCGAGATCGTCGGCATCGCCACCGCAGCCGGCGGCCTCCTCGACAACGCCATCGTGGTGCCGCTCACCGCGCTGCAGCGGGCGATCGGCACGACCGATCGCGTCTCGTTCCTGGCGCTCGAGCTCCGCCAGAGCGACCAGGCGGCGCGAATCGCGGGCGAGATCTCGAGCGCCTACCCCGAGCTCGGGGTGCAGACGCGAGGCGACATCTCGTCGCTCTTCGAACGCGGCATGCAGATCACCGACGTCGTCCGCCTCGGGATCAGTGGTATCGCGCTCATCGTCGGCGCCATCGCCGTGGCGAACACCATGCTCATGAGCGTCTTCGAACGGACCCGGGAGTTCGGCGTCATCCGCGCCGTGGGCGCACGGCCGCGGTTCCTCTTCGGCCTGGTGTTGGTCGAGGCGGTCCTGCTCTCGCTCGTCGGCGCCGCTGCGGGCGTCGTGTTCGGCTACCTCGGAGCGTGGCTGGTCAACCTGCTGGCCTTCGACCTCCTCGGTCTCGACATTGCGGCAGTCACGCCCCGCCTCGTCGCGTTCGCGGTCGCCGTCGCGGCGTGCATGGGGCTCACCGCCGGACTCTTACCCGCCGCCCGCGCCGCTCGCATACCCATCGCCGTCGCCGTCGCGCGGGAGTGATCCTGCCGCCCCGAGAGAGGTCCACCATGCTGCCCGCCCGTCCGAGCGTCACACTCGCGCTGGCCACCCTGCTCGTCGGCGCCGCCCTCCTCGCGGGCGCCGCCCACGCCCGGTTCGAGTGGCGTGACGTGGTCCAGCGCGTCGACATAGAAGGGAATGGCGACGTCGTCGTGGTCGACGAACGGACCCTCTGGACCGACGAAGACTTCGGCGAGGCGTTCGTCTGCGTGCACCACACCGCCGACCAGCAGCTGACGTTGCTCGCTGCCACGGGGGCGATCTCCCCCGGGCCGAACGCAGCGGGCCGGACGGCGCCGTGTACGGGCGGCACGGAGGTGATCGTGAGCGGCGACGCGCGCGTGCAGGAGCGCCGCGTCCGATTCGCGTACCGCCTGAGCGGTACGCTCGAAGCCCATGCCGACGTGGTGGAGTGGTACTGGAACATCCTCGAGCGAGACCGACCCGTCGTGCTCGGATACGCTCTCGAGGTGGTCGCGCCGGCCCCGATGGCGGAACCGTACGACGCATACGTGATGCGCTACGCCAATCCCGAGGAGCCGCGCGTCTCGCTCTCCGAGGACCGCCGCCTCCTGCGGGTCGCCTTCGACCGCGTCCCCTCCGGCGACGGCGTCGAAATCCGCTGGCTCATGGACCCGGCGGCGTTCACGCTCCCGGGGAGCGGCCGGCCGGCACTCGAGCGCCTCCTAGAGGACCAGACGATGGTGGCGGATCTCGCGGGACGGGACCGCGCGCTGCGGCGTATCGGTGGTCATCCGGCCTGGGGGCTCCTCCCCGCCGCGGCGCTGCTCTGGCTCGCCGTCGGTGTGTTCGCCGCTTGGCGCCGCGTCGGCCGCGAACCCCGGATCGACACCATGCGATACCCCTTCGAGCCCCCGAGCGACGTCCCGCCCGCGATCGTGACCACACTGCTCAGCCAAGGGGGCGTCGGTTCGATGACGGGACGAGCGTGGTTCGCGACGATCATGGACCTCGCTCGTCGCGGCTTCCTCCGCTTCGAGGGGGAGGGACGCCACTTCGTGATCCACCTCGAGCGCGGCGCCGACACGACCGATCTCGAGGAGTACGAGCGCTCCGTCGTGCGCTACGTGTCGAATGCTGCGCACGGGGGGAAGCGCGGGAGCGACGCGGTCACGATCGCCGAGCTCCGGTCCTACGGGACCTCCCACGCCCAATCGTTCTTGGCGCGGTTCGGCAAGGCGATCGTCGCCTGGGGCGAAGGCTACTTCGGTGGGGCGTACACGACCCCCGAGAGCAGGAAGAAGCGCGACCGCTGGAGCGCTCGAGCGCTCCTCGTCGCCATCGCCAGCGGCGTGCTGGCGTGGCTCACCGTCGACGTGGCGAGCATGCTCGCCATCGGCGGCGCGGTGGCGAGCGTCGTGATGGTGCTCGTCGTGGCGGTGGCGATGCCGGCGTGGCGCCCCGAGATCGCCAAGGAGCGGGCCGAGTGGCTCGGCTTCCGGCGGACGCTGACGGACTACACCCGCATGAAGGACGCGCCGCCGGACTTCTTCGGGCTCTGGGATCGCTACTACGTCTATGCGGCGGCGCTCGGCGTCGCCGAACGCTTCCTGAAGACCCTCGCGCGTGCCGCCCCGGCAGCGCGCGTCGACGAAGGGTCGCTCGTGACGCGCGGCGCCTGGCTCGGAGCGGCGCGAGCCAGCGACCTTCGGCAGGTGTCGCGCTCCGTCTCGCAGCTCTCGAGCGCGCTCTCGAGCGCCGGCGCGTCGGCGTCGTCGGGAGGCTCCTCGTCGGGAGGCGGTGGGGGTGGCGGCGGAGGCTCGTCGGGCGGACGGTAGGGCGAGCGACCCCGGGGGCGCTGCGTGGTCGCGGTATCGTGCCCCTCGTGCTCCGCGCCCTCGACCTGCGCAAGGTCTACGTCACCCCCTCCGGCATGGTGGAGGCCGTGGTCGACGTCTCGCACGCCTTCACGCCAGGAAGCGTGACGGCGGTGGTCGGTCCGTCCGGGTCCGGCAAATCGACCCTCCTCAACCTCCTCGCCGGCTTCGACACGCCCACCGCGGGCGAGGTCTGGCTCGACGGCGACGCCGTCCACACCCTCTCCGAGCGGGAACGCTCGTCGCTTCGTCTGCGTCGGTTCGGGTTCGTCTTCCAAAGCTTCAACCTGGTGGCCGTGCTCACCGCCGAACAGAACGTCGCCCTGCCGATGGGGCTCGCCGGCGTCCCGACCACCCTGCGGCGACGGAGGGTGGCGCACCTCCTCGCACGGTTCGGGCTCGAGCGGCGCGGCGACCACCTCCCCCACCGGCTCTCCGGCGGCGAGCGACAGCGCGTGGCGCTCGCGCGGGCGCTGGCGAACGATCCAGACGTGGTCTTCGCCGACGAACCGACGGGAGCGCTCGACACGACCACCGGCGCCCTCGTGATGGACGCGCTCGCCGACGTCGCGGCCGACGGGCGAACGGTGATCCTCGTCACCCACGACCGGACACTGGCCGAACGCGCCGACGAGCGCCTGACGCTGCGAGACGGTCGGGTGGTGGCCGCCCGATCGCAGCACGTCGCCGACTTCGCACTGGAGACGGACTCGTGAGGGAGCGAACGCTCCTGATCGCCGCCGCGCTGCTCGGCGCGACCGGCGTGGCACTCGGCGCATTCGGGGCCCACGCGCTCGCCGAGCACGTGCGCCCCGAGCGACTCGCCACCTTCGAGACGGCGGTTCGCTACCAACTCGTGCACGCCGTCGCACTCCTGGCGCTCGCAGGTGGGTCGCGCGACCGACCGCGCCTCGCACGCGCCGGCGCCCCGCTCTTGGCAGGCGTGCTCGTCTTCTCCGGGAGCCTCTACGCGCTCGTCGCGAGCGACGTCGGCGCCTTCGGCGCGATCGCACCCGTCGGCGGCGTCCTGCTCGTGGTCGGTTGGTGCCTCATCGCGTGGCAGGCCGTTCGCGGCACCGAGACCTAGGTCTCGACGGGATCGGGGATCGTCCGGGTCGCCACCAGTGCCCGGTACCACTCGAACGACGCCTTGCGGGTCCGCTCCTGCGTCTCGTAGTCGACGTGCACGAGCCCGAAGCGCTTGCCATAGCCCTCGTGCCACTCGAAATTGTCGAGCAGTGACCAGACGAAGTAGCCGCGTACGTCGACACCCGCCGCGCGCGCCCGACCGACCTCCCGGACGTAGCGCGAGAGGTAGTCTATGCGCTTCGTGTCGCGCACGAGATCACCGTGGTCGTCGACCGCTTCGCGGAAGGCAGCGCCGTTCTCGGTGACGAAGATCGGCACCGCACCGAGTCGCGCTCGCAACGCCACGAGTTGGTCGAAGAGCGCATGGGGTGCCACCTCCCACCCCATCGCCGTGGTCTGAACGTCGTCCGGAGGCGGCACCAACGAGGCACCGTAGAGGCTCGCGGGATCGGCCGCGACACGGTTGTGCGTGTAGTGGTTGACGCCGAACCAGTCGAGGGGTTGGGAGATGCGGTCGAGATCGCCGTCGCGGATGACGCTCTCGAACATCCCGCCCGTGAGCTCCGGGTAGCGTCCTTCGAAGAGCGGGTCGAGGTGGTTCCCGTTCCAGAATGCGTCGAGGGTCGCGGCCGCCTGGCGGTCCTCGTCTGTGTCTCGCTCCGGTACGACCGGTTGCAGGTTCACGATGGTACCGAGTTCGAGCGCGGAACTCTCGCTCCGCAGCCGCGCGAGACCGAGACCGGTGGCGAGGTTGAGGTGGTGACTCGTTCGCACGAAGGCGTTTAGATCGCTCACGCCCGGGGCATGGATGCCCAGCAGGTGGCCGAGCACCGCGGTCGTGTTCGGCTCGTTGAAGAGCGCCACGTGGCGTACTCTGTCGCCGAGGACGCCGACCACCGAGGCCGCATAGTCGGCATATCGCTCGGCGGTGTCGCGCGCGGCCCAACCGCCGGCCTCTTGCAGCGCCTGTGGTAGATCCCAATGGTAGAGGCAGACCCAGGGCGCGATCCCGCGTGCCAAGAGGGCGTCGACGAGCCGGTCGTAGAAGTCGCGTCCGGCACGGTTCACGCGACCGCGGCCCGCGGGCATCCAGCGCGGCCAGGAGACGGAGAAGCGGTAGGCGTCCACACCGAGTTCGGCCACGAGGTCGCAATCCTCGAGCGAGCGGTGATAGTGGTCGCACGCCACGTCGCCCGTGTCGCCGTTGGCGATGCGACCGTTTTCGTGCACGAAGGCATCCCAGATACTCTCGCCCTTGCCGTCCTCCGCCCACGCCCCTTCGATCTGATACGCCGAGGTGGAAACGCCCCACACGAAATCGGCCGGAAATGTGTCCATCCATCCTCCTGGCGTGGCCGGCGCATCGTACCGCGTGCGCAGCGCGCTCGGCGCGCGTGCACCACACGGCGGCGCGCGCCGCCACGACGCGCGGCCCGCGGTAGCATGCCGCGTGCCGACACCGTCCCGAGCACGCGTCACCGCCGTTCTCGGCGTCGCGCTCGTCGCCGTGAGCCTGGCGGCGATCTTCATTCGCTACGCCGACGCTCCCGGCGTCGTGGTCGCACTCTGGCGGATGGTGATCGCTGCGGTGGTGCTCGCCCCTTTCACCCTCCGGGCGCTCGCACGCACCCCACTCTCACGCCAGACGCTCAAGCCCACACTGCTGGCGGGCGCCCTGCTCGGCCTCCACTTCGCCACGTGGATCTCGTCACTCTCGTACACCACGATCGCCGCGTCGGTGACGCTCGTCGCTACCATCCCACTCTGGGTCGCGCTCTTCTCGTGGCTCTTCCTCGGTCGCTCGCCGACGCTGACGATCCTGTTCGGCGTGCTCGTCGCCGTCGCCGGTGGCGCGATCATCGCCTTCGGCGACCTCGGTGGCACCACCGCCTCGGAACTCGCGCCCGCTCCGCTGCTCGGCAACGTGCTGGCGACGGTCGGCGCCATGTCTGCCGCGGGCTATCTCCTCCTCGGGAGGAGCGCGCAGGCCCGAGGCCTCGGGCTCCAGGCCTACGTCGGCGTCGCCTATGCGGTGGCGGCGGTCGTGTTGGTGCCGTGGCCCGCCGTACTCGACGTCTCCTACGTCGCCTACGCGCGGGAGACCTTCGTGTGGATCGCGCTGCTGGCGCTGGTGCCGCAACTGGTCGGGCACACGGGCATCAATTATGCGATGCGCCATCTCGATCCCACGCGCGTCGCCACGGCCACGCTCCTCGAACCCGTCGGCGCGGGCCTGATGGCGGTGTGGCTCTTTCGTGAGGTGCCGGGGGCGCTGACGCTCGTCGGTGCGGTGTTGGTCTTGCTCGGCGTGGTGATGACGACGCGCGGGCCGGGCGCTGCCGCCGCGGCGCCCGTCGTCGCGCGCGACCCCCCGAGCGGTTGACATCGACGATGGACCTCGTGCCAGACGCACCCGAAGTCCGTACCCGTCGTCGCCCGACACCGTGCATGGAGCGGCCCGGGGTGCTACACTACCGGGCGTGATGGGGCTGTGCCGAGTATCACCCGAGATCGGCCCAGTGCCCACCAGCACCCCCCTCAACATCCTCCAGCGCGACCGGTGTAGTCCCGGAGCGCGCTCGAGCCACTAGGCCGATCGAAGGGAGCAATCGCTTTGAAAGAATCACCCAAGACGTTCAAGAACGGTGACCAGGTGGTCCTACCTCCGTATGGGGTCGGCATCGTGTCGGGTACGACCACGAAGACGGTCGCAGGAAGCGATCACAAGTACTACGAGGTCGAGTTCCCGAACGGCACCTCGCGTGCCTTCGTCCCCGTCCATGCGCCACAGGAGGCGGGACTCCGCCCAGCGCTCACGGAGGACGAGGTCCAGGCCGTACTCGAACGCCTTCAGCACGGTCGCATCACGCTGCCCAAGCAGTGGGCGGCGCGGCACCGCAAGGTCACCGACATCCTGACGAGCGGTGACCCGTACCAGATCGCCACGCTCGCCTCCGAGCTCCGGCGCTGGGACCTCGAGCGGGGCCTCCCCGATCTCGATCGCCAGGCCTACCGCCGTGCGCTGCGGCTCCTCGCGGGCGAGATAAGTGCCGTGCTGCACATCACCCCTCCGGAAGCGCGCGCGATGATCGACGCTGGCGAAGAGGACGAGTTGAACTGAAGGCGAGCGTACGAGCAGTCAGCACGCAGCAGCGGCCGGTCGATCACGATCGGCCGCTGCTGCGTTTCGACGCGCCGTGGGTGCGCGACCGTCGATCGTGCGGCCGTGTCGAGCGCGCACGCAGGGCGATGGCGTAGGCGGCGTAGTCGTCGAGCGATCGCGGCGGCGGCCGTAGCCCCAGCGGCACCAGCCGCCACCATCCGCGGGGTGGGTGGTCGCGCCAGTAGAGCTCGCGCGCCTCTTCGGTGGTCCCGTACTCGTCGACCAGCTCGTGCACGACGCCCCGGTCGCGGAGCCCGTCGGAGATCGCGGCGCTCCCCGTTCCGTCGCCGACCACGACGCGCGCCTCACTCGGAAACGCGTAGGACGCCAACGTGGCTGCGTCGACCACCTCGTGCCGCACGAGGCGACCGTCGCCCGCGACCCAGGCGACGCCGATGCGTTTGCCAGGATCGATGGCGATGACGAGGCCGTCCACCGCGCGAGGCTAGCACGCAGACCGCGACGAGCACGACGAACACGACGCGCCCGGAGAGCCTCCGGGCGCGTCGTCTGGTCGATCGCTTGCCGCCGCTTCGTGCGCGGCGGGGGTGGGTATCAGGCCTCGGCCTGGACCCCCGTCGCGACTGCCGGGCGGGCGGCCGGTGGCTGCTGCGCCGCGGCCTCCTTCATCTTCGCCAACATCCTGTCGTCGGCGACACGCGTGGAGCGGATGACGTCGAGCCCGGTCCCCGCCGGGATGAGACGGCCGAGGATGACGTTCTCCTTGAGGCCGACCATGTCGTCGATCTTGCCGGCCACGGCGGCTTCGGTCAGCACGTGGGTGGTGTGCTGGAAGCTGGCGGCGGAGAGCCACGACTTCGTGGTGAGGCTCGCCTTGGTGATCCCGAGGAGGACGGGCTTCCAACTCGCGGGGGTCTTCCCCTCGTCGAGCAGGCGAGCGTTGACCTCCTCGATGTCGAAGCGTTCGACCGTCTGCCCCTCTAGGAAGGTGGCATCGCCCGGCTCGAGCACCTCGACGTACTTGAGCATCTGCCGGACGATGACTTCGATGTGCTTGTCGTGGACGCTCACGCCCTGGCCACGGTAGACGCGCTGGATCTCGTCGACCAGGTAGGCCTGGACCGCGGCGGGCCCGAGCGTTTCGAGGAGGTCGTGCGGGTTGATGGCGCCGCGCGTCATCTGCTGCCCCGCCTCGACCTTCTCCTGGTCCTTCACCAGGAGGCGCACCATCTTGTCGATGCGGTAGGCCTTGGTGAACTCGCCATCTTCGGAGGTGACCGTGACGCGGAAGCGATCCTCCTCCTCGACGATCGAGACCACACCATCGAGCTCCGCGACGATGGCCTTGACCTTGGGCTTGCGCGCCTCGACCAGCTCGATCACGCGCGGGAGACCCTGCGTGATGTCGCCGCCGGTGGCGACGCCGCCGGTGTGGAACGTGCGCATGGTGAGCTGCGTGCCCGGCTCGCCGATCGACTCCGCGGCGATGACGCCGACCGCTTCGCCGAGCGACACCTCGCGCATCGTCGACATGTCGATGCCGTAGCAGGCACGGCAGACGCCGGATCGCGTCTGACACGTGAGCGGCGACCGGAGTCCGACGCGACGGAGCTCGGGAGCGTCGCCGGCGGCGAGGCGCTTGTGAATCGCCTCGACGTCCTCGCGCAGGAGCGTGGCGTTGGCATCGAACGCGAGGTCGCCGACCTCGAGATCGGTGGCGATGCGCCGGCCGTAGAGGCTCATCTCGAGCTGGCCTCGCGAGCGCAGGCGACCGTCGGCGGCGTAGAGCTCGATCTCGATGGAGTCGGCCGACCCGCAGTCGTCCTCGCGGATGACGAGCTCGTGCGCGACGTCGACGAGCTTCCGCGTCAGGTACCCGGAGTCGGCGGTGCGGAGCGCGGTGTCTGCACCCCCCTTGCGGGCGCCGTGCGTGGAGATGAAGTACTCGAGCACGTCGAGCCCTTCGCGAAAGTTCGAGCGAATGGGGAGCTCGATGGTGTCGCCCGAGGGCTTGGCCATCAGGCCCCGCATACCGGCGAGCTGCCGGATCTGCTGCGGGTTCCCCCTCGCACCGGACTGCGCCATCACGAACAGGGGGTTGAAGGGCATGTTCTGCTCGAAATTGTCGAACACGGCCTGCTTGACCCGCTCGGTCGTGTCGTTCCAGAGCCGCACCACCTGCTGGTAGCGCTCCTGCTCCGTCACGAAGCCCATGTCGAAGTACTCCTGGATCTTCTCGAGCTTCGCCTGCGCCTCGGCGAGCAAGGCCTTCTTCGCGGGCGGGATGACGACGTCGTCGATGCCGATGGTGATCCCGGAGGTGGTGGAGAGCTCGAAGCCGGCCGACTTGAGGCCATCGAGGAGCTTGGCGGTCTTTTCGACACCGAGGAGCTTGAAGCTCTCGATGACGAGGTCGCGCAGGGCGCCCTTCTCGTAGGCGGTGTCGTAGCGCAGCATGGAGGCGGGCACCGCGGCGCCGTCCTCGGAGAGGGTCTCCTTGACGAGCCGCGCGAAGAAACAGCGCCCCGGGCTGGTCTCGATGAGCTTCCCATCGATCTTGACGGTGACGACGTCCTGCATGTCGATCTGACCACGCTCGGCGGCGAGGAGGGCCTCGTCGACGCTCGCGAAGCGGTACTTGAGCCGGCCGATCGACGTCTCCCGACCACGGACGGTGATGGCGGCGTTGAGCGAGACGGTACCCTCCGCGAAGGCCGCCATGGCGTCGGCTTCGTTCTCGAAGACGGAGCCGATTCCGTAGCGCCCCGTGTGCACCTGCGTGAGCACGAAGAGTCCGAGCACGATGTCACGATCGGCCTGGACGTTCGGTGCGCCGTGCGCGGGCGAGAGGAGGTTGTGCGACGAGAGCATCTGGAGCCGCGCTTCGGTCTGGGCGTAGACCGACAGCGGTACGTGGATGGCCATCTGGTCGCCGTCGAAGTCGGCGTTGAACGCCGCGCACACCAACGGGTGGAGCTGGATGGCTTGGCCCTCGATCAGCACCGGCTCGAAGGCTTGGATGCCGAGTCGGTGGAGCGTCGGCGCCCGGTTGAGGAGCACGACGCGATCCTGGATGACCTCTTCGAGGGCGTCCCAGATCTCGTCGCGGGTGTCGCGATAGCGCTCGAGGAGCTTGCGGGCGCTCTTGATGTTCGAGACGATGCCGCGCTCTTCGAGTTTCTTGAAGAGGAACGGCTTGAAGAGCTCGAGCGCCATCCGCTTGGGAACACCGCACTGGTGGAGCTGGAGCTGCGGGCCGACCACGATGACGGAGCGCCCCGAGTAATCGACGCGCTTGCCGAGGAGGTTTTGCCGGAAGCGCCCCTGCTTGCCACCCAAGAGGTCGGTGAGGGAGCGCAGGGGGCGGTCGGAGCCGGGGTGCACGACGGCACTGCCACGGCGGCCGTTGTCGATGAGAGCGTCGACGGCCTCCTGCAGCATCCGCTTCTCGTTGCGGATGATCATCTCCGGCGCGCCCTGCTGCATCAACTTCTTGAGGCGGTTGTTCCGGTTGATGAGGCGGCGATAGAGGTCGTTGAGGTCCGAGGTCGCGAAGCGACCCCCTTCGACCTGCACCATCGGCCGCAGGTCCGGAGGCATGATCGGCACGGACTCGAGGATCATCCACTCCGGATCGTTGCCGCTCTTCATGAACGAGCGCACGATCTCGAGGCGCTTGCGCGCCTTGGCACGCTTGTGCCGGCTCGGGGAGTGCATCTCCTCCACCAGCTCGGCCTCGAGGATGGGCAGGTCGAGCGACGCGAGGAGCTCCCGAACCGCCTCGGCGCCCATCTTGGCGACGAAATCGTACGACTCGATGACGCGCACTTGCGCGCGCACGAGGTCGATCTCCACCCGACCGGAGATGTCGGAACGGACGCGGCCGTCGTCGGCGAGCTCGTCACCGGGCTTGACCCGGTCGCCGTTCACGACGATCGGCTCGTCCTCGTAGGGGTAGACGCGAGCGCGCGACACGATGATCGAGGCGGGCTCCGCGAGGTGCACGGTGGCGTCGGCGGCAGCGATGATCTCCTGCGCGGCGTCGATCGCGCCGACGATCTTCTCACCCGCGGAGACCTCCGCACCGTCGCCGACCATCACGTGCATGGTGGGGTTGACGTCGTGGATCTCGCGGCGCGCCCAGCGCACCTCGAGGGTCATGGTGACCTGCTTGTCCTTCGTCTTGCTGGCACGCACACTCGCCTTGGCATCCTGGGGGAGCCGCAGCTGGGTGCCCGCGCCGGCCCTGACGAGCACGTCGCCCTTCTCCACGAACTCACCGGAGCCGGCGACGACCTCCATCCCGTTCGGCACGAGGTAGACGAGCCGCACGTCTTCGTTGTCGACGTCGCGCACGAGGAGCACACCGCCGTCGGAGCCGATCGGCAACAACTCGACGACGCCCTCCTCCTCCGCCTTGATCTCGAGGTCGGCCTCGAGGTCGGCGATCGGCTGACCGCCGGCATAGGCGTCCTCTTCGATCCAGGCGCTCTTGGGGACGATGAGGCGCGCGTCGCGGAGTTCACGGTAGTCGAGCGTGATACGGCGAGGGAAGCGGTACTGCGCGATTCCGGCGAGCTTCGACTTGAGTCCCTTGGCGAGCTGCTGCCCCTGCTCGACGGCTTCGCCGTCGCCGACGACTGCATCCTCACCCATGGCGACGGAGTACGTCTCCTGCTGGCCGAAGCGCAGCCGGCGGTACTCGTCGTCGGTGAGGAGGTCGCCGCGTTTGAGCGGCTTGCCGTCCAACTTGGCGTCGTCGGGGTTGGTGACGATGTAGCGGGCGAAGTAGAGCACCTGCTCGAGATGGTTCGTCGAGAGGTTGAGGAGCGCCCCGATCTTGGAGGGGACGTCCTTGACGTACCAGATGTGGGCGCATGGCGTCGCGAGTTCGACGTGCCCCATGCGGTAGCGACGCACGGTCGAGCGCGTCACCTCGACGCCGCAGCGCTCGCAGACCTTGCCGGAGAAGCGTTGGCCGCGGTACTTGCCGCACGCGCACTCCCAGTCCTTCTCGGGACCGAAGACGCGCTCGTCGAAGAGGCCGTCACGCTCTGGCTTCAGCGTCCGATAGTTGATGGTCTCGGGCTTGGTGATCTCGCCGTAACTCCAAGCGCGGATGCGCTCGGGCGACGCGATCTGGATCTGCACGCGGTCGAATTCGCGGTAGTTCTCCATCGAACGGTCTGCTCCGCGGACTGTCACCAGCGCCTCCCTGTCTCGTCGAAGATGTCGACGCTCTTGTCGCCTTCGCCCAGGACGCGAACGTCGAGGCCGAGCGAGTGGAGTTCTTTCACCAGGACCTTGAAGGACTCCGGAATGGTCGGTTCGAGCACGTCGTCACCCTTCACGATCGCTTCGTAGGCAGCGTTCCGGCCATCGATGTCGTCGGACTTGATCGTGAGCATCTCCTGGAGCGTGTAGGCCGCACCGTGCGCCTGGAGGGCCCAGCACTCCATCTCGCCGAGGCGCTGGCCGCCGAACTGCGCCTTCCCGCCCAGCGGCTGCTGGGTGATGAGTGAGTAGGGTCCGGTGGAGCGGGCGTGCATCTTGTCTTCCACCATGTGGTAGAGCTTCATCACGTACATCACACCGACCACGATCGGGGCGTCGATCGACTCACCCGTGCGTCCGTCGTAGAGCACGGACTTCCCCGAGCGGGCGAGCGCGATCAGCGCGTCCTCGTCGGAGAGCCCGGTGTCGATCACGCTCAGTTTGTCGGCGCGGCGTACCACCTCGCGCTCGCGCCTGTCGACGGCGAAGCCCGCCTCGGTACGCTCGGAGATGTCGGCCTTTGCCGCGCTCTCGAGCAAGTCCTTGATCTCATCCTCGCTCGCGCCGTCGAACACCGGCGTCACGTACGAAACGCCGTGCTTGAACGCCGCCATCCCGAGGTGGGTCTCGAGGATCTGACCGAGGTTCATGCGCGAGGGGACGCCGAGCGGGTTGAACACGAGGTCGACGGGCGTGCCGTCGTCGAGGTAGGGCATGTCCTCCGGTGGGAGGATCTTGGCGACGACACCCTTGTTGCCGTGGCGGTTGGCGAGCTTGTCGCCTTCGATGAGGCGGCGCTTCTGGGCGAGGTAGACCCGCACCATCTCCTGCACACCGGGCTTGAGCTCGACGCCGACGTCGCCGCGCCGGAAGCGGAGCGTGCGCAGCACGATCCCGCCGTCGCCAGGGGGAACGCGGAGCGAGGTGTCCTTGACCTCGCGCGCCTTCTCGCCGAAGATCGAGCGCAACAGGCGCTCCTCCGGGGTCGGGTCCTTCTCCCCCTTGAACGAGGTGTGGCCGACGAGGATGTCGCCTTGCTTGACCTCGGCGCCGATGCGCACCACACCGTCTTCGTCGAGATCGCGGAGCGCGGCCTCGGAGAGACCGGGGATGTCGCGCGTGATCTTCTCGGGGCCGAGCTTGGTGTCGCGCGCCTCCTTCTCGAACTTCTCGATGTGGACCGACGTGTAGGCGTCGTCGCGCACGAGGCGCTCGGAGAGCACGATGGCGTCCTCGAAGTTGTAGCCGTCGAACGGCATGACGGCGATCAGGATGTTCTTGCCGAGCGCGAGGCGACCGCGATCCGAGGCGGGACCGTCGGCGAGGACCTGGCCGACCTCGATCCGCTGGCCGACCGTGACGATCGGGCGCTGGTCGAGGTTGGAGTTCTGGTTCGAGCGCTGGAAGCGCGTCAGCGCGTACGAGCGCTCGATCCCCTTCTCCCCCTCTACCACCACGCGGGCCGCGTCGACGTAGGTGACGGTCCCGGCGACGGCTGCGAGGATGGCGGTGCCGGAGTCGCGGGCGACGCGCTCCTCCACGCCGGTGCCGACGAAGGGGGCGTCGCTCCGGAGGAGCGGGACCGCTTGCGATTGCATGTTCGAGCCCATGAGGGCGCGGTTGGCGTCGTCGTGCTCGAGGAAGGGTATGAGCGACGTCGGCACCGAGATGATCTGCTTCGGCGAGACGTCCATGAAGTCGATGCCGTCGGCGTTCCTGAACACGGGGTCACCGAGCCGGCGCGCCACGATCCGCTCGACCGCAAAGGAGCCGTCGGCCTCGAGTGGCGTGTTGGCCTGCGCGATGATGTAGCGATCCTCTTCGTGTGCCGTCATGTAGACGACTTCGTCCGTGACCCGACGATCCGTCACGCGCCGATAGGGCGCTTCGATGAAGCCGAGCTCGTTGACGCGCGAGTAGCTCGCGAGCGACGTGATGAGGCCGATGTTCGCGCCTTCAGGCGTCTCGATGGGGCAGATGCGCCCGTAGTGCGTGCGGTGCACGTCCCGGACGTCGAAGCCGGCGCGCTCGCGCGTCAGGCCGCCCGGCCCGAGGGCCGATATGCGACGCTTGTGCCGCAGCTCCGAGAGGGGGTTGACCTGATCCTTGAACTGAGAGAGCTGCGAGCGCCCGAAGAACTCGCGCAACGCGGCGACGATCGGTCGGTTGTTGACGAGCTTCTGCGGCGTGGCGGCGTCGGGGTTGCCGAGGAGCATGCGTTCGCGCACGCCGCGCGCCATGCGGCCGAGACCGACGCGGATCTGATCCGCGACGAGCTCGCCGACCGTGCGGATACGGCGGTTGCCGAGGTGATCGATGTCGTCCTCGGTGTGCCCTTCCGCCCCCGCCTGCAGCTTGACGAGGTACTGCAGGGTCGGGATGAGGCCGTAGTCGACGAATCCGCCGTCGACGTAGCCGAGCAGCGTCTTCTGCTCGAAGTCGAGTCCGAGCTTGGTGTTGAGCTTGTAGCGGCCGGCGTCGCCGAGGTCGTAGCGGCGGGGATCGGCGAGGAGGCTGTGGAGGTAGTTCGTCGCCTTGTCGACCTTGGGGGGATCGCCGGGCCGGAGCACCGTGAAGAGCCGGAGGAGCGCCTCGTCGCCGGTGATGCCGCTCGCCTCTTCCGCGTCGAAGGTGGCGTCGAGGAGGGAGTCGAAGCCGGCGAAGAGCGACCGGATCGACTCGTCGGAGTGACCCAGCACCCGCAGTAGCAGCGTGAAGGGGAACTTCCGCTTGTTGACCTTCATCCAGAGGACGTCGGAGTTGTCGAACTCGATCTCGATCCACGGACCGCGCTTCGGCATCGGGATGACGCTGGCGGTCAGTCGGCGCGAGCTCCCGACCTGGACACCCGTGAAGTAGACGCCCGGTGAGCGGTGGATCTGGGACACGATCACCCGGTCGGCGCCGTTGACGACGAACGAGCCGTCCTCCGTCATGAGCGGCAGATCGCCGAGGAAGACCTGGTCCTCCTTGATGAGACCGGTGTCTTTGTGGACGAGTTGGAGCTTGGCGAAGAGGCCGGCCTGATACGACAGGTCCTTCTCGCGGCACTCCTCCGGGCCGAACTCGGGCACCTGCAGGGTGTACTCGAGGAAGTCGAGTACGAGGCCGGTCTGCCGACCGCGCTCCGTCTCGTCGATCGGGAAGATCTCCTTGAAGGCCGCCTGCAGGCCCACCTCCTGACGCATCGGAGAACTCACGTCACGCTGCAGGAATGCGTCGTACGATGAGATCTGGATGTTGGTGAGGTTGGGCAGTTCGATGACTTCTTGAATGCTGCCGAATCGTCTAATCTCGCGCATCTTCACCCCTTCGGAGTCGGTGCGGGCGTGCTGGCGGACGCTCTAGCGTGGGCGTTGAACCAAGATAGAAACAGGGACATAGGGTCGTGCGCCGTGCGGAGCGCGCGCGCTCGCGCGCGCACGCTCCTCGTGGCGTACTCGAGGCCGGTACCTCGATGGGGTGTCGCCACCCCTGCATCCGGTGCGTGGCGTGCGACTACTTGACCTCGACGGCGGCGCCCGCGGCTTCCAGCTTGGCCTTGATCTCGTTGGCTTCGTCCTTGGAGATGTCCTCCTTGACGACGCCGCCGCCTTCGACCAGATCCTTGGCTTCCTTCAGGCCGAGGCTGGTGATGGCGCGCACCTCCTTGATGACTTGCAACTTCTTGTCGCCGGCGGAGGTGATCGAGACGGTGAACTCCGTCTGCTCCTCGGCGGCGGCTTCGGGTGCGGCCGCAACGCCGGCCATCATGCCCGCGGGCATCGCGGCGGCGGCTTCGACGCCCCAGGTCTCTTTGAGCGCTTCCACCAGATCCACGAGCTCCAGGACCGTCAGTCCCGAGAGCTGCTGGACCATCGCGTCTTTATCGAACGCCATGTCATGCCTCCTTCTGCTTGGCTACGTAGTTTTCGAGCACGGTCACCAGGTTCTGCGGGGGAGCGTTGAGTACGCCCACGAGCTGGACGAGTGGCGCTTGCAGGACGCCGACCAGCTCGGAGAGCAGGACGTCGCGGGCCGGGAGCTTGGCGATCTTCGCCAGCGCCTCCTTGCCGACGAGGCTGCCCTGGAGGTAGCCGCCCTTCGAGGACGGTAACTCCCTGGGGTGGCCCTTGGCGTAGTCGGCAAGTGCCTTGGCAGGCGCTACCGGGTCTTCGCCGACGAGGACCAGGGCGGTCGGTCCCGTGAGGGTCTCGTCGAACCCCTCGACACCATGCTCTTTGAGCACGACGTTGATGAGGGTGTTCTTGGCGACGAGCAGACGACCGCCCGCTGCGCGCACGTTCGCGCGCAACGCGTTCAACTCTCCCGCGGAGAGGCCCTGGTAGTCGACCAAGAAGAACGTCGACGCCCCCGCGAGGAGCTCGCGGAGTTGGACGACCGACGCATCGTTCCTGGGGTTGGCCATGGTTGCCTCTTCCGTAGGTCGAGAATTCGAGGTCCGGGGTTCGCCCGGACACGTGCCGCGAAGCGTAGGTCGGGCCCGTGGACCGTGGTCCTTGGGCAAGACGCGCCTCGGCAGGATCTTTAAGCCTGGCAGGCCCCTGCTGTCTCCGACGCCAGAGGTTCGTAGCCTCCGCTACGCACCGGGATGCTGAATACGGGCGTGGCGCACTGCGCTCACGTCGAAACCCGAACGCTCGGCCCCATGGTGGAGCTCACGAAGACGGTCCGCAGGTAGGTCCCCTTCGCTCCGTCGGGCTTGGCGGCTTCGACGGCCGCGCGCAGCGCCGCGAGGTTCTCCGTGAGCTTCTCGCTCTCGAAGCTCGCCTTGCCGATGGGGGCGTGGACGACGCCGGTCTTGTCGGAGCGGAATTCGATCTGCCCCGCCTTGAGCGCGCGGACGATCGAGGCGACGTCCGGACCGACCGTGCCGGCCTTGGGGTTGGGGAGCAGTCCGCGCGGACCGAGGACACGACCGAGCTTGGAGCCGACCGCGGCCATCATGTCGGGGGACGCCACGACGGCGTCGAAGTCGAACCAGCCGCCCTGGATCTTCTCGATCATGTCGTCGCCACCGACGAAGTCCGCGCCGGCAGCCTGCGCCTCGGCGATCTTGTCGCCCTGGGTGATGGCGAGCACGCGCACCGAGCGGCCGGTGCCGTGCGGCAGCGCGACCGTGCCGCGGACGTTCTGGTCGGACTTCTTCGGGTCGATCCCGAGTCGGAAGTGGGCCTCGATGGTCTCGTCGAATTTGGCGGTCGCCAAGGACTTGACGAGCGTGGTGGCGTCGGGGGCCGTGTAGAGCTTGTCGCGGTCGATCTGCTCGCTGAGGGTGCGGTAGCGCTTCCCATGCTTAGGCATGCGGCGCCCCCTCGACGAGGATGCCCATCGATCGGGCGGTGCCCGCGATGATCCGAGCCGCTGCGACCTCGTCGGTCGCGTTGAGGTCGCTCATCTTGACGCGGCCGAGTTCGAGGCACTGATCCCAGGAGAGCGTGCCGACCTTGTCCTTGTGGGGGACGCCAGAACCCTTGGCCACACCAGCGGCCTTCTTGATCAGGTACGACGCGGGCGACGTCTTGGTGAAGAACGTGAACGAGCGATCGGCGTAGATGGTGATCTCCACCGGCACGACGGCGCCGGCCTGCGAGGCCGTCAACGCGTTGTACTCCTTCACGAACTGCATGATGTTCGCACCGTACTGTCCGAGTGCCGGACCGACGGGCGGGGCGGGTGTGGCTGCGCCGGCGGGCAGCTGCAATTTCACGATACCGGCAATTTTCTTCGCCATGATGCCTCCTAAGCTCCCTCGTCCAATGGCGTGTGGAT
This sequence comes from Trueperaceae bacterium, assembly GCA_013697735.1. GTDB lineage: Bacteria > Deinococcota > Deinococci > Deinococcales > Trueperaceae > SKWV01. The sequence goes on along the minus strand of JACCWH010000093.1, from coordinate 1,301 downwards.
CGAGGTCCTGACGCTTCCCGTGCCGAACGCGCCCGTCGTGGGCGCGGGGTGGGTGATGACGATCGTGCCCGTCTGGTCCGTCATGCCCGGACGACTTGCGAGAAGTCGAGCTCGACGGGCGTCTCGCGGCCGAAGATCGAGACGAGGACCTTCAGCTTGCCGCGCTCGGGGTTTACGTCGGACACGACCCCAGTGAAGTCGGCGAAGGGTCCGGAGGTCACCTGGACCATGTCGCCGACGGTGAAGGTCACCTTGATCTTCGGCGCCTCGCGCGATCCCGTGATGCCGAGCGTGCCCATCATGCGGGTCTCCTCGTCCTTCGACAGTGGCACCGCGTGCGTGCTGGTGCCGACGAAGCCGGTCACGCCGGGCGTGTAGCGCACGACCTCCCACGCTTCGTTGGGCTCGTCGAGCGACTCGCCGAGATCCATCTGGACGAAGATGTACCCGGGGAAGAGTTTGCGCTTGACGACCTCTTCCTTGTTCCCCGAGCCTCGCTCGACGATCTCCTCCGTCGGGACGACGACCTGATAGATGTTGTCGTTCGCTCCCAGGGACCGGGCGCGATGCAGGATGTTCTCCCGCACCTTCTCCTCGTGCCCCACGTAGGTGTGGATGGCGTACCACTCGATGCTCATGTCACGTTCCTCTCGACATGTGCCACGGACCGTGCGTGACGCTTCGACACGCCGCGTTCAGGTCAGCAACCCGATGAGGTTGCCCAGCGTCGTGTCGGCGAACAGGAGAAAGAGCGCCGTGATGATCACGAAGATCAGCGTCGCCTGCGTCGCCTGGAGGACCTCTTCACGGGTCGGCCAGGTGACGCGGGAGAGTTCGGCGCGCGAGTTGCGCAAGTACCGCATCAGGCCCTTCACGCTTAGACCTTCACCTCGCGATGCGATGTGTGCTTCCGTTCCCACGGGCAGTACTTCCGGAGTTCGAGCTTGGCCGCGGTGTTGCGACGGTTCTTGTGGGTGGTGTAGTTCCGCCGCTTGCACTCCGTGCATTCCAGCAGCAGCTTGATCCGTACGTCACTGGCCATGGTGGCCTCCCAATCTTTCTACTCTAGCACACGGCATGAGGGGTTGGTGCATCGGAGCGACACAAGTCGCACGACGGCTCCGGTCGATCGCCGATCGATACGGGGCGGAGGCGCGGACGTAGGGTTCGTGCCTTACTTCGTCACGGTGGTGACGACGCCAGCACCCACCGTACGACCACCCTCACGAATCGCGAACCGCAACCCCTCCTCCATCGCAATCGGCTTGATCAACTCCACATCCAACTCCACATTATCCCCA
>JACCWH010000092.1 GCA_013697735.1 Trueperaceae bacterium | reverse complement strand
CGTCGCGACGACGGGCCTGGGGACGGCGACGACGGCCGCGCTTGTCTTCGTCGACGCGCGGACGCGGGAGTACGGCGCGCCCGCGGGTGCGATCGCCGACGATCTCGCCGTGGAAGACCCAGACCTTCACGCCGATGATGCCGTAGGTGGTGCGCGCCATGGCGGTGCCGTAGTCGATGTCCGCGCGGAGCGTCTGCAGCGGCACGCGGCCGTCGGCGTACCACTCCGGGCGGGCCTGTTCGGTGCCGCCGAGGCGACCCGAGCAGCGTATCTTGACGCCTTTGGCGCCCGCTTCCATCGTGCGCTGCACGGCTTGCTTCATGGCGCGGCGGAACGCGAAGCGACGCTCGAGCTGCTCGGCGATCCGGTGGGCCACGAGCGTGGCGTTGGTGGTGGCGTTCGCCACCTCCTGCACGTTCACCGCGATGGTGCCCGCGACCTTGCCGTCGAGTTTGGTGCGCAGCGCCTTGATCGACTCGCCGCCGCGGCCGATGACCACGCCCGGCTTCGCCGTATGGATGGTGATGTTGATGTTGTGGGCTGCCCGTTCGATGTCGATGGTGCTGATCCCGGCGCGACCGACGTCGGCGTGCACGGCCTCACGGATCATCTCGTCCTCCCGGAGGAGGGCGGGGTAGGCCTTGGTGTTGGCGTACCAGCGCGCAGACGAGACCTTGTTGACACCGAGACGGAAGCCCAGCGGGTTGATCTTATTTCCCACGGCGTTCCTCCAGGGTGATCGAGATGTGGCACGTGCGCTTGCGCAGTAGGTCGGCGCGGCCGCGAGCGCGGGGCAGGAATCGCTTCAAGGTCGGTCCGGGACCGACTTGGATCATGGAGACGTAGAGCGAATCCTCGAACATGTCGTGGTTGTTGACCGCATTCGCCTTGGCGCTCCGTAGCAGCTTGAGCAGCGGGAAGGCGGCGCGGCGGTCGGTGAACTTCAGGATGTCCTCGGCCTCGGCGACGTTCTTGCCGCGGATGAGGTCGGCGACGAGCCGCGTCTTGCGTGGGGTGGAGCGGAGCATACGGAGACTGGCGTTGGCGGCCATGGTCTCAGCCCTTCCGGCCGGCGCCGTGGCCGCGGAAGGTGCGCGTGGGCGAGAACTCGCCGAGCTTGTGCCCGACCATGTTCTCCTGCACGAAGACCGGCACGTGCTGACGGCCGTTGTAGACGCCGAGCGTGTGCCCCACCATCTCGGGGATCACGGTGCTGCGGCGGCTCCACGTCTTGATGACCTTGCGATCGTTGGTGGCGTTGGCGGCGTCGACCTTCTTCAGCAGGTGATCGTCGACGAACGGCCCCTTCTTGACGCTACGAGGCATGACTCACTTGTCCTTTCGGCGACGGACGATGAAGCGGCCCGAGACCTTCTTGCGGTCGCGTGTCTTGAGCCCCTTCGCCTGCTGGCCCCACGGGCTGACGGGCGGACGGCCACCGGTCGAGCGGCCTTCCCCACCACCGTGGGGGTGATCGACCGGGTTCATGGAGCGGCCACGGTTGTGCGGCTTGCGACCCATCCAGCGGGTCCGGCCGGCCTTGCCGTAGACGATGTTCTTGTGCTCGGCGTTGCCGACGCTCCCGACCGTGGCGTAGCACTCGCCGTGCACGCGCCGCAGCTCGCCCGAGGGGAGCCGCACGGTGACGTAATCGGAGTCGGGATCGCGACCCTGGATCTGCACGCTCGTGCCGGCGCTGCGCGCGAGCTGCGCGCCCTTGCCGGGGACGAGTTCGAGGGCGTGGATGATCGAGCCGACCGGTATGAACCGGAGCGGCATCGCGTTCCCTACCACGGGTTCGGCGTCGGCGCCCGCGACGATCCGAGTCCCCACCACGAGCTTCTCGGGGGCGATCACGTAGCGCTTCTCGCCGTCGAGGTAGTGCAGCAGGGCGATGTTGGCGCTCCGGTTGGGGTCGTACTCGATCCCCGCAACCTTGGCGGGCACCCCCTCCTTGTCGCGCCGACGGAAGTCGATGATGCGGTAGCGCCGCTTGTGCCCGCCACCGCGGAACCGCGACGTGATGCGGCCCTTGGCGTTGCGACCACCGGTGCGCGAGATGGGCGCCAGGAGCGACTTCTCGGGCTCGCTCTTGGTGATCTCGCCGAAGTCCGACGTCGTCATGAAGCGACGGGAGGGGGTGTAGGGTCTGTACTTCTTCGTAGGCATGATTCCCTCCCTTAGGTGAGACCTTCGAGTTGTTGGATGCGTTGACCCTCTGCGAGGGTGACGATTGCCTTCTTGCGCTTCGGCGTGCGGCCGACGTACTTGCCGAGTCGCTTCTCCTTCGAGCGCACGTTCTGCATGTTGATCTTCGTCACGTCGACGTTGAACACGCGCTCGACCGCCGTCTTGACCTGCGAGCGGTTCGCATGCGGGTGGACGAAGAACGAGTACTTGCCGGCGCCGATGATGTTGACGGCCTTCTCGGAGAGCACCGGTCGGAGGAGGATGTCGTGCGGGTTCATTCCTCGTCCCCTTCCTCGAACAGGGCGGCGTCGGCGATCACGCGGTCGTGCCGGAGGATGTCGTACACGTTGAGGCCCCGGCCCGGCAGCACGTTCACCCACGGGAGGTTGCGCGCGGCGCGACGCACGAGCTCGTGGTCGGTCACCAGCAGCACGCGCTCCTTGGCGTGGAAGCCGTTGTCGGCGGCCCACGCGACGAACTCCTTCGTGCGCCCCTCGCTGATACCGAAATCCTCGACGAGGGTCAGCATGCCGTCGTTCGCACGGGTGGCGAGCGCCATGTGGAGCCCGAGCCGACGCACGCGCTTGGGGAGCGTGTAGCTGTAGTCGCGCGGGTGCGGCCCGAAGGCGGTGCCGCCACCGACGAAGATGGGCGCCTTGCGGCTCCCGTGGCGGGCGCGACCGGTCCCCTTCTGGGGGTAGATCTTGGCCGTGGAGCCGGTGACGTTCGCGCGCGTCTGCGTGGCGGCGGTGCCTCGGCGGCGCTTGGCGAGCTGCCACGCGACCACTTCGTGGAGGACCGATTCCTTCGGTTCGGGCAGGTCGAGTACGACCTTGCGGCCGCTCCCGATGACGTCGATGGTGACCGACATCAACTCACCTTCCTCTTCGAATCCTTGAGGACGACGAGCCCACCATTGGGGCCGGGGACGGCGCCCTTGATGAGGATGACGTTGTCGTCGGCGCGGACCTCCACGACCTCGAGCCCGAGCGTCGTGATGGTCTCGGCGCCGTAGTGCCCCGCCATGCGCTTCCCCTTGTAGACGCGACCGGGCGACTTGCGCTGACCGATCGAGCCGGGGTGCCGATGCTTCTTCTTGGTGCCGTGGCTCGCGGGCATGCCTGCGAAGCCCCAGCGCTTCATGACGCCCGCGGTGCCGCGTCCTTTGCTGGTGCCGGTCACGTCGAGCGTCTGACCGGCTTCGAATATGTCGATGGTGACCGCGTCCCCTTCGGGAACGTAGTCGCGGATCTCGACGAGGTGGCGCTGCGGCGCGACGCCGGCCTTCTTGACGTGGCCGAGTTCGGGCTTGTTCGAGCGCTTCTCTTTCTTCTCGTCCCACCCGAGCTGCACGGCTTCGTAGCCGTCGCGCTCGAGGGTCTTGCGTTGCACGATGGGGCAGGGACCTGCCAGGACGACCGTGACGGGGACGAGCTTGTCGTCACGCCACACCTGGGTCATCCCCACCTTCGTGCCGAGGATGCCTCTTCTCACGTCTACCGACCTCCGACCGTCTTGATCTCGATGTCGACTCCGGTGGGGAGATCGAGATGCATGAGGCTGTCGATGGTCGACTTGGTGGGCGACTTGATGTCGATCAGCCTGTTGTGCGTACGGATCTCGAAGTGCTCGCGGCTGTCCTTGTCGGTGAACGGGCTGCGGAGCACGCAGAATCTGCGGATGCGCGTGGGGAGCGGGACCGGGCCGGCGACTTTGGCGCCGGTGCGCCGGACCGTCTCGACGATCTTGGTCGCCGAGGAGTCGAGCGACCGGTGATCGAACGCGCGGAGTTTGATGCGGATCTTGGGAGTTGCCATGATTACTTCGTCACGGTGGTGACGACGCCAGCACCCACCGTACGACCACCCTCACGAATCGCGAACCGCAACCCCTCCTCCATCGCAATCGGCTTGATCAACTCCACATCCAACTCCACATTATCCCCA
>JACCWH010000074.1 GCA_013697735.1 Trueperaceae bacterium | reverse complement strand
CCCGGACTCTACGCACTCACCCTCGCCGGGGAGCAGGGCGACGACGACGAGCGCACCCGTCGAGCGGCCGCGCGTGTGCTCGACACGGTGCTGGCGGTGCTGCGCGGATACGGGCTCCAGGGAGAGGAAGCGCTGCACGCGACGCGCTACGTACGAAGCGTGCTCCACGGCTACGTGGCGCTCTCGCGCTCGGGCGGCTTCGCCATGCCGCTCGACCCCGACACTTCGACGAAGCGGCTGTTCGAGGGGCTCGACGCGGGCGTCCGGCACCTCGCGCACCAAGAAGGCTCGCCACCGACGGACGCTACGACCGCGCGGTAGGGTCGAGCGATGCACGAGCCGGACCCGCTCTCCCGCATCGACGGTGCCGTCGCCGCACGCGCGGACCTCATCGGCGGCGAGGATCCGACGGCGTTCCGGCTCTTCAACGGCCATCTCGAGGGCGACGGGCGCTACGTGATCGACGCCTACGGCGCGACCGTCGTGATCTACCATCACGGCGAACCGCTCGCCGAGGGCGACGAGGCGTTCTCGGCCCTCGTCGCGCGCTTGCACGAGCGACTGCCTTCCGTCCGAACCGTGATCCTCAAGGAGCGCAAGAGCACGCTCCACGACCGACGCCGGGGGCGCGTCGTGAGCGCGGATCGCGCCGAGCCGGTCGTCGGCGACGTCGTGCGTGAGCACGGCGTGCGCTACGCCGTCGACCTGCTGATGCGGCAGGACGCGGGCTTCTACCTCGACACGCGGCATCTGCGGCGGTGGCTGCAGGATCATGGCGCGGGTGCGAGCGTGCTGAACACGTTCGCGTATACCGGGAGCCTCGGCGTGGCCGCGCGTGCGGGCGGTGCGAGCGTGCTCCACACCGACCGCGACGCGCGCGTACTCGCCGTCGCGAAGGCCTCCTACGCCTTGAACGGCTTCCCCGTCGACCGCCGTGACTTTCGCGCTCGTGATTTCTGGTCCTTCGTCCGCGACAGGAAGGGGCGCGGCGAGCGCTTCGACGTCGTGGTGCTCGACCCCCCCTTCTTCTCGAGCACCACCGGCGGCCGCGTGGATCTGAACCGACGGACCACGCAGCTCGTGAACAAGGTCCGTCCGCTCGTGCAGAGCGGCGGGAAGCTCGTGCTGGTACACAACTCGCTCTTCGTGAGCGGCGCCGAACTCATGCGCGAGCTCGACGCGCTCTGCACGGGTGGATGGCTGCGCGTCGACGCCTCGATCGACGTTCCGGAGGACGTCGCCGGGTTCGCCAGCACGCGTGTTCGCGCGAGCGTTACAGACCCGGCGCCGTTCAACCACTCGACGAAGATCGTGGTGCTCGAGGTGCGGCACCGGTGAGGCGCGCGCTCACCCGTCCGTCGTGACCAGCCCGGGGAGTCCGCCAGCACGATGTACTCAGGGTCGCCCAGTTCAGCCGAACAGCGACGAGAAGAGCGCGAACAGTTCGCCCTTCGCCTCGAACCCGATCCCGGGCACGTCCGGCAACCCGACGTAGCTCCCCTTCACCGGCGTGGTGTCGGCGAACCCTCCGAAGGGCTTGAACACGTGCGGGTACGACTCGTTCCCGCCCAGCCCGAGGCCGGCCGCGATGTTCAGCGCGAACTGGTGCCCCCCGTGCGGGATGCAGCGCCGCGGCGACCAGCCGAGCTCGCGCATGGCGTCGAGCGTCCGCAGGTACTCGACCAGACCGTACGAGAGCACCGGGTCCATCTGCAGGACGTCGCGATCGGCACGCAAACCGGCGTAGCGCAGGAGATTCCGCGCATCCTGCATGGAGAAGAGGTTCTCGCCGGTCGCCATCGGCCGCTCGTAGTGGCGGCCGAGTTCTGCCTGGAGCGCGTAGTCGAGGGGGTCTCCGGCCTCCTCGTACCAGCGCAGCTCGTAGGGCGCGAGTGCCTCGGCGTACCTCAGAGAGGTGGCGAGGTCGAAACGGCCATTGGCGTCGACCGCCAATCGTTCGCCCGAGCCCACGACCTCCAGGACCGCCTCGATCCGACGGAGATCGTCCGCGAGTTCGACGCCGCCGATCTTGATCTTCACGACGTCGTAGCCCAGGTCGAGGTAGCTGCGCATCTCGTCCTGGAGCTCCCCCACACCCTTCCCGGGATAGTAGTAGCCACCGGCCGCGTAGACGAAGACGCGCTCGTCGGCGTCGCCACCGCGGTATCGGTCGGCCAAGAGCCGGTAGAGCGGCTTCCCCTCCACCTTGGCGACGGCGTCCCAAACCGCCATGTCGACCACGCCGACCGCGACCGAGCGCTCACCGTGCCCTCCCGGCTTCTCGTTGCGCATCATGAGGTCCCACATGCGGAACGGGTCGAGATTGTCGCCGGCGTCGTTCGCGAGCGCGCTCGGGTCGGCTTCGAGCAGGCGCGGAACGATCCGCTCGCGGAGCAAGCAGCCCTGGGCGTAGCGCCCGTTCGAGTTGAATCCATAGCCCACGACCGGCTCGCCGTCGCGCAGCAGGTCGGTCTCGAGGCGCACCACCGACACCGTCATCTTGCTGAAGTCGACGAACGCGTTACGGATGTCCGACGCGATGGACGTCGTGCGCTCCTCGAGCGAGACGATGCGCATGCCCCTACCGCGCGAGCGCCGAGATCACGGCGCTCGTGACGTCGGACGTCGAGGCCGTTCCGCCCAGGTCGGGCGTCAGCGGCTCACCCGCCGCCGTCACCTCCTCGATGGCGTCCATGATCGCTGCGGCCGCCTCCGCCTCTCCCAAGTGGTCGAGCATCATGCTCGCCGACCAGAACGTCGCGATGGGATTGGCGATCCCCTTCCCGGCGATGTCGGGCGCGGAGCCGTGGACGGGCTCGAACATCGAGGGGTGGGCGCGTTCGGGATTGATGTTCGCCGACGGCGCGATCCCGATGCCACCAGCGACGGCGGGTCCGAGATCGGAGAGGATGTCGCCGAACAGGTTGCTCGCCACCACGACGTCGAACCAGTCGGGATGCTGCACGAAGTGGGCGGTGAGGATGTCGATATGGAACTTCGACGTCGTCACGTCGGTGAACTCGCCCGCGATCGCCTCGAAGCGCTCGTCCCAGTAGGGCATCGTGTGGATGATGCCGTTCGACTTCGTCGCCGACGTGAGGTGCTTCGCCGGCCGCGTCCGCGCGAGTTCGAATGCGAAGCGCATCACGCGGTCGACACCGCGCCGGGTGAATACCGTTTCCTGGACGGCCATCTCCATGTCGGTCCCGCCGTAGAGCCGGCCGCCGATCTCCGAGTACTCGCCCTCGACGTTCTCGCGCACGATGTAGAAGTCGATGTCGTCGGGTCCGCGGCCGGCGAGGGGCGACGTGACGCCGCGCAAGAGTCGCGCAGGGCGGAGATTGACGTATTGCTCGAACTTCCGTCGGATCGGAATGAGCAACCCCCAGAGCGAGACGTGATCCGGAACGCCGGGGTAGCCGACGGCGCCGAGGAAGATCGCGTCGTGAGGCCGCAACTGCTCGATGCCGTCCTCGGGCATCATCCGACCTTCTCTCGTGTAGTACTCACAACCCCACGGGAGTCTGTTCCAATCGAAGGAGAGGTCGAAGCGTGACCCGACCGCCGCCAGCACCTCCAACGCGGCGTCGATGACCTCTGGTCCGATCCCGTCGCCGGGGATGACGGCGATGCGATAGCTCATGGATACCTCCAGGTGCGATTCATGGTGCGAAGAGACCCGCCGGTAGCGGCACCGCCAGCAGGCTCGAGAAGATGAAGTAGAGGATTGCCAGCTCCCCCGCCGCGATCGCGACCCAGCCGAGCGACTTGCGGGGCGTGAGCGGCTGGGCAGCCGAGGCGATATAGAGCATGAGACCAGTAAACATGATCAGAGCCGCGAGGTAGAAGCCGAGCCACCGAGTCGACCAAGCCCAGAGGAGGAGCGCGATCGCCGTCACGACGATCCGGGTCCGGTTCCCGTCGACGAAGACGGGCTTCGTGTGGGGTCGGACGAGCGACACGATCACGAGCGCCACGGAGAGCACACCCGTCGTGATCAGCACCGCATTGGGGAACATCGCGCTCAGCGCCGACCAATTGCCGCGGCCGAACCAGAAGACGAGGGTCAGGACCAACGTGAAGAGGCCGCCGACGAGCCCCGTGTTCATGCCGACCCCGTTCGCTCGCGCCGCCGCGTCCGCCAACCGGTGAAGAACGGCCACACGATCGCGAACACGGAGAGCGCGACCAGGATGAGCGACAGCGGGCTCTCCACGAGCTTCAGCGGCGGGTACGCGAGACTCGACCCCATGAGCATCGACTGGACGAAGCCCATCTCCGCGATCGGACCGAGGATCAGCCCGAGCGCGATGGGTGCGGGATGGAAGCCGAGTTCCTTGAGCACGTAGCCGATGATGCCCAGAACGAGCATGATCATCACGTCGGTCATGCTGTTCCGGAGCGCATAGGAGCCGAGGATCGCCATCGTCGCGATGGTGGGCACGAGGAAGTGCGGTGGAATCCGCACCACCGCCTGATAGATGAGGCGGCCGCCAAGCAGGCCGATCGGCAGCATCACGATCGCAGAGAGCCCCATGGAGAGGATGAAACCGTACGTGAGCACGCCACTGACGCTGAAGAGCTCGGCGCCGGGCCGAAGGCCGTGCATGAGCATCGCGCCCAAGACGAGCGCGTCCGGTGGCGCCCCGGGGATACCGAGCGTCAAGAGCGGCACCATGCTACCGGCCACGGTGACGTTGTTGCTCGATTCGGAGGCGACGAGGCCTTCGATGGAGCCCTTCCCGAACTCCTCCGGGTGTTTCGAAGCGCGTTTCGCCTCGTTGTAGGCGAGAAGACCGGCGATGTTGCCACCCGCGCCGGGGATGATCGACACGATCTGACCGATGACGACGGACCGAAGGATGTTGCCGGGCATGGACAGGACCGTCTTCACCGTCGGCCAGAAGATGCCCCGCCGCGTGGAATCGAGGGACGAACGAGAGAGCGCAGCGACGCCGGTACCGGCCATCACGAGGAGTTCGGGGATCACGAAGAGCCCGATGAGCGCCACGATGAGTTCGACGCCCCCCTGCAGCGCCGGGAAGCCGTAGGTGAAGCGAGACTCGCCGCCGATGGGCGAGACGCCGACGATGCTGATGACGACGCCGAGGCCCCCGCCCAGGAGCCCTTTGAGCAGCGCTCCACCGGACAGGCTCCCGATGAGGGTGAGCCCCAACACCGCGACCCAGAAGTACTCGGGGGGCCCGAAGCGGAGCGAGAAGGCGGCGAGCGGGGGTGCGAGGAGGAGGAGTGCGAGCACGCCGAACAATCCCCCGAACACCGACGCGATCGTCGCGGCGATGAGCGCCTCGCGTGCGCGACCCGCCTTCGCCATCGGGTAGCCATCGAACGTGGTGGCGATCGACGAAGGCGTCCCCGGCGCGTTGATGAGGATCGCGGAGAACGCCCCGCCGTAGATCGCCCCCATGTAGACGGAGCCGAGTCCGATGAGGCCCGCGAGTGGTTGCATGGCGAACGTGAACGGCAGGAGCACGGCGAGCGCCATCGTCGCCGACAGGCCGGGCATCGCACCCACGAAGAGCCCGACGGTGGTGCCGGCGACGATGATCAGGAGGTGATACGGAACGAAGAGTTGCCCGAGGGCGGCACTCAGGACGTCCACGATGCGATCCTCATCACAAAGCGTCCATTCCGAAGGCGTGGAAGGCGTGCCCCGCCCTTGCAGGGCCGCCCTCCATCACCCTCTGCGACATCGGGAGAGCCCGAACCTACTCCAGCGTCTCGAGGATCGCGGCGTACTCCTCCGTGATCCGCTCCACGAGCTCCATGGCCTCGTCGCCGCTATAGGACTCGATCACGAAGCCCATCGCCTCCTGCTCCTCTGCGATACGGCGGCTCGCCTCCTCGAACGCCTCCGTCAACGTCTGGACGATGTCGGCGGGAGTTCCCGGAGGGGCCGCCACACCGCGATATGCACCGCCGACGATGTCGATGCCTTGCTCCACGAAGGTGGGACCGTCGGGAAGGAATGAGACGCGCTCCTCCGAAGCGACCGCCAGCGTCCGCGCCTGGGCGGACTGCAGCACCGACATCGGCGTGTAGCTCATGAGCGCGCTGACGTGGCCGCCGAGGAGCGCCGGGATGGTAGGACCCGTACCGCTGAAGGGGACGTAGGTCAGGTCGACGTCGGCCAACTGCTCGAGCTGCAGTACTGCGATGTGGTTCGCGGTGTTGCTCCCACTGCCGCCGATCGTGACCGAGCCCGGGTTCTCACGCGCGTACTCGATGAGGTCGTCGAGCGTCTGGAACTGGCTGTCGTTGCGCACGAGCAACGCGTTCGGGGTGAATTGGAACCAGAGGATGAACTCGAAGTCGTTCGTCGTGAAGCCGGTGTCGGTGCGCTCCATGGGTTGCGTTGCGATGTGCGGAAGATTGATGCCGACGACGGTGTACCCGTCGTTCTGCGTCGAGCGCTGGATCTCGCTCCACGAAACGGCACCGCCGCCGCCGGGCCGGTTGGTGATGGTGACGCTGACACCGAGGATCTCTTCGAGGTGGGGTTGCTGCAGGCGGGCGGTGATGTCGGACTCACCCCCCGCATTGAACGGGATCACGTAGTTGATCGCCCGCTGCGGATACTGCGCGAAGGCAGCGCCGGCGAGCATGAGCATCACGATGGCGATCGGTCGGAGCAGGTTGTTCACGAGGCAAAGTCCCTTCTCTAGAATCGGTTCGAGCAGAGGCCCTCAGGCGCCGACGACTCCTGTACGCACCCTGTCGCCCTCACGAGAGGCGTCTTCCGATGTACTTCCCCCCTTCACCAGGTGCAGGACGTCGCGGAGCGAGCCATCGAATGCTGCGGCCAAGTCGATGCTACGTCTAGGTCGCTCCACCGCCTCGCTCTCGAGGAGTCGCCACGAGCAATGGTGCCGACCGTGCTGCGCAATCGATCCGCCTCGTCTGGGTGCATCAATTCCGCGAAGAACAACTGGTTCGGGAAACGTACCACTGCATGGCGCGGCCCGTGAAGCAGGAGTCACCGCGCTGCCCAGGCCCCCAGCAGCCGCCGCAGCAGCACGATCTGCCCCACGTGGTAGGCCTCGTGATCGAGCGCCACCAGGACCGTTCGCAGGTACGTGTGCTCCCCGCCCCACGGGATCGGCGCGGTGGGGTCGGGCAGCTCGAGCAGCAGCGCCTTCAGCCGCTCACGGCCCGCCTGCACCGCGGCGATCGCCCGGTCCCAGGCGGCGCCGTCGGCTGGCTCGGGCGACGGCGGCCAGTAGTCGTCGGGCCAGGCCGTCGCGGCGTACGCCGAGTCCTCGAGGTAGGCGATCAGATCGGCCTGTGTGATACGGATGTGCTCGACCAGCGCCCAGGCCGAGTGCGGGAGCCCCTCCGGGCGACGGCCGCGCAGCTCGGGGGCCAGGTCGGCGACCGCGCGGTCGAATGGCACGTGCGCCTCGCGCGCATCGAGCGCGGCGGCGACGATCGAGCGCCACGCGTCGGGCATCAGGGGATCTCCATGCGGACAAGCCTACGGCGGCGGCGACTTCGGACGGCTGGACCGCTGGTCTCGTGTAGCACGCCCTGCGTCACGAGTTCCGAGACGTACGCGCCCGGCTCGAAGGCGGGGTTCAGCTGGACGATCGGCTGAGGCCACAGCTGTTGGTCCTCAAAGGCGGCGTCGACGGTGGCCTTAACGTCCGGGGCCGCCACGCGGTTGAACCGCCCGACGTACTGGGCGTACTCCGGTCGGCGGTGGCGGAAGGTGAAGATGTCCATGGGTTGCTTCGGGTCGGGCGCGGTTGAACGGTGATGAAAGGTCAGCGTACCGCGGGTTAGGCGTGAGGGATGAGAAGAAGGCGATGCCGGACGCGTCGATCACGCATTCACTGGCGCTTCGACAGCCAGTTCAAGCGCGCCTACGCGCCTCCTGCTTCGGCAGGAGACGAGTACGAAGAGCGTCGAGCCGCCGTCAAGGGGCCATCGATAGAGCGCCGGCGAACCCGTGCGCCCTTCTCGAAGGTGTCGGAGGCGAGGACGGAGCAGACGGCTGGCAGGTGCTGGCTCAAGCCCATCTGCGCGCGCACGTCACAGGATCGGATGGTGACTATGTCCTGTCGCGGGCGGGCGGGTTCGATGTAATCGCGTATGAGCATCCGCAATGTGAGCTCCTGACGGGGCTCACAGGTCTGGCAGCTCGTGCACCTCAGCGAGCACGGCCGCATTGTTCTCGCGGTACACGAAGACGAGCAGGTCCGCGCTGCGGAATCTTCCAATGACGAGGCCCCGGACCGTTAGAACCCACGAGTGCGAATGTTGCGCGAGCAGGAGGCCAGCATCAGGATCTCGAAAGAGCACCCAGTCGATACCCTCTTGAACCTGGTCGCGCTCCGTCTCATCGGGGCAAATGGCGGCAAGTTGGTCGCAATACGTGTCGGAGTGGATGACCATCAAGCGCCCACGGAGTTAGGCCGGGACGGCTTCCTTCGCGATGCGAATCGCCTGAGCGACTGCGAATGCGGTCTGGTCCTCAGTGAGATCTGGTTCTGCATCAACGAGCGTGACCGCGTATGGGATGGCTTCGCAGGGTGCGGCGAGCTTCCATCCCAGGAATCGATGCGATGCGTTGCTGACGTCGGTTGCGTTCAGGTCCTTGACGGCATCTAGGACCTCGTCGACTATGGCGATCTCATCGGCCGTGAAGAGACTGAGGTTGGCTTCATCCATCGCGATGATGCGATGCTGCACCTGATTGAAGTGGGGAAGGCGCTTCATTACGATGCGGTCCTGGGACTCGAGGACGCGGCGGAGCCCATCGGCGCCGCGCGGACATGGGCCGAAGTTGAGGCGAATGTATTCGTACCCACTGATGGATCGACCGAGCCGTTCGTACGCCGTGAAGTCGGAGTAGAACAGGATCTTGTTGAGCTTTGTGGCGCCGAAATGCACGTCAACTTCCGAGCGGTTCGCCACGTAAACGATGAGTTCGGCTAGCTTCTGCGCATTTGGTTGTTGTTCTGGTGCGCCGTTTCGAGTCATCATGGTCCATCACCTCCCTTCCCAATTGGTATCGTAGTGCCTACGCATGACGAAGTTGTCCCTCGACGATGCAAGCACCCTACTTCTATCCTTATCGTGAGCATAGTCGTATTGGCGTGACGACGGTACCCCCGAGTAGGGCGATGCCACCATGGCAATGGGCCTCAATCAATGTGCACAGTGGCGGCCTGGTGTTACGAGCTGCCGATGACGCTTTTCGGCTTCCTGGTACTCGGGCGATGGAGCGGGTTCCCCCAGATCAGCCGCGCGGAACCACCTCGAATCGCGGTGCTTTAGGTTGAACGGCAGCGGGTGCTGCTCAACCGTGATCGGAGCGGTCGCGGTACTCGTCGACGATGTCCTCGAGGAAGCCGGCGGTATACACGAGAGGATGAACGTCACTCCCTCCGAAAGCAGGAAGTGCTTCAGCGGGAGAGTCAGGGTCCTACCGGGGTAGACGTAGCAGCTCTGGGGCTTTCGTGGCGATCGCGGCCCGTGATGAACGATTCGAAAGCCGTGGTGGCGGTTAGCACCTCGTGGTTGAGACGTCGTAGCGGCCACGAGCCTCTTGTCTCGCATCAGCTTCGCCAGCGGATGCTGGTAGAAAATATTCCTCTGGCATATAAGTTCATCGCCCGCTTCGTGGAGCAGGCCCCGCCCCCCGGCCCCAAGAGGAAGCGGCGCGCGGCTTCCGCGGGGAGCTATGTCACGAAACGCCGTCGCAGATGAGGAAAGCATGGTGGGCCCTGTTGGACTCGAACCAACGACCAAGCGATTATGAGTCGCCTGCTCTAACCGACTGAGCTAAGGGCCCTCGCGCCGCGCACGTCCTTGCTTCGACAGTACCAGGGAGTATGCCTCGATCGCGCCCCATGCCTCGTATCCCGCCTCCGGCACCCGCGCCGGAGGGGTCCTCCGCCACCGGTAGCCATCGTAAAGGCAGCCCTTTCGCGCCCGAGCGCCCACACACGATAGCCTCCGCCGACCCGTGCCGGACGAACTATCGAGCGGCATGCCTCAAGTCTCATGGCTCGAGAGAATCGATGCCGGCCGCCTCGCCCGTGGCTTCCTCCCGGTCGCAGATCTGCTCGAGTACGCCGAGTCGACGGGGAGCGTGGTGATCGACCCCTTCTC
This sequence comes from Trueperaceae bacterium, assembly GCA_013697735.1. GTDB lineage: Bacteria > Deinococcota > Deinococci > Deinococcales > Trueperaceae > SKWV01. The sequence goes on along the minus strand of JACCWH010000074.1, from coordinate 4,986 downwards.
CACACTGGTCGCTCGGGGCGTCACGTGGGGACCACGAAACGTCCTCTACCCCGCCGTCGTGTTGGAGACGGTCCGTGGGGGCCGAATCGACGTAGGTGAGGGCAATTGCTTCACGACCGGCTGCACGATCCATGCCGCCGCGGGCACGATGGAATCGGCAATCACAACCACTTCGGCGACGGGTCGTTCACGGCACGCGTCGGCAGCACGTCGGAGCGGCTCGTCGTCGGAGACCGGGGGAGGTACGTGAACGGCGTCAGCCTCACAGGGCCGAATTCCCTCGGCACGGGGTCCCAGGTGATCGGACCGATTCGGGTACAAGGCTGCATCCTGGGCGCCGGCGAGGACCACACGTACCCGCACCCTGACGAGCGCGGCGCCGTCCTCAAAGGCGCCGGGCTCGCACGAGACGTCTCGCTGCGCCGCGGGGAGGTCGTGGCGGTGCAAGGCGACTTCGGTGCGGCGCTCGTGCAACGCCAATCATCCTTCCACCCGAGGCGCTGACGACGTTCCCCCGCTGCCCCCGTGTCGCAACGCGGTCGACCGCCCGGCGTACGCGAACCACCGTGCGGCGTAGCCTGGGCGGGTGGAAGCGCTCGAACTCCTCCGACTCAACCTCCTCTCGCCGATGGTGCTCGCCTTTGCGCTCGGCGTGGTCGCGACGCTCGTGCGCAGCGACCTCCGCTTCCCCGACGCCCTCTACACCACGCTCTCGATCTACCTGCTGCTGGCGATCGGCCTCAAGGGGGGTGTCGCCCTCGCCACCACGCCCCTCGCCCTCCTGTGGCTCCCCGCACTCGCCACGGTCGCGTTCGGTGTGGTGACGCCACTGTGGACGTATGGACTACTCCGCAGCATCGGTCGCTTCGGCGTCGCCGACGCAGCGGCGATGGCGGCCCACTACGGCTCCGTCTCGGTCGTCACGTTCATCGCCTGCCAAACGTTCCTCGAGCGCGCCGGCGTGCCCTACGAAGGGTTCATGGCCACGCTCGTGGCGCTGCTCGAGGTTCCGGCCATCCTCGTCGCACTGGTGCTGGCCCGCTCGATCATGACGAAGCAGGCCGCGAACGAAGCGCTCGCCCACGGAGCGACCGGTGGGCCGCCCGCGGCGCCCTGGAGCACGCTCCTCGGTGAAGTGCTCGCGGGGCGGAGCATCGTGCTGCTCGCCGGTGGCCTCGTGATCGGCGCCGCCACCGGCCCCGAGGGAATGGCGCGCGTCGAGCCGTTCTTCGTGGCGCCGTTCGAGGGGGTCCTCACGCTGTTCCTGCTCGAGATGGGGCTCGTCACGGGCCGGCGGCTCGGCGATCTCCGCACCGTCGGCCCCTTCCTCGTCGCCTTCGGCATCGTGGTGCCGCTCCTCCATGGCATGCTCGGCGTCCTGATCGGGCCTTCGCTCGGCCTCTCGATCGGCGGTACGACGGTGCTCGCAGTCCTGTTCGGGAGCGCCTCGTACCTCGCAGCCACGGCGGCAGTGCGCCTCGGGCTCCCGGAGGCGAACCCGAGCCTCTACCTCACGGCTTCGCTCGCCATCACGTTTCCGTTCAATCTGCTCATCGGGATACCGCTCTACGCGCGCGCCGCAGTGTGGCTGTGGGGAGGTACGGCATGAGCATGGAGAGTTCCGGCACCGTGCGCTTCGCGGAACGGCGCCTGTTGGTCGTCATCGCGGAGAGCGTGCTCGAGGAGCGCCTCCTCGCGGATCTCAGGCACTGGGGCGTCGGCGGGCTCAGCAGCTCGCGCGTCGAAGGCGATCCGTTCGGGTCGCGTGTCGGCGACATCGCCGGCGCTTTCGTCCGCTTCGAGTGCGTAGTGGGCGCGGACGTCGCCGAGCGAGCACTCTCGGGCCTCGCCCGGTCGTACTTCCCCCGCTTCAAGGTGGTCGCTTACGACCATGCCGTCCGGGTGGTGCGACCCGACAAGTACGGCTGACTGGCCACGTCGCCGAATCAAGCGTGTGAGACGACATGAGGTTCGCGCACCGATGTGTGAGATCAAGTCGCTGCGTACTCGCGGCCGGAGGACGTCGTGCAGGACGTGTCAGCCGCCGGGATCGACCCGCGCCACGGCCCAGCGCCGAGCCCTCCTTCTCATGTTCAGGAGCGCTCGTTCCGTGAGGTCGCACGTCCCGCACATTCCTCACACGTGACGGACCCCTAAGGTCGTGATTCGGACGGACCCGGCTCGACCGGCGGAACCATTCGCTGGCGCCGGTCCGAATCCGCACGCCCGACCGATCACTCCCAGGAGGATTCGGCGGGCCCAAACTCTTAGGAGGCACGTCATGTTGAGACTTTCAATCGCGCTGCTGTTCGCGCTCGGAATGATCGCGGGTGGGGCGTTCGCATACGCTCCGGCGCCGCACGGAACGCTCGCCGCGCAGGCCGCTCAAGAGCCCGTCGATCCTGTGGAGCCGACGGATCCGGTCGAAGATCCCGACGCCGAGCCCACGGAACCGACCGAGCCCATGGAACCGACCGAACCCATGGAGCCGACCGAACCGACAGATCCGAGCGCGCCTGCTGACGACGCCGCAACGGCCGAAGAGCCCGCGGTCGTCTTCCCGATCGAAGACATCATGTCCACGATCGTGCGCAACGACCAATTGGTCGAGTTCTACAGCGCCTTGATGGCGGCGAACGTCGACATGATGCTCGACCCGAACATGGAGTACACCGTGTTCGCTCCCTCGACGGACGTCTTCCTCGAGATGGCCCACGACGCCTTGCGGACGCAGGACGCCCTGGCCTACTACATCGTCAGCGGCTCGTACAGCTACGAAGATCTGCGCGCGTTGGCAATGGACGCTGAGGACGGCATCGCTACCCTGATGACCCTCCAAGGCAACGACCTTACGATCGAGATCATCGGCGACGTACTCTTCGTCGGCGGCATCGCGCAGATCACGCAGGCCGACATTCCTGCACAGAACGGTTTCGTGCACGTGATCGACACCTTGATTCAGCCCACGGGCACCATCGGAACCGGCGGCTGACCCCGCGGCTCACGAGCCGTAGCACGACCCAGCCACATGCTCGAGAGACGGAGGCGCGACCGAATCATCGGTCGCGCCTCCGTCGTATCGAGTCGCGACGCGCGCAGGCCGAGGCGTCCGCTCCCGCCGCCCCGCGAGCTCGACCCCGTCGGCTGACCCGCTACAGCGTGCTGGAATGGGGGCAATGATCAACGAGGAGCCACTCAGCGGCTATCCCGACCTCAGCGACTCCGAGCGCCTCGCTCGCATCGATGCGTTCGAAACCACCATGCGGACCCGGCGCACCGTCCGCCAGTTCGATGACGTGCCCGTCCCGCGCGAGATCATCGACGCGGCGATCAGGATTGCGGCCCGCGCGCCGAGCGGCGCGAACATGCAGCCGTGGAGCTTCGTCGCCGTCTCAGACGGGGCGGTGAAGGCGCGCATCCGAGCGGCGGCCGAGGCCGAGGAACGCGAGTTCTATGGCGGTCGCGCGTCCGCTTCGTGGCTCGACGCGCTCCGTCCCTTCGGCACCGACGCCCACAAACCCTTCCTCGAGACAGCTCCGTGGCTCATCGCGGTCTTCGCGCAACCGCACGGCCTCGAGCACGACGGCAGCAAGCGCAAGCACTACTACGTCAAGGAGTCCGTCGGCCTCGCCACGGGCTTCCTCCTGGCGGCGCTCCACGTGGCAGGTCTAGCGACGCTCACCCACACACCGAGCCCGATGCACTTCCTTCGCGACATCCTCGAACGCCCTGCCGAGGAGCAGGCGTTCCTGCTCGTCGTCACCGGGCGCCCCGCCGAGGGTGCCACGGTTCCTCGAATAGACAAGAAGCGAGTCGCGGAGGTCGCGACCTTCTACGAAGCGTGAAGCGCCGAGCCCCTGACGGCCCGGCGATCGAGCGTCACGCATGAGACGCTCATCGCTGCTCGTGAGCACGTTTCCGATGGTGCTCGTCGCACCGTCCTAGCGTGAGGGAGGGCGCTCGCCCATCCTCGTTCGGGAGCGCGCCCGCAATCCGCTGAGCAGCATCCATGAACGGCGCCCACACTCTGAGAGCGCCGCATTCAGAACACACACTTCAAACGGTGGCGATCCCTAGCCTCTAGCACGTACAGGGCAGATCGTTCTCGATCCACGGGAGGCCTTGTCATCACCAACGCTGGCGACGCAACTTCGCCGGTATCAAGGAGGCACGACATGATCATTCGATCCCTCACGGCACTCCTCTTCACGTTCGGCCTGCTCTTCGGCGGTGTGTTCGCGGCCGATCACGGTGCGCAGCCAGAGGCGCCCGAGACGACGCAACCTGCCGAGCCGCCCGATCCGGTCGAGCCGACCGAGCCGACCGAGCCGACGGAGCCGGCCCAACCTGGCGAACCCGCCGAGCCGGCCGATCCCATGGAGCCCGTCGACCCGACCGAGCCGACCGAGCCTATGGAGCCGACCGAGCCCACTGATCCGGCTCAGCCCGCCGACCCGGTCGACCCGGTCGACTCCGATGACGCAGCCGATCCGGCCGCGATGCACGACGACTTCTTCACCAGCCTGACCGCGAATCCCGAGCTCTCGTCGTTCGCGCAGGCGTTCCAGACCGGCGGCTTCGAGCAGCAGCTCGCGATGGACATGGACGGAGAATGGACCGTCTTCGCACCAGCCGATACGGTCGTCTTCGACGCCACCGCCTTCGATACGGATGGGGCCCTCTCTGCCTACATCGTCGAAGGAGCCTACTCCTACGACGATCTCGTCCAGCTCGCCGAAGAGGGTGACGGTACCGCCACGCTCACGACGATCGATGGCCAGGAGATCACCGTCGAACTCGTCGACGACGTGCTGATGGTCGCGGGCGTCGCGCAGATAACCGAGCAGGACATCGAAGTCGCGAACGGCTACATCCACGTGATCGATTCCCTCATCCAGCCGACGATGGCACCGGCCGTCGGCGGATAACGAACGACGATCGCGCTCGGCGAGCTCGTCCGAAGCCGAAGCGCACATCATGCATGGA
>JACCWH010000032.1 GCA_013697735.1 Trueperaceae bacterium | reverse complement strand
TACCCGACCTTCGCGGCGATGCGTCGCGAGGCCCCCCTGCAGCGGCAAGCGGGGCTCGACGGCACGACTCCGATCTGGTTCGTGACCCGCTACGCGGACGTCGACGCAATGCTGCGCGACAAGCGCTTCGTGCGCGACGTGCGCCTCGCGCTCGACCCCGAACGACTCCCGCCGCCGACGCCCCTCGACGCCCTCCTCGAGGGGCACATGCTCAATCGCGACGGCGCCGACCACCGGCGGCTCCGCGGACTCGTCAGCCAGGCCTTCACGCCCAGCCGCGTCGCCGCGCTACGGCCGCGCATCGAGACGATCGCGAACGAACTACTCGACGCCGCCCTGGACCGCGGACGGATGGACCTCGTCAAGGAGTTCTCCTATCCGCTCCCGACGATCGTCATCCTCGAGATGCTCGGCGTTCCGGCCGCAGACCGCGAACGCTTCCGCGACTGGTCGAACGCCCTCATCGCGCCGCCGACGAGTTCGGAAGCCGGCGCGGCAGCCGTCGCCCACCTGACGGCGTTCACCGACTACCTGCGTGCCCTCTTCGCCGAACGACGGGCGGCCCCGCGCGACGACCTGCTGACCGGCCTCGTCCACGCGGCCCAGGGTGGCGACCGGCTCAGCGAGGAGGAGCTCTTCGCGACGGTCGTCCTGCTCATCGTCGCCGGGCACGAGACGACCGTGAACCTCATCGCCAACGCGGTCCTGGCGATGTCGCGCACCCCTGAGGTACGGGATCGACTCCGGGCCGAGCCGAAGGGGATCCCGCGTGCGGTGGAGGAATTCCTCCGCTTCGACGGCTCGGTCGAGCGCGCGATCAACCGCTTCGCAGCCGAGGACGTCGAGTGGAACGGGCATCTCATCCGGCGCGGCGAGCCGGTCATCCTCATCCTTGCCAGCGCCAACCACGACGACGCGCTGTTCGCCGACCCCGACCGCCTCGACGTCGACCGGCACCCGAATCCGCACCTCGGCTTCGGCAAGGGGCACCACTACTGCCTCGGCGCCCCCCTCGCCCGGCTCGAGACGGAGGTCGCGCTCGACGCGCTGCTGGCGCGTCTGCCCGGGCTCCACCTGGACGTGCCGGAGGAGGAGCTGCGCTGGCGCTTCCTGCCGGGGTTCCGCGCCCTCGAAGCGCTGCCGGTGGCGTGGGAGGTGTGAACATCGCCAAACCGTCGCGGAGGCTTCATCCCGCTCCGGGCGCAGACCACACCCGAAGCGGAACGTACCGGCCGGCAAGCGCGAAGTCGCCATCGGTCGTCAGCAGCGTCAGGTCGTGCCGGATGCAGAGTCGGGCGAGGAGCGCGTCGATGGTGCCGAGCTGCACGCCCGCCCTGCGGCACGTGTTCCGGAGATCGGCTGCCGCGATGTGATCGTCGCGCTCCGGTTGCAGCAGCGCCAGTGCCGTGAAGCGATCGATGATCTGCGTCCTGACATTCGGGCCCGAGAAGCCCTGAAGGAGCTCCTGCAGCACCAACCCCGTCGTCACGACGATGGCACCTCCCAGCAGCGCGTCTCGCAGGGCGTCGACTTCGGGCACGGTCGCACGGACGTCACGACGCAGCGCGAGCGACCAGACGCTCGTGTCGACGAGGAGCGTCACGAACGCGAGCGTTCCGCCTTGTAGTCGAAGGAGTCATCCCAATCAAGCTTCCCCATCAACTCGACCACCCGCCGCTGCTCACGGCGAGCGATGAACTCCTGGAGCGCCTTCGTGACCGCCGCCTTCTTGGTGCGCTCACCGCTGACTTCGAGCGCACGCTCGAGTAGCTTCGGATCGATCGCGAGGTTCGTCGCCATGTGCGTCTCCCTACACAGGATTCTACACACACGGGCGTGATGCACCGCGCCTCTTGGATGCGGTGGACCCTCTCGGCGCAGCCGACAAGCCTGTTGTGTCGTCTGCCGGACAGGTCCCCAACGGCCCGGCTCGGGTTCCCACGCCCACATTCGCGAGGCGCAAAGAGAACACACATCGAGCAAAATCAGCCAGGCCCTCCCGACGGTCGACGTCGCGTCGGCAGCCCAACCGCCGGCGGCAGCAGCAAGCGAACGAGGGCCGCGCTACAGGAACGAACCAAGCAGCTCTCGCGCGACCGCCTCCGGGAACTCGGGGTGGTCCGGGTTGAGCAGGTAGTTGTAGCTGGCGGGCGCGGCAACGGACGGCACGCGCAGCGCAACACTCAGCCCCGACTCGACCCACGCGTCACCGAAGGCCCGCGTCGCCTCCTGATCCCTAGGGTCCAGACCCTGAGCCGCGAGGTCGGGCACGGCGTCGACCGTGCTGTCTGCATCGATCCGGCACAGATAGAGCGAGTATCCGTTGAGCTCGCTGTAGCGTTTCCACGCGTTGAGGATCTCGAGAGCAGCCAGGGCGGGATTCTCAGCCGTATAGACGATCGCCACCCCCTCACTGTTCCATCGAGCTTCCCCGCCACCGGGGCGAAACGCCCTGGTAGCGGAGTCCGTGACAGCGAGACGGTAGGCGAGGATCAGAGGAAGGCGCCGTCCTCTAGCCCGGATAATTCGTGAGAACTGACGCGAGAAGGCCTCTCGCGTGGTAGAAAGTAGGTGTTAGACAGACTTTCTGCGCGCTGGAGGCCTTCTGGTGTCAGAGGATAGCACGACCACTCACGTCCTGTTCGATCGTTCGTTCGTGAAGCCGCTCGTGGCGCAGTTCGATCAGCCGCGCAGCAGCAGTGACGCCGGCGCGGTGCTGTTGCGCCTGCTCGATGATCAGCTCGGCATCACCGCGGCGCTGGCCGA
>JACCWH010000030.1 GCA_013697735.1 Trueperaceae bacterium | reverse complement strand
CGCCCTTCGTCAGCATCGTCCTCCCCATCCGCAACGAGGAGCGGCACATCGAGGCGTGCATCACCCGCCTGCTGGCGCAGGACTACCCCGTCGACCGAATGGAGATCATCGTGGTTGACGGAGGTTCAGACGACGACACGCGCCCGGTCCTGGCGCGGCTCCAGGCGCGCCACCCCGACGCCGACATCCGCCTTCTCGACAACCCGGAGCGAACGGTCCCGCCTGCCTTGAACATCGGCATCCGCGCGGCGAAGGGCGACCTGATCGTGCGCATGGATGGGCACACCGTTCCCGACGCCGACTACGTCTCGGCGTGCGTGCGCGCGTCGCGGCACTCGGGGGCGGCCAGTGTGGGCGGGGTGATGGAGGCGGTCGGAGATAGCCCGTTCGGGACGGCCGTCGCGATCGTGGTGCAGCACCGTGTCGGCGCCGGCGACGCGGCCTACCGCGTCGGGGGCGAGGCTGGCTTCGTCGACACCGTCCCCTTCGGCGCCTTCCGGCGCCCGGTGTTCGAGCGCGTCGGCCTCTTCGACGAGAGCATGATTCGCAACCAGGACTACGAGATGAACGTGCGGATCCGCAACGCCGGCGAGAAGATCTACTTCGATCCCGCCATCCGCTTCACCTACACGCCGCGCGGGAGCGTCCGTGCGCTCGCCCGGCAGTACTTCGAGTACGGCTGGTGGCGCGTCGAGACGCTCCGGCGACACCCGGCATCGCTCCGGTGGCGGCAGACGCTCCCACCCGCCTTCGTCGCGACACTCGTGGTGCTGCTGCTCCTCGTGCCGTGGTCGGTCTACGCCGCCGCGCTACTCGCGCTCCTCCTCCTCGCCTACGCCGCGGTGCTGATCGCCGTCGCTCGTCGGGAAACGCACCGTGGCGCGCGGCTCCTCGACCTCGTGGGCGCCTTCGCCACGGTGCATTTTGCATGGGGTTCGGGATTTCTCGTGAGCTTGCTGTCGCGCGGACGCTACCCCTACCGTGCGCGTCCCCCGAAGGTTCCTCCGTACGATCCCGGGTCGACCGCCACAGCGCGTTAGCGCTCGACGCCCGTCTCGAGCGGCGCCTCGCGCACCACGCCCTGCGCAATGCAGAGCGCCCGGAAGCGCCCGCCCTCGCGCCGCATCAGCTCGTCCCACGACCCCGACTCGACGACCCGCCCCGCCTCCATCACGTGGATCATGTCGGCGGCGCGCACGCTCGAGAGCCGGTGCGCGATGAGCAGGATGGTCTGGCGCCCGGCCATGCGCTCGATCGCCTCCTGGATCGCGCGCTCGTTCTCGGCATCGAGCGCACTCGTCGCCTCGTCGAGCACCAGGAGCGCCGGGCGGCGGAGCAGGGCGCGCGCGAGCGCGATGCGTTGGCGCTCCCCACCGGACAGGCGCACTCCACGCTCTCCCATGAGGGTGTCGAGTCCCTCGGGGAGGTGCAGCACGAATCCCGCGGCCGCCGCCGCCAGCGCCTCGTGCACCTCCGCCTCGGTCGCCTCCGGCCGCACCGCCAGGAGGTTCTCGCGCACGGTGTCGTTGAAGAGGAACGTGTCTTGGTTCACGTAGCCGATCCGGCGCCGCCAGGCGTGCACGGCGGCTCCCTCGAGCGCGACCTCGTCCACCCACACGGTGCCACCCCTCGGCGTCAAGAGCCCCACCACGAGATCGGCCACGGTGCTCTTGCCCGCGCCCGACGGTCCGACGATGGCGGTCGTCGCACCGGCACGGAGCACCAGGTCGACGTCCTCGAGCGTGGTCGCACCTGCCTCGTTTCCCTCGCCGTTGTAGGCGAACGAGACGCCCTCGAAGCGGATCTCGCGCTGCAGCGTCGGCGCCGGCGCGCTCCCCGCGGGCGCCTCCGCGCGCGCATCGAAGCGCGCGAGCATGTCGTCGACGCGGTCGACGGCGGGAAGCAGATTGAGCATCTGGTGGACGTGACGCTGCACGCCCGTGACCATCGGCACCAGCCGAGCGAACAGGTAGAGCAGCAGCAGGATGCTCGCCAGCGGCAGCGCCAACACCACCAGCGCGACGTAGAAGATCGCGGCGAGGATGGCGGCGGAGCCGGTCTTGAGCCAGAAGCCGACGTCGGCCTGGTTCCGCGCCACGTCGATCACCGAGTCCGCGGCGCGCCGTGTGCGCAGCGAGAAGCGATCGACGTGCAGCGCCTCGGTGCCGTGCCCCTTCGACACGCGCATGCCCGCGAGGTGCTCGCCGATCGCGCCGAACATCTCCTGATACGCGATCGACACGGCTTCGCCCTTCGCCTTGCCCGCGCCCGTCGGCCGGGCGAGGAGCGCCATGAGCACGCTGCCGCAGGCGAGCACGAGGAGCGACGTCGCGGGCGAGAGGTAGAGCGCCAGCGCCAGGTAGATGCCCGTCAGCACGAGCTTCGCGATGAGGGAGACCAACGCCGACGTCGCACCCCCTACGCGCTCGAGCTCCTGCGTCAGCGCGTGCACGAACGTCGTGCTCTTGTGGCGCGCGTAGAAGGCCCAGGTGCTCCGCGTGATGGCGCCGTAGAGGCGTTGGCGCAGGTGCATCACGTAGGTGCTGTAGAGCAGCGTGGTGCGTACGCTCTGAACGCGACCCAGGAGCGCCTCGAGCGTCACCACCAGGAGGTAGACCCCGAGCACCAACGGGATGCTGAGCGCTACGCCGAGCAGGTCGAACGCGCCCGCGACCACTTCGGCGAGCACGCCGATCGTCCCCTGGCCCACGTCGAGCCCGGCCACGTCGAGGAGCGGCACCAGCATCAGCAGACTCACGCCGGAGGTGACGCTGAGCGCGAGCGTCATCACCACCACCATCAGCACCTGCCGCGGCGCGAAGGCGACGAGCGAACGGAGCACGTCGAGCATCGTTGCGAGGCTGCTTCTCGAGTGCGGCGCCTCATCGTGGCGCAGCGCTTCGTCGGGTCGCGGCAGATCGCCGATCCCTTGCCGTGGTGGGGGTGCGGTCACGTTGGCACGCTACTGATCGACCACTATACTGACCGCACGGGCGCTCACCGCAGCGCCGTCCTCCAGGAGGCTCGACCGATGGCCACGCCCGCGCGCATCGCGACCGACACCACCCTCACCATCTCGAGCGACGCCGTCTCTACGTCGACGCCGGGCGAGACGGTCATCCTCGATCCCGCATCGGGGAAGTACTTCGGCCTCGACGGTGTCGGTACACGCGTGTGGGAGTTGCTGCAGACGGCGCCCACGTACGGCACGGTGGTCGCCACGATCGTCGACGAGTACGACGTCGACGCCGACACGTGCGAGCGCGACGTTCGCGCCCTCCTCGTCGATCTCCGCGATCGGGGCCTGGTCCGATTCGAGGGGGAAAGCGCCTGAGCGTGCTCGTCAAGCTCCGGCGTCTCCCAGCGCACGAGCGACGCCTCCTGGTGGAAGCCCTGTCGCTCGTGGTCCGCGTGCGCGTCGCGTTGTGGCTGCTCCCCTTCCGGCGCGTGCGGCGCATGTTCGCCACCGAACGCCACGCGCGCACGGCGACCGGCGGCCCACCACCTCGGAGTGAGCAGGAGGCCATCGGCCGGGCGGTGCGGCGTGCGGGATCGGTGGTGCCCGATGCCAGCTGCCTGACGCAAGCCTTCGCCGGCCGCATCATGTTCGCCCGGCGAGGCGGGACGAGCCTCCTGCGCATCGGTGTGGCGAAGGAGGCGGCGAAGCTCGAAGCGCACGCGTGGGTCGAGATCGACGGCCGGGTCGTGATCGGGGAGCTCCCCGACCTTGCCCGCTTCCACCCGATGCCGAGCCTTCCGGGCGACGGCTGACGTGACGCCCGTGTACGCCGTCTATGGCGTACGCCTCGCCACCACCCACCCGTTCGCCTTCCGCATGGCGCCGAGCACGGGGCCAGCCGACGTCACCTTCGACGTCGTCGAGCAGGGACCGCTCCCGGACGGATGGGACCAGGGTACGTGGGCGTACGAGGCGGCCAGCGAGACCGGCGAACGCGTCGGCGGCATCGCGCTCCACCAGGAGTGGATCGTGGCGCGGTTCTTCGACCGGGCCGACTTCTTCATCGGCCCGGGTCGCATCCTCTGCCATCTGCACGATCCCGCATACGAGTTCGCCGTCGAGATCTGGCTGCTGGGCACTGCGTTCGCGCTCTGGCTCGAGGCGCGGGGCGTGCCGACGCTGCATGCGGCGTCGGTCGACGTCGCTGGGCGCGCGATCGGCTTCCTCTCCACCAACAAGGGGGGGAAGAGCTCGCTCGCCGCCACCTTCGTGCGCAGTGGCGACTCGCTCCTCGGCGACGACATCCTGGCGCTCGAGCGCGAGCCATCGGGAGGGTTCCTCGCGCGACCCGGGTATCCGCAGATGCGCTTCTGGCCCGACCAGGCGCGCCTCCTCCTCGGGAGCGCCGCGGGACTCGAGCGCGTGCAACCGGGTTCGACGAAACTGCGCGTGCCGATCGGGCCTCCCGGATTCGGAACGTTCACGGCGTCGCCGCGCCCGTTGGCGGCGCTCTACCTCCCGGAGCGGGACGGCAGCGCGTCGATCGAGATCGAGCCGATCCCGCTCGCCATGGCCGTCACCGAACTCGTGCGGCACTCCTTCCTCCCCGGCGTGCTCGAGGCGCTCGGCATGACGAAGCGGCGCTTCGTGGTGTTCGCCGAGCTCCTGCGCCGGGTGCCCGTTCGCCGGCTCCGCTACCCATCGGGCCTCGAGCACCTGCCGGCGGTGCGTGAGGCGCTCCTGCGCGACCTCGGGGAGGGCGTCGAGCCGCTCGATCGGTGAGCGTGATTTCCGTAAGAGCGCGGCGCGTATCGTGCCGCGATGGCATCCTCCGAGGCAACGCGCGCCCACGACGAAGCGATCTCCGTCTCGGAGACGCACGTCGGCGCGCCGGAGATGGTCTTCATCCGGCCGGGCGCCGCACCCGAAGGCGTGGCCGACGGCGCCATCGGCAGCCCCGTACACGCCGTCTCGGCGGTCGCGTCGAGCCCGAAGTGGGCGGCCTTCGGCGACGTAGCGATCGTGCTGCGTACCCGCCCCGAGCCGCTCCTGGGCGTGGTCGGATGCTTCGACGACGCAGAGCGTGCGCGCTTGGGGATGCTCCGCACGCAGCTCGAGTTCGGCCTCCCGCGCTTGCGCTACGTGACCTACGAAGATGCCGAGGCGGGGGTCGCCACGCTCGCCGAGGCGCTGCTCGCACGCTTCGGCCGCGCCGCCATCGATCGCGCCACCTTCGCAGCCGTCCCGCGCGGCGGCCACATCGTGCTGGGGATGCTCGCCTACGCGCTCGGGCTTCGCCAGGAGCAGCTCGAGCGCGTAGGCGAGGGCGACATCCTGGTGCTGGTCGACGACTGCGCCCTCACCGGCAATCGGCTCCGGCGTTGGCTCGACGCGAACCCGGACACCGCGCAGGTCGTGTTCGCGCCGCTCTTCGCCGCGCCCGAACTGCGCACGGCGATCGAGCGCGACGATCGTGTGCTCGCCTGCGTGAGCGCGCACGACCTCGTCGACGGCGCGCCCCAGCGCCTCGGCGATGCCTACTCGGCGTGGCGCGACCGGTGGCTGACGCGCCACGGTGATACCCGCTACTGGGTCGGGCAACCCGAGCCTCTCTGCTTTGCCTGGAGCGAGCCCGACGTCGGCTTCTGGAACGAGGCGACGGGACGCGAGGAGCGCGGGTGGCCGCTGGTCGGTGCGGAGGGTTGCCTGCGGCAGCGGACGGAGACCGCCGCCCGTGTGCCCGTGCAGGAGCAGCGCCACGGGCTGGGGCCGCTTCGGCCGACCGACACCCTCCTCTCGTGCATGTGGGGTGAGCGACTGGTGATGGCGACACCCTCGTGGGAGCGGTGCGTGGTGCTCGACGGGACCGCCGTCGCCATCTGGCGCGCGATCGAGGCATACGGCACGGTGGAGGGGGCAGCGGCCGAGGTAGCGCAGGCGTATGGGGCGCCCACCCGACGCGTGGAGGACGACGTGCGCTCCTTCATCGACACCATGCTCGAGCGCGGGGCGTTGCAACGGTGAGCGGGATCTGCGCGATCATCGATTTCGGCGGGCGGACTGTCGACGTGGCCGACGTCGACGTGATGGCGAGCGCGGCACCCTATCGCTCACGCGACGCTCGCGGCACCTGGACGGGCGCAGGCGCGGCCCTCACGCACCTCGCAACCGTTGCGACGCCCGAGGCCGCGCGCGAGCACCAACCGATCGTCGACGCCGCGACCGGCTCCGTGTTGATCGCAGATGCTCGCATCGACAATCGAGCCGAGCTCGTGTCGGCGCTCGGGATCACCCCTCGCACGGCCGCGCCGACCGATGCGGAGCTCATCCTCGCCGCCTGCGCCACCTGGGGCCGCCGCGCCGCGGCGCGCCTCGTCGGAGATTTCGCCTTCGTGCTCTGGGACCCCCGCAGGCGCCATCTGTACGCGGCGCGCGATTCGATGGGGATGCGGCCTCTCTTCTACCGCCTGCACGGACGACGGCTCTGGATCGCATCGGAGGTGGCCCAGATCCTGGCTGCGCCGGGCGTCACCGCGGCGCTCAACGAACCGTTCCTCATGGCCCACCTCCTCGGCGCCTTCGACGAACCGTCGTGGACGGCGTACGAGGGCATCTCGCGCCTCGACGCCGGCTGCGCGCTCGAGGTCGACGAGGCATCGGTCGGCGCCGGTGCCTCGCCCTTCCGGACGTGGCACGTCGATCCGGGACGGACGGTGCGATACCGAGACGAACGCGAGTACGCCGAGGGCTTCCGCGAGGTCTTCTCCGAGGCGGTCCGCTGCCGGCTGCGGAGCTCCGGCCAGGTGGGGTTGCTGCTCAGTGGCGGCCTCGACTCCGGCGCCGTGGCATCGGTCGCCGGCCAGCTCCTGCGAGACGGCCACACCGACGCGGCGAGATTCGGCACCTACAGCTGGGCCTTCGAGGATCTCGTGGAGGTCGACGAGCGCGCCGTGAGCGACCTGATCGTCGCCCACTACGCGCTTGCGAGCACCTCCATCGAGGCCGACGCCCTCTCGCCGCTGTGCAGGTATCCCGGCGGCGGTCCGACGATCGACGATCCCTTCGCCGGCCCCTACGAGCCGTTGCTCGCGCACGCCTACGCGCGCGCCGCAGCAGACGGTACCCGTGTGATGCTCGCCGGCAATCGTGGCGACCTGATGGTCGGCGAAGGGATCTGGGATTCGTTCGGACTCCTCCTCGCGGGGCGCTCTCGCGACTTCGTGCGCGACGTGCGGTTCGAACGCGACCGGCGCGGGGTGTCGGCGCTCGCGGCGGCGCGGCGGCTGGTGCTCCCGCCGCTCCGTTCGGAGTTCGGAGCGCTGCGGCCATTCTCCGCGCTCCGCGCCGCGCACCGTCGCCTACGACCGGCTCGTGAGTCGCCGCTTCCCCCGTGGGTGCGACGCGACGCGGTCGCGCGCGCCGGGCTCGCGGAAGGGCGTTCGAACACCGAACGGACGCCGGCGCTGCGTGGGGCGGCGCGACGGGCGCGATACCGCGCCATCTTCTCCGGGATGCAGATGGCGATGCTGCTCTCGAACGAACGCCTAGCAGCCCGCGCCGGGTTCGAATTCGCCGATCCGTGGAGCGACCGCCGCGTCGCCGAGTTCGTGCTCTCGGTACCGCAGTGGGCCGTGCAGCGTGTCGGCGAGCCGAAGCGGCTCGCGCGCGAGGCGATGCGCGGCGTGATGCCCGCCGAAGCACTCCGCGCGGCCGGGAAGGTCTCGCCCGAGCCGCTCTTGCGACGGGCGTTCACGGAGCGTGGCACGCACGCGGTCGACGATCTCCTCACCGGATCGATCGCCGCCCACATGGGGCTGGTGGACGAGGGTGCGCTGCGGGCACACTTCACGGAGATCAGGGAGGGTGGGCCGTGACGCACCGACGTTCTGGTGGGCGCTCAGCCTCGAGTGGTGGCTCCGCTCGCACGTGTCGCCCCAGGGCGGCGTCGGGAACATGAAGGTCGCTTCACGATCCTACGTTCGGGTGTAGCATTTCTTACTCATGTATGCTATCTTCATCTCACCATACTCACGAAGGAGGTGTACATGAACAAGCAAGCGTACGAAACTCCGAAAGTCACGATCTGGGGAAACGTCACTTCGCTCACGCAGGTCGGCCTCACCCGTCCGGGTGGCGACATGATGGGCGGAAGCGTCAACCCGCCCGGGCACCGCAACTTCCCTCGCTAACCCATTTTTCATAGCAGTACCGTCCGGGCGTCTCCCAGCGTCCGGACGGTTTCTCTCGTGGCACCGGGCCGTCACGGTGCAGGGTGGGCGCGTCTGCCTGTACCAGGCTCGCACCCGACGCCGCATCGGCGCCGCTCGGCGACGTACGATGTCCCCATGAGGGTCCTCGTCACCGGCACCGCCGGCTTCATCGGCTACCACGTCGCCGAACACCTGCTCGCGCGTGGCGACGAGGTCGTCGGGCTCGACATCGTCAACGACTACTACGATCCCGCGCTCAAGGAGGCGCGCCTCGCCCGCCTGCGGCGGCATCGCGGCTACAGGCACCAACGCCACGACCTCGCCGACGAGTCGATGATCGCGCGCGTGTTCGAGGAGGCGCGACCCGAGCGCGTGGTCCATCTTGCGGCGCAGGCGGGCGTGCGGTATTCGCTCACGAACCCACACGTCTACGTGCACACGAACGTGGTCGGCTTCCTCCACGTGCTCGAGGGCTGCAGGCACACCGACGTGGAGCACCTCGTCTACGCGTCGAGCTCGTCGGTCTACGGCTCCAACACCACGATGCCGTTCTCCGCCCACCAGAGCGTCGATCACCCGGTCAGCCTCTACGCAGCGAGCAAGAAGGCGAACGAGCTCATGGCGCACACCTACTCCCACCTCTACCGGCTCCCCACCACTGGCCTACGGTTCTTCACGGTCTACGGCCCCTGGGGACGCCCGGACATGGCCATGTTCCTCTTCACGGAGGCGATCTTGAAGGGCGAGCCGATCCAGGTCTTCAACCACGGGCGGATGCAACGCGATTTCACGTACGTCGCCGACGTGGTCGAGGGCGTGGTGCGGGTGCTCGACCGCGTGCCCGCGGGCGACCCGGAGTGGCGAAGCGACGCTCCCGATCCCGCCACGAGCGGCGCCCCGTACCGCATCTACGACATCGGCAACCACTCCCCCGTCGAGCTGATGCACCTCATCGAGGTGCTCGAACGGGCGCTCGGTCGCGAGGCGATCAAGGAGTTCGTCGACATCCAACCGGGCGACGTCCCAGCCACCTACGCCGACGTCGACGACCTGATGCGCGACGTCGGCTTCGCGCCCGACACGCCGATCGAGGAGGGCGTGGGCAAGTTCGTGGCCTGGTACCGGGAGTACTACGGCGCCTGAGGCGAGCGCCGGGACCGCAGCGGGCACAGTGGACCCGGCGAGCGCACGACGGCCCTCGCGATGAGCGGGATCTGCGGGATCGTGCAGTACGATGGCGACCCCGTCGGCGAGGGAGCGGTCCGTCCGATGATCGCGGTTGCCGCGCACCGCGGCCCCGACGGCGTGACGCTCTGGCACGGTGGCGGCGTCACGCTCGCCCACCTCGCCCGGCACGTGACGCCCGAGGACCGCGCCGAGCGCCAACCGCTGACCGTCGGAGATTTCGTGCTGGTCGCCGACGCGCGCATCGACGCTCGCGACGACCTGGTCGCGCACATCGGGCCGCCCGTGACCGCGACGCGACGAACCGACGTCGAGCTGATCCTCGCTGCACACGAGCGGTGGGGTGACGACGCCCCGGCCCACCTGCTCGGCGACTACGCCTACGTCCTTTACGACACCCGCGCGCGCCGGCTCTTCGCGGCGCGCGATCGGCTGGGGATGCGATCCTTGTCGTACCGCGCGGAAGAACGGCGGTTCATGTTCGCCACGGACGTTGCCCAGATCCTCGCGGCACCGGACGTGCCGGTCGAGCTCGACGAGGGCGCCGTGCACGCCTTCCTGCGCGAGGACCACGAGCGCCTCGAAGAGACGCCGTACGTGGGAATTCGTCACCTCCGACCCGGCGATGCGCTCGTCGCCGACGCCGCAGGCGTGCGCACATGGCGGTTTTGGGATCCCGATCCCGAGACGCGCGTGCGCCACACGAGCCTGGCAGCGTACGGCGAGCACTTCGTCGAGGTGTTCGAGGGGGCGGTCCGCGACCGGCTGCGCAGCTTCCGACCGCAGGGGACGCTCCTCAGCGGTGGGATGGACTCCGGAAGCCTCGCCTCCGTCGCCGGCCGCCTGCTAGAGCGCGAGCCCGAGTCTGGGCACCGGGGTCTGCGGACCTACAGTTGGGCCTTCGAGCGCCTGACCGGCAGCGACGAGCGCCACGTCAGCGACCACGTCGTCGCGCGCTTCGGGCTGTCGTCCACACCGATCCCGGCCGAGGAGCACGCTCCGCTGATGGATTGGCCGCGGGTCGGTCCCGATCGCGACGAGCCGTACCTCAACATCTACGCCGGCGTCTTCGAGCGCGCCCTCGAGCAGGCCGGGCGCGACGGTGTCACGTCGATGCTCGCGAGCTTCCGAGCCGACCTCGTCGCGGGTGGGTACGTGCTGAGCTACCCCGGCCTCGTGCGGGCCGGTCGCTGGCGCGCGCTGGCGCACGAACTGCGCGCCCATGCCGAACTCCCGGAAACCTCGTATGGGGGGCTGGTACTGCGGCACCTGGTGCGCCCGCTCGCCGGTCGGGCTCGTCGGGCGCTCGTGCGCACCGCCTCCCGAGCGCCGCGGGGCACGACGGCCCGGATCGACTGGCTGCGCGAGGCGCCCGTTCGCGCCCCGGCCGCGCGCAACCCCACCTGGCGGAGCGACGCCATCGGTCCGGCGCGCGCGAATCGCTACGGTTTGATCTTCTACGCGCCCTACTTCCGCTCCGTCGGATGGTCGGAGCGAACCCACGCCCGCTACGGCCAGGTGTTCCTCGATCCATGGGCCGATCGGCGCCTCGTCGAGTTCGCGCTCGCGATCCCCCAACAGGTCATGAACCTACCCGGAACGGCCGACAAGCGCATGCTCCGAGCGGCGATGCGCGGCATCATGCCCGAGGCGGCGCGACTCGCGGCTGGGAAGCGTTCGCCGGTGCCGCTCTACCGCCAGGCGTTGGAGGAGCGATCGACGCAGGTGGTGGACGACCTGCTGACCGGAACACGCCTCGCCGCGCGGGGCTTCGTCGACGAGGGGCTCCTGCGCGACCACTACGCACGCATTCGCGCGGGCGAGAAGGCGCCGGGGTCGTTCTGGAACGCCCTCGCGCTCGAGATGTGGCTCCGCCGGCATTGGAGCTGAGGCGCTGCTCGCGCGCGATTCGCGCGCGCTGCTCGCGGTCGAAACTGCTCCCCTACCGTGCTGGATCGTGTGAAGTATGGTATGCTCTTTCATTCACAATCCAGGAGGTGACCAATGAGCACGGATACCCAGACCCTGACGTACGAAGCGCCGAAGCTCGTCGAACTCGGGAGCGTCGTCGATCTGACGCAGGAAAGCATCGACTTCGCCGGCAGCGTAATCGCAGACAGCGCCCTCTAGACGAGCGGCACGCTCCGAGCGCGGTCACTCCTTCCAGGGTGACCGCGCTCGCTGCGTTCGGCGACCCCGGATCGTGCGCGGCGTCGATGGGATCAGCTCGGAATGCGCGTCGGTTCGGACGCCACCACCCCGGCGAGGAGCAACCCCTCGAAGTATGCGACGGTCCGCTCCAGACCAATCGCGAGATCGACGGTCGGCGCCCAATCGAGCAGCGACCTCGCCCGTTCGATGAGGGGCTGCCGCTGCCGAGGGTCGTCGACGGGCAACGCGTGGTGCACGATGGCCGAACTCGACCCCGTGATGGCGAGCACCTTCTGGGCGAGCTCGAGCATCGTGAACTCGCCCGGGTTGCCCAGGTTGATCGGTCCGGTGACGT
>JACCWH010000234.1 GCA_013697735.1 Trueperaceae bacterium | reverse complement strand
ACCACGCCCTTCGACCCGGTCGGGATCGTCGGCGAGGCGGAGCGCCTCGCGCGCCTCGCGCGGCGCCACTCGTTCACGTTCTTCGACGTCTGGCTCACCGATCAGATCGGCCACCGCGCCGACGCCGAGGCGGCCTCCGCCGTACTGGCCCGGCTCGACGCCTTCATGACAGCCCTCTCGCCGGCGCTCGACGACGACGTCACCCTACTCGTCACGTCCGATCACGGCAATCTCGAGGACGTGCGCACGCCGCGCCACTCGCGTGCCAGCGTGCCGCTCATCGCACGTGGGCCCGGAGCGGCCGAGTTCGCGCGGGCGACGTCGCTCCTCGACGTGGCCGGTGGCGTCCGGCGCGTGCTCGCCGGCGTCGGTGCAACGACGACCTAGGAGAGCAGGATCAATCCGACCTCGTACCAGGCCCCCACGAGGAGCAGTACGCCCGCGAGGAGGAGCATGTGCGTGATCTTGCGGATCGCCAGCGAGAAACCGCCGAAGCCGTTGCGGATGAGGGTCACGAGCAGCATGCCGCCGCCTGCGACCACCAGGAAGTAGGCGGTGAGCTCGATCACGATCAGCAGGATCGTCCCGAGGAGCGCGAGCGGGCCCGTCGCCTCGTAGAGCACCCCGAACGGCAGGCCGTTGGCGAAGAACTGCGGGATCGCCAGCAGGTAGGCGGGGACGCCGAAGAGGAGTCCGAGCCAGAAGAGGAGCAGCGTGACCACACCGAAGTTCTGGTAGAAGATCGTGACCGCGAGTCGCATCGGCTCACCCGAAGCGAGGGCCGACGTCGCGCCGACCTGCCCGAGCGCCTGCCCGAGAACGATCAGGACGGCGTCCTCGCACGCTGGCGGGAGCGCGGCCCCCGACCAGACGCCGATGGCGAACGCGCCGTAGAGGACGATCATGGTGCCGGCCACCAGACGTCGGTGCTCGCGTACGAACCCGATCGCGCGACCGACGGAGCGGCGCGCGGGCGAGGGGCGGACCAGGAGCACGAGCACGAGCAGCGACAGCGCGAGGAAGATCGCGCCGGTGGCCGGGTCCGCAAGCCAGGCTCGACCCGGAGCGACTCGAGCGACGCGGAAGCCCACCGAGACCGCTTGCCAGACGTCGCCGTCGCGCACCAGTTCGACCCGGACCACGTCGAGCTGGTCACCCGGGCGCACGGCGCTATAGGTGAACGAGCGCGCCTCGGTATCGTCGACCTCGGCCGGTCGCCGATCCTCGATGTTGACTCGCGTCCCCGCGGGCGGCGGCGGTGCCAGGACCATTCCCGGGAGTTCGGCGCACATCGCCTCGGTCTCCATGCCGAGCAGGTCGGTCAGCACGACCGCCGGTCGCGCGAGCCACGCTTCGACGGTCTCGTCGGCGACGGCTTCGGGGTCGGGGCCCGACGGGAGCAGGTCGCCGATCGCTTCGGGAACGACCACCCCCTCGAGCGGGGTGTCGGCCACTGCGGGGGGCGTGGCGTTCGGATCCGTCGGCGTCTCCTGCGCGAGGGCGTGCGAGAGCATCAGGAGGATCACGAAGAGGGCCGAGCGCACGAGCGGTGCTCGGGGAGATGGGTGGGGAACGTAGCGTCGTCGCAGCATCCTTTCGTCATTGTACCCATCGGTGCGGAGCGTTCTCGGCCCGAGCGCACCCGATGCGGGCTAGACTCGGCCCGGTGAAACGCGTTCGCTGGCTCCTGAACGTCGTCCCGCGGACCGCTCGCGCGTTCCTCCCGGGACTCGCTCGACCCGACGACGCCTTCGCGCGCGAGGTCCTGAGCGCGGCCGAGTACGAGCTCTACCTCGCTATGGACCGCCGCGACCGGCACCACGGCGTCGCCGTGGCGCGCGCCGTGCTGGCGCTCGCCCCGGACGCCGAACGGCTCGTGGTGCGCGCCGCCCTCCTCCACGACGTCGGCAAGTCGATAGCCCCCTATCGGGCCTGGGAGCGCATCGCGGTGCACCTCTACACGCCCCCCCGAGGGGTGGAGCGGCGAGCGGGCCGGTGGACCGAGATCGGCGACCGCCTCGACGACGCGTGGCGACGCCACCGCGATCATGCCGAGCGAGGTGCTGCGCTCATCCGCGACGCCGGCGGAGACCACGGCGTGGCCGACATCGTGGCGCGCCACCACCGTGCCGACGCCCTGCGCGATCCCCGCGTCGCCCTCATCGCCCGAGCCGACGAGGGCCGATGAACGGCGACGGCGTTCCGCCGGTCTGGCTCTCCGACCGACAGCGCTTCGGCGTGGTTCCCGGGCTCGAGCGCACGCACGCGCTGCTCGCTGCCCTCGGTCGCCCCGACGCGCGCTTCGACGTCGTGCTCGTGGCCGGGACGAACGGGAAGGGGAGCGTGAGCGCGCTGCTGCACGCCATGCTTCGCGCGGGCGGGCGCCGCGTCGGGCGCTTCACCAGCCCCCACCTCGAGCGCTTCGGCGAGCGCGTGACCATCGACTTCACCCCCGGCGACGCCGCCGCCCTGGCTGCGGCACTCGGTCGTGCACGCGCACCGGTCGAGGCCACGGGTGCCACGTACTTCGAGGCGCTCACGGCGATCGCGCTCGACGCGTTCGCACTGGCGGGCGTCGAGATCGCCGTGCTCGAGGTCGGCATGGGCGGGCGTTGGGACGCCACGAACGCGACCGAGCCGATCCTGTCGGTGGTCACCTCGGTCGACCTCGACCACACCGAGGTGCTCGGTCGCACGGTCGAGATCATCGCGCTCGACAAGGCGGGCGTGGCGCGCGCGGGCCGACCGCTCCTCACCGGAGCGTCGGGAGCTGCCCTGGCGGTCGTGCGCGGTGAGGCGACACGCGTCGGGGCGGAGGTGTGGGCGCTCGACGACGTCTCCTGGGGTGCGACCGATCTCGGTTGGGACGGTGTGCGGGTCCGTCTCCCGGTGCCGAGCGCGACGGGCTCGGGCGTCCCGTGGCGGCTCGAGACCCATCTGCTCGGTGCGCATCAGGCACGGAACCTGGCGCTCGCGGCCGCGAGCGCCGCCGCACTCGGCCTCACCGAAGAGGCGTCGCGAGCGGGCGCGGCGGAGGTGGCGTGGCCTGGGCGGCTCGAGCCGCTCACCGCGCGGGGGCGTCGGTGGTTGCTCGATGGAGCCCACAACCCGGCGGCGGCCCACGCTCTCGCGGCGGCCGTGCGGGTGCTCGCCCCCGATGGCGCCGACGTGCTGGTGGTGGGTGTGAACGCCGACAAGGACGTCGACGGGATCCTCGATCCCCTCGTGGCCGTGGCGAAGCGGGTGGTGGTCACACACGCGGTGACGAGTGCGCGTGCCCTCGAGCCGACCGAGATCGCGCGTCGCCTGGCCGGAATCGCGCCCGCGCTCACGGTGGACGTGCGCTCCGACGCGGAGTCGGCGGTCCGTCGAGCCGAGGGTGTGACGGGCGACGGCGACCTCGTGCTGGTCGCTGGATCGCTCTTCCTCGTGGGCGAGGTCCGGACGTTGCTGCGCGGGGCCCGCCCCGAGTCTGGGCGCCGCTGGCAGTAGCGCCGCGCGGCCGCGTCAGGCCGGTGGGGCGTCGCTCACCCGAAGGGGCCGCCTCGGGAGGTGCTTCACGATCACGACCACGCTGATCACGAGCACGGCGCTCACGATCGCGAAGGCGCGATCCAGATCGGCGACGGCGCCCATCTCGGCGAGGTAGGCGACCACCGGGTAGAGCGCCATCGTGATCACGGCCGCCACCTTCGGGCGACGTCGGAGGAGGAGCGTGAGCGCGACCAAGAGTATCGCCAGTGAGATCCCGGCCGCCGGGTAGACGGGGAGGGAGGCGCCGAACGCCGCCGCGAGCGCCTTGCCCCCCTTGAAGCCCACGAACACCGACCAGGCGTGCCCGACCACCGCTCCGACGCCGCCCACGAGCG
This sequence comes from Trueperaceae bacterium, assembly GCA_013697735.1. Taxonomy (GTDB): domain Bacteria; phylum Deinococcota; class Deinococci; order Deinococcales; family Trueperaceae; genus SKWV01. Next base: position 528 of record JACCWH010000234.1, on the reverse strand, counting down.
CGAGCGCGAGCGCGGCCCCCGGTCCCGAGCCGGCGAGCGAGGCCATCCCCAAGCCGACGGCAGCGGCGGCTGCACCCTTGGCGACGTCGGCGGCGAAGACGGCGACCCCCAACGGGAGGCCGAGGTTGCGGGCGGTGTTCATCGCGCCCATGTTCCCCGAGCCGACCTCGAAGATTCGCTGCCCGCGCGAGCGCGCTGCGATGGCGGCGAAGGGAACGGAGCCGAGGAGGTACCCGAGCGAGAGCGCGACCAGGAGATCGATCATCCCGAACCGACGACCGTAGGCTCCGCGACGGTACCGGTGGCGGCACGCGGCGGCGCCGCCACGACGCCGACGAGCGAGCGCACCTCACCGACGTGCTCGCGGGCGTGCGCGAGGAGGGCGCGCCACGCCCGAGGTCGGTCGACGGGGGGGCTATGCACCCCCTCTCGCAGGGTGCTCCGCAGGAGGCGGTCGAGGTCGGCGGCGGACGCCTCGCCGAGCCAGAGGTCGCGCTCGTGATCGGCATGCTCGGCGCAGCGCAGCGC
>JACCWH010000226.1 GCA_013697735.1 Trueperaceae bacterium | reverse complement strand
TGTCGGCACTCTTTCCCGGCCACGACGTCGGCAGCGTCCATGGCTTCCGCATCACGCGGAACGCCGACATCGAGATCGCCGAAGACGAAGCCGACGACCTCCTTCAGGCGATCGAGGACGAGGTCCGGAGGCGCCGGTGGGGCGACGCCGTCCGGCTCGAGGTGGTCGCCGACATGCCGTCGCCGTGGCGCGAGCAGCTCCGGCGCACGCTCCATCTCGACCCGGCCGACGTCTTCGAGATCCCCAACCACCTCAACGTGTCGGACTTCCTGGAGCTCGCTCAGCTCGACGTGCCCGACCTGCGCGACCCGCCGCTCGTGACGCGTCTGCCGAGCGAGTTCCGCGGGCACACCGACGTCTTCGATGCGGTGCGGTCGAGCGACATCCTCCTCCATCACCCCTTCCACGCCTTCGACGCCGTGCAGCTCCTGCTCGAGCAGGCCGCCGACGACCCCGACGTGCTCGCGATAAAGCAGACGCTCTACCGGGTCGGCCGAGCCTCGCCGGTGGTGGCTGCGCTCGCTCGCGCCGCCGGCAACGGCAAGCTCGTGACCGCACTCGTCGAGCTCAAGGCCCGCTTCGACGAGGAGAACAACATCGTGTGGGCGCGAGAGCTCGAGCGCGCCGGCGTCCACGTGGTGTACGGCTTCGCCGAGATGAAGACCCACTGCAAGGCCCTGATGGTGGTTCGCCGCGAGCACCCGCCGGGCGGTGGCAGCGTCATCCGTCGCTACCTCCACCTCGGCACCGGCAACTACAACCCCGGAACCGCCACGCTCTACACCGACTTCGGGCTCCTCACGTGCGACCCCGACCTCGGGGCCGACGTCGCCGAGCTCTTCAACCTGCTCACCGGCTTCTCCACCCAGCGGCTCTGGCGCAAACTCTGGGTTGCGCCCGACACCTTGCGCGCCCAGCTCCTCGGCGCCATCGGGCGCGAGGCGGAGCACGCGCTCGCCGGGCGCCCGTCGGGCATCGTCGCGAAGATGAACGCGCTCGTCGATCCGGAGATCATCCGAGCGCTCTACACCGCCTCGAGAGCGGGCGTGACGATCGATCTGGCGGTGCGCGGGGTCTGCTGCTTGCGCCCCGGTGTGGTCGGGGTCTCCGACAGGATCCGTGTCAGGAGCGTGGTGGGGCGCTTCCTCGAGCATGCGCGGGCGTTCTGGTTCACCGACGGCGGAGCCGACACGGTCATGCTCTCCTCGGCCGACTGGATGCAGCGCAACCTGAGCGGCCGCATCGAAACCGTCTTCCCGGTCGAGGACCCGCGCCTCAAGCGGAAGGTCCGGCAGGTGCTCGACCTGGCGATGCGCGACAACGTGAAGGGGCGCGAGCTCATGCCCGACGGCTCGTACGTGCGCCCGAAACGCAGCGTGGGGCAGCGCAAGCTCGACTCGCAGGCGCGACTGATCGAGCTCTCGGCGCGGCGACTCGCCGAGGCGTCGGGCTGACGGGGGTGCGGCGTCGACCGCGGACTCAGGCCTGCATCGGTCCCGGGCCGCGAGGTGGCTCGGCGTCGCCCGCCTGGCCCGCCGCGAACCCCGTCTGCAGCCCCATGAGGTAGCCGAGTTTCAGCATGAACACGATGGTGTCGACGTCGCCTGCTTCGACCCGGCGACGAACGTAGTCGAGGGTCCCGTCCGGCAGCGTGACTGCGTCGATCTCCTCACGATAGCGGCGCCGCATCTCGGCTAGGAAGGTCTCGATCAGGTCGGTCGGGTCAGCCATCGTCGTCGCGCATCCTACGCCGGGCTCAGCCGTCGGCCTGTGCGTTCTCTTCCCCTTGCAAGGCGTCGCCTTCCGCCTGGAGCCAGGCCACGATCGCGTTCGCGGTCGCCAAGTTCGTGGCGAGCGGAACCTGGTGGACGTCGCAGATCCTCATCAGCGCCGACACGTCGGGCTCGTGCGGTTGCGCCGTGAGGGGATCGCGGAAGAAGATCACCGCCAGCACCCGCCCCTCCGCGATGCGGGCTCCGACCTGCAGGTCGCCGCCGTCGGGACCCGAGCGCACGTGCTCGACGTCGAGCCCGGCCTTGTCACGCAGCACGCCACCGGTGGTCTTCGTGGCGAGGAGTGGGAAGCGACGGAGGACGCTGGCGTGGTCACGGGCGAAGAGGGCGAGGTCGAGCTTCTTCTTGTCGTGGGCGATCAGGGCGACGCTGCGCATGCGCCATGGTACGGGAGCGGTGGTCCATCGTCGTACCCTTGGGTATGGACGTGTTCGTGGTCGTCGCCGCGCTGTTGATGCTGATCGCGATCCTGAGCACGCGGTTCACGCAACGCTTCGGACTCCCCGCCCTCGTGCTGTTCGTGGGGATCGGGGTGCTCGCAGGTAGCGGCGGACCGCTCGGTATCGACTTCAGCGACTACGGCCTGTCGCTCAACGTCGGGATGCTCGCGCTGGCGATCATCCTCTTCTCCGGCGGTCTCGACACGCGCGAGCGGCTCTTCCGCGCCTCGATCGTCCCCGCTGCGCTCCTGGCGACGTTCGGCGTGGTCCTGAAGATGGTGATCGTCGGCTTGGCGGCGTGGTGGTTCACGCCGCTCGATCTCATGTCGGGCATGCTGCTCGGAGCCGTCCTGGCACCGACGGACGCCGCCGCGGTCTTCGGCGTGCTGAAGGGGCGCGGGCTCCCGGCGCGCTTGCGGGGGGTGCTCGAGGCCGAATCGGGCACCAACGATCCGGTCGCGATCTACCTGACGATCGCGCTCAGCACGGCGATCGGTGTGGGGAGCGTGGACGGTTGGGGGCTCGTGGGGGGCGTGGTGCTGCAACTCACGATCGGCGCCGTGCTCGGCGTGCTCTTCGGGCGAGCGCTCGTGTGGCTCATCAACAACGTGAGCATCGATGCGTTCGGTCTCTACCCCATCCTGGCGCTCGCGGGGGCGATGCTCGCCTTCTCGGCATCGAACCTCCTCTACGGCAACGGCTTCCTCAGCGTCTATGTGGTCGGTCTCATGCTCGGCAACGCGCATCTCGTCCACCGCCACACCATCGCGTCGTTCATGGACGGCGTCGCGTGGGGTGCGCAGATCAGCATGTTCCTGCTGCTCGGCCTCCTGGTGTTCCCCTCGCAGATCCCCGACGTGATCGGCGGGGCGCTGCTCATCACGGTGGTGCTGACCTTCGTGGCGCGACCGCTCGCGGTGTTCGCGACGTTCTGGCTGCTGCGACGAGCGACGCGCCGCTACCGCTTCAGCGTCCGCGAATCGACGCTCGTGTCGTGGGCGGGGCTCAAGGGCGCCGTGCCGATCATCCTGGCGATCGTCCCGCTCCTCCAGGGGGTGCCGCAGGCCCAGACCATCTTCAACATGGTCTTCGTGGTGGTGGTGGTCGGAACGCTCATCCAGGGGTGGACGGTGGGTCCGCTCGCCAAGTGGCTCCGACTCTCGCGCTCAGAGCCCCCGCGACCGCCGCTGCGGCTCGAGCTCGGCGGCGCTGCGCCAGCAGGCGCCGCGGTCTACGACGTCTATCTCGAGGCGTCGCGTCGCGTGGTGGGGCAACGTCTGCGCGATCTCGCCCTCCCCGATGGCGTGGTGGTCGCGGCGATCTTGCGCGGTGAGCGGCTCGTGACACCCAAGGGCGACACGGTGTTCGAGGCCGGGGACCACGTCTACTTCATCAGCAGCGACGACGGCATCACGGGCATCCCGCCGGCGTTCACCGGGTCGCGGGTCGGGTTCGACCGGCTCGAGGCGAGCGCGCGCGAGCGCGAGCGTGCGTCGGTCGAGGCGCCGACGGAGACCGAGGGGGCGGGCGAATCGAGGGACTGAGCTGGCGGGTCGCCGCCGCCGCGCGACCCTATCGGAACGCATCGGGGGGGACGAACCAGACCTCGCTCCCGGGCCTCGCCTGGGCGAGTTGCCAGAGGTCGCGTGGATCGACGATCGCGGGAACGGCGTACCCTCCCGTACGGCCACGGTCTGCGAGGAGCACGATCGGATTGCCGTCGGCCGGTACCTGGACGGCGCCCCACGGCACGCCTTGTGAGGCGACGTCGTGCCGCTCGAGCCGGATGGACGGACCCTCGAGCCGCGCCCCCGTCCGGTCGCGCGAGCGCACGATGAACCGGCCACCGTGCAGTGCCTCGAGCGCGGCGGGCTCACCCTGGAGTCCCGGGTGGAGGCGGAGGAGCGCGCGTTGGGCGTACCGGGGTCGACCGGGCCACGGCCGGAGCGCGCGCGTGGGGCCGGCGAGCGCGAGCAGGTCGCCGGGGATGAGGGCGCGGCCGAAGCCGCCGATGCCGCCGCGGACGTCGGTGCTTCCGCTCCCCACCAGGTCGGGGTGGCCCGTCGGCGGAGCCAGCGCGACGAGTCCCCCCGCGATGGCGAGGTAGGCGGTGGCACCGCTCCCGTTCGGCTCGGGAACGAGCTCGAGGAAGGCTCCTCGGCGGAGGCTGAAGGGTCGCCAGGTCGGCACCAGGCGACCGTCCGCGCGAATGCGCGCGCCGCCGCCCGTGACCACCGCCGTCACATCGGCGAGCGCCCGCAGCGTGAGCGAGGGGACGGTCGCTTCGAGGACCGCCGCCCAGCGGAGATCACCGAGGATGTCCTGCGCCGCGCCGTGCGCCGCCTCGTCGAGCGGCCCCGCCTGTGCCAGTCCGTACTGACCGACACCCCAGCGGGGCCGCGTCTGCAGTGTGACCGCGCCGCGCCACGCGGCGACCACCTCGAGGACGGGGTCGCCCCGTTCGGGCCCGGTCGGCGACGGTGGTTTCGGGGAGGTGGTGCGTGAACGGCCCGCCGGTACGAACCGCACCTCGTCGCCCGTGGCGAGGAGTGCGGGTGGCTCGCGATGCGCGTCGAAGAGGGGGGCGTCCGTCCGGCCGAGCAGCCACCAGCCGCCCGGGCTCGCCCTGGGATAGATGCCCGCGTGGGCGTCAGCGATGGCGACGGACCCGGCGGGGACGTCCGCGCGCGGCGTGGTCCGGCGCGGCGTCCGGAGTTCGTCGGGGAGCCCGTGGAGGTAGGGGAAGCCGGGCGTGAACCCGATGAAGGCCACCGTGTAGGGAGCGGCGGCGTGGCGACGAACGATCTCGTCCCACGGGAGTGCGAGTCGCGTGGCGAGGTCGTCGGCGTCGGCCCCTTCGCCGTAGCGCACCACGATGTCGTGATGCTGCGGGGTGGGGGACGGCTCGACTGCGACGGCGCCGTGCAGCCAGCGTCGTACTTCGCTCCCGTCGGCGCCCGCGCGGAACTCGGCCAGGAGTGCCGTGAACGACGGGACGAGATCGTGGACGCTGCGCGGTCGGGTCGGCCAGAGCGCCGTTCGCAGCGCCGCGAGCCGACGCGACAGGTCGGCGGAGGGGGGCTCGTCGGTCTCGAGCAGCGCAGCCGCCGGTCCGGCGCTTCGGATGCGCCAACGCGCTCCGCGCTCGTCGACGAGGTCGCGCGGGAGTTCGCTCACGTGGTGCCGGCGCGAACCTCGACGCCTGCGCCCTCGAGCGCGTCGCGCACGCGGATAGCGACGGCGCCGGCGTCGCGTCCATCGCCGTGGAGGCAGAGGGTGTGCGGTGCGAGGCTGAGGACGGTGCCGTCGATCGCGACGACGCTCCCCTCCGTGGCGAGCCGGACCGCGCGCTCGGCGATCTCGACGGGGTCGGTGACCAGCGCGTCGGGGCGCGATCGCGGCACCAGGCGCCCGTCGTTTCGGTACTGGCGGTCGAGGAATGCCTCGCGCAGTACCTGGAGGCCGGCCTCCTCGAGCACCTCTGCACCGCGCGAGCGGGAGCGCACCACGACGGGGAGCGTGACGTCGAAGCTCGCCACCGCCTCGCCGACGGCCTCGGCCGTGGCGGGATCGTCGGCGACGGCGTGGTAGAGCGCGCCGTGCGGTTTCACGTGTCGGATCGTCTCCCCTTCGGCGTGGCAGAGCGCCTGCAGGGCGCCGAGTTGGTAGAGGACGTCGTCGCGCACCTGCTCCGGGGGGAGCGCCATGGCGACGCGGCCGAAGCCGCGCAGGTCGGGGTAGCTGGGGTGGGCGCCGATGGCCAGCCGGTGGTCGAGCGCCGCGCGCACCGCGAGCCGCAGTCCGCTCGGATCGCCCGCGTGGAAACCGCACGCCAGGTTGACCGAACTGAGTGCGACCATGAGCGCGCGGTCGTCGACCACCTGCCAACGGCCGTAGGACTCGCCCAGATCACCGTTGAGGTCGATGGGCATGGCGCATCCTACCGACCGTGGGCCACGCTCGGCGCGTTCGCGAGCGTCGCGCGGTTCAGTGCGCGAGCACCGCGCGGAGGAACTCCTGCGTGCGCGGGTTCTGGGGCTCGCTGAAGATGCGTTCCGGAGGCCCCTCTTCGGCCACCTGCCCGCGGTCGAAGAAGACGACGCGATCCGCGACGTCCCGGGCGAAGCCCATCTCGTGCGTCACGATGAGCATCGCCATCTCCCCCTCGTCGGCGAGCGTGCGGATGATCCCCAAGACCTCGCCGACGAGCTCGGGGTCGAGCGCGCTGGTCACCTCGTCGAAGAGCATCACCTTGGGCCGCATCGCCAGCGCACGGGCGATGGCCACGCGCTGTTTCTGACCGCCGGAGAGCTGCGCCGGGTAGGCATCGAGCTTGTCGCCGAGCCCGACCATGTCGAGGAGACCCTTCGCGCGATCGTTCGCTTCGTCCTTCGACAGTCCGAGCACGTGGATGGGCGCCTCGGTGACGTTGCGGATCACCTTCATGTGGGGGAAGAGGTTGAAGTGTTGGAAGACCATGCCGATGTTCTGCCGCACCATGCGCAGGTGGCGCTCGTCAGCCTTCACGAGGCGATCCCCGACGCGCTTGTGATAGAGATGCTCGCCAGCGACGATCACCTCGCCGGAATCGGGCCGCTCGAGCGTCATCAGCACGCGCAGGATGGTCGTCTTGCCGGAGCCGGAAGGACCGATGATCGCGACCTTCTCGGCGGGCGCGACCTCGAAGTTTAGTTCGCGCAGGACGTGAACGTCGCCGAAGCTCTTCTTCACCGTCCGGAAGACCACGATCGGCTGCGGCCCGCCGTCCGTGCCCGCCGGGTGCGGTGCGGGAGCCCTGCTCGTGGGGGCGGTGTCAGCGGTTGCGTGCAAAGCGGGCCTCCAGTCGGTTCACCAGCAGGGCGGAGGGGTAGGAGAGGGCGAGGAAGATCAACCCGACGAGCGTGTAGGGCTCGACGTAGTTGAACGAGCGCGCCCCGATGATCTTGGCGGTCTGCATGAGCTCCGTGACGGTGATCGCGGAGAGGAGCGGCGTCTCTTTGAACATGACGATGAAGTAGTTGCCGAAGGCGGGCACCATCGGCGGCATGGCCTGCGGCAGGATGATCGTGCGCCAGACGTGGAGGCGTCCGAAGTTGAGCGACGTGGCCGCCTCCCACTGACCCGTGTCGACGCTCGCGATGCCGGCGCGGTAGACCTCGGAGAGGTAGGCACCGTAGTGCAGCCCGAGTCCGATCACGCCAGTGGTGAAGGCGTCGAGCCGGACGCCGTACGCCGGCAGCAGGAAGAAGAGGACGTAGAGCTGTACCAGGAGCGGAGTGCTGCGCAAGAACTCGACCACGAAGCCGGCGGGCCAGGCGGTGACGCGCGGCCCGCGCCTGAGCAGCGCGAACACGAGCCCGATCACCATCGCGAGCGCAAAGCCGACGACGGTCGCTTGGATGGTGATGAGGGTCGCACGCAGCAGCTGCGGGAGGATGCGCAGCGCGAACTCGCCGTCCCAGGAGAAGGTGATGAAATCGAACACGGCTCAGGCCTTCCTGAACGCGCTGGCGCGGCGCTCGATCCAGCGCACACCGAGGGTCATCGGGTAGGCGATCGCGAAGTAGAGGACCAGGAGCCACAGGAAGATCTCGGTGGTGCGGCCGGTGGTCTGCTGGAGCGTCACACCTCGGAAGGTGATGTCGGGGATGGTGATGAGCGACACGAGCGCGGTCGCCTTGAGCAGCTCTATGAGGAGGTTGCCGAAGGGCGGCATCATCAGCACGAGCGCCTGCGGCAGGATCACGCGCCGCATACGGAGCGCTGGCGTCATGTTGAGGGCGACGGACGCCTCGAGCTGTCCCTTCGGGACGGAGAGGATCGAGCCCCGAACGATTTCGGCGCCGTAGGCACCGATGTTGAGCGACAACGCGGTCACACCCGCCACGAAGGGCGACAGCGTGACGCCGAAGAGCGGGAGCGCGAAGAAGAACCAGAACATCTGGACGAGCACCGACGTGCCTCGGAAGACCTCCACGTAGAGCCCGGCGAGGAAGCGCACGGGTCGCAGCGGCGAGAGTCGCCCGAGGCCGGCGATCATCGCGATCACCAGCGCCACGGCGGCGGAGGTGAGCGTCAGTCGCACCGTGATGTCGAGGCCACGGAGGAGTATGGGAACGAGGTCGAAGCCCATGATGGCGGCCCTCAGCCGCGGCCGGGCGCGAGCGTCGGGGGTCCACCTCGTTCGGGCTTCCGATCGCGCGCGGTGGCGTCGAGGGCGGCGTCGAGGTCGGCGATGAGGTCACTCGGGTCCTCGATGCCGCAGGAGTAGCGCACGAGGGTCTCGGGAATGCCCATCGCAGCGCGCTCCTCCGCCGTGAGCTCGACGTGCGAGCCGGTCCGTGGCGGGGCGACGACCGTCTCCACGGCGCCGAGGTTGGCCGCCCGGTGGGCGAGGCGCAGGCGTGGCAGGAAGCGGGCGACCGTGTCGAAGTCACCGTGCAGCACGAACGAGAGCATGCCGCCGTACCCGCCGGGCATCTGACGTGTCGCGACGTCGTGGCCGGGATGGTCCTCCAGGCCGGGATAGAAGACCCGCTCGACGAGCGGGTGCTCGCGGAGGTGACGCGCGATCGCCAGTGCGGTGGCGTTCTGTCGTTCGATGCGCAGCGCGAGTGTCTTCATGCCGCGTAGGAGCAGATAGGCGGCCTCGGGATGGAGGGTGGCGCCGTTGATCTCGCGGAAGTGATAGACGGCGCGCACGAGGTCGGCGTCGCCGGCGAGCACCCCCCCGAGTGCGTCGGCGTGGCCGCCGAGGTACTTCGTGGCGCTGTGGACCACGAGGTCGGCTCCGAGTTCGAGAGGGTGCTGGTTGATGGGCGTGGCGAAGGTGTTGTCGACCACCACCGTTGCGCCGTGCCCCTTCGCCCGGCGGGCGAGCGTCTCGATGTCGAGCACCTTGCAGGTCGGATTCGTCGGGCTCTCGAGGTAGAGGACGTCGACGCCGGCATCGATCGCGGCGAGGATGGCCGCCTCGTCGTTCGTGTCGCAGAGTTCGACGTCGATGTCGAAGCGGGGGAGGAACTCGGTGAAGATCTTGTTGGTCCCGCCGTAGGTGTCTTTCACCGAGACGACGCGATCGCGCGGCGACAGCAGCGTGAAGAGCGTGTTGCTGATCGCGGCCATGCCGGTGGCGAAGCTCGTTGCCGCCGCCGCGCCCTCGAGCACGCGGAGCTTCTCCTCGAAGACGCGCACCGTGGGATTGGTGTTGCGGCCGTAGATGTGCCCCTCGGCCTCGCCGAGCGCGACGGCGCGCCAGTGCTCGAGGTCGTCGTACCCGAAGGAGACACTGTGGACCACCGGAACCTGAGTGGCGCCCTCCATGAACGTCGTGCCCTCGCCTGCCCAGACTGCCTGGGTCGCTCGTGTGTCGCGCGCTTCGTCCCGCATGTCGGCCTCCTCCGTGTCCGGTACGCGCGGCCGATCACGAGGTCGGCGGCGTGCATGGGAGCGTGCCTCGGGTGGTGCGGTGTTGTCGATAGACGATCGTAAGAGATCGGCGTACGTGAAGGGTGGCGCGGGAGCCCGAGCCGGCGTCGGCCGCGCCGCGTCGGTCTCGCGC
>JACCWH010000219.1 GCA_013697735.1 Trueperaceae bacterium | reverse complement strand
GACGACCCTCTCCGATCCGGATCGCTTCCGCTTCCCGTGCGACGAGTTCTACGTTAAGACGCCCGTCGAGATGGCCGCGGCCATCTCGGAGCGGGAGTACCCGAGCGCGCTCTCGAACACGCTGGTCGTTGCGGAGCGCTGCTCGCTCGAGCTGCCGATCGGCGACCGGCGCGTCTACCAGATGCCGGTGATCGCCGTCCCCGAGGGCCGTACGCTTCCCGAGCAGTTGCGTGTGGAGACGTACGCCGGCCTAGCGAGGCGCTACCCGGAGCACGCGAGTGAGGATCTCTGGCGCGCCTACCTGGCGGAGGCTGAGCGCGTGCAGGGCCTGGGCGACGGCGTGGTTCACGGCGCGCTGGACGATTCACCGCTCGACACGGTCCTACTGCGCCTCGCGCGCCACGCCGAGGCGTCGCGCAGGCCCAAGGCCGAGGGCGACACGTACGGCCGTTACGAATACGCGCACCTCGCGGCGTTCACACCCACTTGGCACGACGCGCAGGCGATCACGATCCTCGAGCGCGCCGAGTTCGAGCTCGGCGTGATCTCCGCAATGGGCTTCGCCGACTACTTCCTGATCGTCGCCGACTTCATCGGCTGGGCGAGGGCGCACGGCATCGCGGTCGGGCCCGGACGTGGCTCGGGCGCCGGCAGCATCGTCGCGTACGCGCAGGCGATCACGAACATCGACCCGCTCGCCTACGGGCTACTGTTCGAGCGCTTCCTGAACCCCGAGCGTATCTCAATGCCCGACTTCGACATCGATTTCTCCGACGCCCGCCGGTCGGAGGTCATCGACTACGTGCGCGACACGTACGGCGACGACAAGGTCGCCCACATCGCGACGTTCGGCACGCTCGCCTCCCGCGCCGCCATCAAGGACGCGGCGCGCGTACTCGAGGCACCGTTCGCGGACGCCGACCGGGTCTCGAAGCTCGTGCCGCTCCTGTTCGGCCGATCGGTTTCGATCGAGAAGGCCCTCGAGGAGATACCCGAGATGCGCGCCCTCTACGACGCGGGCGCGAAGGAGTACGTCGACGTCGCCATCAGTCTCGAGGGCCTCACCCGGCACGCGTCCGTGCACGCTGCGGGCGTGATCATCTCGCGGGAGAGTGTGCAGGAGCTCGCGCCGGTGTTCCGCAGCGGCGACGGCCCCGTCGTCTGCCAATACGACATGAACTCCGTCGAGGATCTCGGCTTCCTGAAGATGGACTTCCTCGGCCTCCGTACGCTGTCGTTCATCGAGGCGGCGGTGCGGATCGTGCAGAACACCTACGGTGAGCGGCTCGATCCGGACGCCTTCCCGCTCGACGATCCGAAGGTCTTCGAGCTCCTGTCGCGCGGTGACGCCGCCGGTGTCTTCCAGTTCGAGTCACCCGGCATGGTCGACACCCTGAAGAAGCTCAAGCCGCGCCGCATCCAGGACCTCATCGCCGTCTCCGCGCTCTACCGCCCCGGCCCCATGGAGAACATCCCGGCCTACATCCGTCGCCATCACGGCAGCGAAGAGGTCCGCTACGACGAATTCCCGAAGAGCGGCGACGTCCACCTCGCCCCCATCCTCGCGGAGACGTACGGGATCCCGGTCTACCAGGAGCAGATCATGCAGATCGCGCAGTCGGCGGCGGGTTTCAGCCTCGGGGAGGCCGACCTGCTCCGGCGCGCGATGGGCAAGAAGAAGGTCTCGGAGATGGAGCAGCAGCGCGCCGTGTTCGAGCGCGGCGCGAAGGCGCAGGGCATCGCGGCCGACGAGGCGAACCGTATCTTCGATCTCCTCGAGAAGTTCGCGAACTACGGTTTCAACAAGTCGCACTCGGCCGCCTACACGCTCCTCTCCTACCAGACGGCCTACCTCAAGGCGCACTACCCCGTGGCCTTCGCGGCCGCGCTGCTCACGGTGGAGCGCGGGAACTCCGACAAGGTCGCGCAGTACGTCGCGGATTCGCGCCGCATGGGCATCGAGGTGCTACCGCCCGACATCAACGAGTCGGGGGGCGACTTCACACCGGTGGGTGACGTCGTTCGCTTCGGGCTCTACGGCGTGAAACACGTCGGCGACACGGCGGTCGACCATGTCCTCGCCGAGCGCGAGCGGGGCGGACGCTTCACCGAACTCTTCGATTTCTGCCGTCGCGTCGACGGATCGTTGCTGAACAAGCGCGCCCTCGAGTCGCTCGTTCGATCGGGCGCGTTCGACGCGTTCGGCGAACGACCGACGCTCCTCGCGAGCGTCGAGATGGCGGTCCGTTGGGGAGCGGCGCTCCGCGAGCAGGCGTCGCACGGCCAGGTCGGCCTCTTCGGGGCAGAAGAGGTGCCCGTGCCGTCACTCGAGTCGGCCGCCCCGCTCACGCCGCTCGAGCTGCTCCGCTTCGAGAAGGACGCGCTCGGCCTCTACCTCTCCTCGCACCCGATGGCGACCTACCCGGGCCTCGCCGACGCGGCGGTCGTCAAGGTCGATGGCGTCGAGGCCTGGTACCGCGAGGCGACGCGCGACTCCGGGCCGGGCCGCCGCAAGCTCGTCCTCGCCGGGATGCTCCAGAACGTGGTGAAGCGCCCCACGCGCAAGGGGACGATGATGGCGCGCTTCGAGATCGCCGACGAGACCGGCGCGCGCGAGGTGGTCGCGTTCAGCCGGGTCTTCGACGAGATCGCGCCGAAGCTCGTCGAGGACGCGCCCGCGGTGCTGGTGTGCGAGGTCTCGGAAGACGCCGATGCCATCCGGCTCGTGGCCGACCGCCTCATTCGCTGGGACGACCGGACGCCGGGAAGCGTGCCCGAGGTGGTCGTCGTACGCTTCGACATCGACTCAGTGGGCGATCACCAACTCGAGGAGCTCCGCTCGCGGTTCGACGAGCACAGTGGGCACGTCCCGGTCGAACTCCGCGTGCGCGCCCCAGAGGGCGTGGTCCGTTTCGCGGTCGAAGGGGCACGGATCGATCCATCGGCGCTGCACCACATCCGCGACACCTGTCCGTGGCTCGAGGCCTCGCTCACCGTCGACACGCGCTCGCTGATGCAGGCCGAGTCTCGCAACGGCGACGGCCGCTCCGGCTTCTCGCGGCGCCCGGCGCCCCCAGCGGCGCCCGCAACCGACGTTCCCTTCTAGGCCCGCCGCCACGTCGCCGCGCCTGGCACGCCTAGCGCGCCAGGCGCGCTCACCCCCACTGCGTGCTCGTGGGGCGATCGCGCATGACGTCGACCTGCGTCGCCATGATCTTGAAGCCCTGCGCCGAAGTCGCGGCGGCAATCGCCGTTTCGTACGAGATCAGGTCCTCGCTGTAGAGCTGCGCCAGATGGTCGTCGAAGAGCTGCATGCCGTCGAGGCGCGAGTCCTTGATCGCTTCGTAGATCTCCCCCGAGCGCTTCTCGTCCTTGATCAGGTCCTTGATCCGCAGCGTCGCCTTCATGATCTCCATCGCCGCGACGCGTCCGCTCCCGCCCACCTTGGGCAGGAGTCGCTGCGACACGATCCCCACGAGCGCCTCCGCGAAGAGGATGCGCGCGGTATCACGTTCGTTGTTCGGGAAGAGCTCGAGCATGCGGTTGATCGTGCGCGCCGCGTCCTGCGTGTGCATGGTGCTGAAGACCAGGTGTCCGGTCTGGGCGGCGGAGATCGCCGCCATCGCCGTCGCGTGGTCGCGGATCTCGCCGATCATGATCACGTCGGGGTCCTGACGCATCGCCGCGACGAGCGAGTCGGAGAACGAATGCGCGTCCATGCCGATCTCGCGCTGCACGATCGCGGACTTCTTCGACTTGTGCAGGTACTCGATCGGGTCCTCGACCGTGACGATCATCTTGTTGTGGAAGCTGTTGATCTCGTCGATCACGCGGGCGAGCGTCGTCGACTTGCCCGACCCCGTCGCCCCGGTCACCAACACGATCCCCTGCTCCTGATCGCGGAAGTAATCGATCGTCTCCTGCGGCAGGTTCACCACCTGCAGCATCGACTCGTCGGAGTTGATGATGCGGAGCACGGCGCTGACGCTCCCGCGCTGCCGGAAGAGGTTCACGCGGAAGCGACCGAGGCCGGCGACGCTGTAGGCGAGATCGACTTGGTGCCGGTCGTGGAAGATGAGCTTCTGCCGCTCGTCGCACATCAGGTCGACGAGCGCGTCCGTGAAGCGAGGCCCGACCTTCGTCTCGGCGACGGGTGTGAGCTTGCCGTGGAGCCGCGCCATGGGGGGGAGTCCGACGTGGAGATGGAGATCGGACGCACCGCGCTCGACGAGCATCTTGAGCATGTCGTTGAAGTTCATCGGGGGCAAGCATACGCACGTACACTGGAGCCATGTCGATGAACGAATGCACGTCCCACCCATCGGAGCGCCGGCCGTGAGCCGGCTCACGCAGGCCATCGCGCTCGTCGCTCTGCTCGTCGGCGGGGGCTTCTACCTCGCGAGCGACGGTGCACTCCCCCCCACCGCGGCGGCGGCGGAGGCGACCGAGCCCGAGGAGGCGACCGAGCCCGAGGAGCCCGCCGACGTCGAGGAGCCAGCCGACTCGGAGGAGCCGGCCGACGCGGAGGAGCCGGCAGACGCCGACGAGACGGCCGGTCCTGAAGCGGCCCCGATGACGCTCCCGGACGAGCCCCCGGTCCCCGAGGGGTACACGGCGCTCGAGCCGTTCGGCGACGAGCGCCGCACCAGCTTCGGAGGGGCCGAGCCGCAGCTCGAGGCCGGCGTCAACTACGCCGCACTCATCGAGACCAACCGCGGTGTCATCCTCGTCGAGCTCTACCAGGACGAGACGCCCATCACCGTCAACTCCTTCGTTTTCCTCGCGCGGCATCGCTACTACGACGGGATCGTCTTCCACCGCGTGCTCGAAGACTTCATGGCGCAGACGGGCGATCCCACGGGTACCGGAACCGGCGGTCCGGGGTACCAGTTCGACGACGAGATCGTCCCCCATCTCCGTCATGACGACGTCGGCGTGCTGTCGATGGCCAATGCCGGCCGCGGCACCAACGGATCGCAATTCTTCATCACCTTCGCCCCCACCCCGTGGCTCGACGGCGCCCATACCGTGTTCGGTCGCGTGCTCGACGGTGGCGAGGTCCTCGCCGAGCTCCGGCGCGTCGATCCGCAGACGCCCGCGGCGGCGGCGGCGTTCGACGACGACGTCGCCACCTTGCGCGAGGCCGGCGTCGACCTGCCCGGCGAGGGCACGATCGGTGAGGTGCTCGAGCGCGAACTCGGCGCCGCACCCGTTGCGGGTCAACCCTTCGAACTCGCGGGGTACCGCGGGGTGGTCGGCACCTTGGCCGGTCGCCCGGCGGCGGGCTTCTTCCCATTCCCAGACCGGATGGAGCGCGTCACGATCCTGACGCGCCCGGACGAGGACGCCACGGAGTGAACGTGGCACGGTACGGTGGGCGCCGTCTTGGAAAGGACGTCATAGATGCCTGATCCGCTCTCGGGATTCGCCCCCATCACCCCCGCCGAGTCGCGCACCACCACGTTTCCGGCGGCGAAGGACGTGCTCGAGTCCGGCAAGGACTACCGGGCCGAGATCGTCACGAGCCGCGGTCGACTCGTCGTCGATCTCTTCCAGGACGAGGCGCCGAAGACCGTCAACAACTTCGTATTCCTCGCCTTGCAGCGCTACTACGACGGGATCGTGTTCCACCGCGTGCTCGAAGACTTCATGGCCCAGACGGGCGACCCGACCGGCACCGGCACGGGGGGCCCCGGCTACAAGTTCGGCGACGAGTTCGCTGCCGGGCTCGGTCACGACGCCAAGGGCGTGCTCTCGATGGCGAACGCCGGGCCCGGTACGAACGGCTCGCAGTTCTTCATCACCTTCACGGCGACCCCATGGCTCGACGGCAAGCACAGCGTATTCGGCCGCGTCATCGACGGACTCGAGGTGCTCGACGCCATCACCCGCGTCGATCCCGGGAAGCGTGGTGGGCCGGCACCCGACGTGATCGAACGCGTCGTGATCCACGCCGCCTGAGCGGCGTGGGTGCCCGGACGGGCGAGGATGGGCGCGATGGAGCTCGCCGATCGAGCTGCTCGCGCCGAATCCTCAGGCGATCGGCGTTACGTTTGAGGCGCGCGTCGCCACCTGCTCCCGCAGGTGCGACGTGAACGCCTCGAGGTCGATACCGTTGCGCGCCTCCTCGCGACGGCTCCGGAACGACACCGTTCGCGCGTCGTGTTCCTTGTCGCCCACCACCGCGATGTAGGGCACCTTGTACAGCTCTGCGGCGCGGACTTTCGCGTTCATCCGGTCGTTGCCGCCGTCGACCTCTGCCCGGAGGCCGACGGCGCGCAGCGCTTCGGCCACCTCGTCGGCGTACGGCAGGTGGCGATCGGCGATCGGCACGATCCGCACCTGCTCCGGCGCGAGCCAGAGCGGAAAATCGCCGCCGTAGTGCTCGATCAGGAAGCCCACCATGCGCTCGTGGGTCGAGAGCGGCGCACGGTGGATGCACAAGGGCGTCTTGCGTTCGCCATGCTCGTCGACGTAGTGGAGGTCGAAACGCCCCGGCTGCACGAAGTCGACCTGATTCGTGGCGAGCGTGAACTCGCGACCGATCGCGCTCTTGATCTGCACGTCGATCTTGGGGCCGTAGAACGCCGCCTCGTCGTCCGCCTCGTAGAAGGAGACGTCGCCCGCCACGAGCGCTCGCCGGACCATGTCTTCCGTGGAGCGCCAGAGCTCACCCTCGTCGACGTACTTCTTCCCCAATCCCTCCGGGGCGTGCTTGGAGAAGCGCATCACGTAGGAGTCGATCCCGAAGAGTTCGAAGTACTCGAGGTAGAGGCCGATCACCTTCAGGAACTCGGCCTCGAACTGCTCGGGCGTGCAGTAGATGTGGGCGTCGTTCATCTGCATGCTACGAACGCGGAGGAGCCCCATGAGCGCGCCGTGGTCTTCGTAGCGGTAGCAGGTGCCGTACTCTGCGAGCCGCAGCGGGAGATCGCGGTAGGAGCGCGGACGCGCCGCGAAGATCTTGTGGTGGAAGGGGCAGTTCATCGGCTTGACGTAGTACTTGACGTCGTCGAGCACCATCGCCGGGAACATGTCGTGCTCGTAGTAGGGCAGGTGGCCGCTCTTCAGGAAGAGCTGCTCCTTCGAGAGGTGTGGGCTCCGCACCCGCTGGTAGCCGCCGCGCGCCTCGACCTCCTTCGCGAGCCGCTCGATCTCCTCGACCATGATCGCGCCGCGCGGCAACCACAGCGGTAGACCGGGTCCGATGTCCTCGTCGAGAACGAAGATGTCGAGCTCGGCGCCGAGTTTGCGATGGTCGCGCCGCTTCGCCTCGTCGACCCGCCACAGGTGCTCCTCGAGCGCCTCGGCGCTGGTGAACGCGACGCCGTAGATCCGCTGCAGCATCGGTCGCGACTCGTCGCCGCGCCAGTAGGCACCAGCGAGCGTGGTGAGCTTGAAGTGCGGCGGTAGCACACCCGTGCGTGGCACGTGCGGTCCGCGACAGAGATCCGTGAAGCCGACGCCTTCCTCCGCTCCTTGTCGGTAGAAGCTGATGGTCTCCCCCTCGGGAAGATCCTCGATCAACTCCGTCTTGTAGGGGTCGCCCTGGGTCCGGTAGCGCTCGAGCGCCTCGACGCGTGGCAGCGTGAAGCGCCCCAGGGGTAGATCGGCCGCGACGATGGCCCGCATGCGGACTTCGATCTGCTCGAGGTCGTCGGGCGTCAACGACCGCGGCAGGTCGAAATCGTAGTAGAAGCCGTGCTCGATCGTCGGTCCGATCCCCATGCGCACATCGCCGGGTGCGGCACCCTCGGCCACGAGGTGTTCGCGCACCGCCTGCGCCAGCACGTGCGCGAGCGTGTGCCGCATGAGCTCGATCACCTCGGCGTCGCGCGACGTGAGGATCGCGACGGTCGCGCCGCCATCCACCTCGCTCTGGAGGTCGCGGAGGCGACCGTCGACCCGGATGCCGAGCGCCGCTCGTGCGAGGCCGGGACCGATCGCAGCGGCGACGTCGGCGCCGGTGGCGCCTGCGGACAGTTCGAGCCGCTTGCCGTCGGGAAGGAGCACGTGCATCGGATTCCACCTCGGTCTACAGGAAGTCGGTCTACAGGAAGTCGGTCTACAGGAAGTCGGTTGGAGGGAAGTCTGTCGACGCGATGGAGGAAGCGCGTCGGGGACGCTCTCCCCGATGAGCCGCATGCTATCACGCGCGAACGTGCCCCCGCCGAGTCCCGGTGCGCGCCGTGACATACTGGTGGTCATGCACCTCGTCGCGGTCGTGTGTTCCGATCCTTCACTCTCACACCTCCTCCGCTCGTTCCGTGACGACGAAGTCCGTTTCCATCTGCACGTCGTCCCTCCGGGGCGCGCCGCGAAGTGGGTGGAAGCGCTCCGGACCCTCGACTTTGCAGGCGCCCTGGTGCTCGACGCAGACGCACAGAGCGACGCGCTGCGACTCGCCGACCGGTCGTCGCTCGATGCCTCCGACGTCGAGGCAGCCGACACCCTCATCGCCACGCAAGCGGGGTTGGTCGCCGAATACCATCTCGGGCGCGCGCTCTCACAAGCACTTCGCTCTCGGCTGTGGGACCCGCGCGATGCGCGCGCCGTGGTGCTCGGTGGGGGTGTCGAGGCCCGCGCGGTGGCGCGCGAGCTCGCGAGCGTCGGTGTCGTTCATCTGACGCTCCTAGCGGGTAGCCGCCCCGATGCCGAACGCGCCGTCCCGCGGTTGGCAGCCTCGACCGACGTGGTCGCCACGGTCGCACACGATCCCGTCGCCAGCCGGCTGCTCGAACAGGCCGACCTGGTGGTGCGAATCGATCCGAACGCAACCTTTCCGAGCGCGCTGCTCGGACCGCACCTGACCGTCGTCGATCTCGCTCCCGAGGGCGTCAGCGCGTTGCGCGGTCGCGCCATGAGCGTCGGCGCGCTCACGCTCAATCGTCGCGACGTGGAAGCGCACCGCCTGCACCTCGCACTCGGGCACATGCTCGGTGGCGGCGTCCGTGTCGAGCCCCTGATGCAGCTCATGCACATGGAGTGACGGCGATCGCGGCAGCGCCCCTCACGAACCTCAACTCGAATCGGGCGAGACTCGACGGCATGATCACGATCGGGCGCCGCGACCGGCGTCAGCGACGTTCCCCCGCTTCCGTTCCGCCCGATCGTGGTCGCCACCCTATTGCAGGGGCGGCGCTCCTGGTGCTGGTGCTGAGCGTCGTGTCGAGCGCCGTCGCTCAGGGAGCGCCAGGCGAAGCGCCCCTCGTGCGCATTCCGGGCGCGGTCGCCACCGTGAGCGAGGGCGCCATCGTCATCCGAGCGGATGGCCGCGAGATCACGTACGTCCCGGGCTTCGGTTGGCTCGCCGATCTCGACGTCCCCCCGCCCACGGTCGTGGACGGCGAGGTCTACGGCGTACCCGAGCTGCTCGCGTTCCTCGAACTCGACCTCCCCGTGCTCGAGAACGTCCGTTTCGCGGGCGAGGGTGAGATCCGCGTGGTGCTCGACGTACCCGGGCTCGACGCCGCCGTGCTCGGGCCGCTCGGGGCGCAGGGGGCGGTGGGGGCGGGGGATGCGCTCCGGCTGCGCCTGCCGTCCCTCCTCATACCGGTCGGGCTCCCCGACGTCTACGGCGGGCTCGAGGTAGTGGTGCGCCAGGAGCCCGACGGCACCACTGTCGAGGTGTCTGGGGGCGGCTACACGTATCGCGTCTTCGCGCTCGCGGAGCCGACGCGCCTCGTGATCGACGTGGTGACCGAGGGCGCGCCGCGAGCCGGACCCGCCCCTGCTCTTGTCTTCGCCGACACGCGGGAATCGCTCGCAGACGGCGTCACGTATCGACGCTTCCGCGCCGAGGGGAGCGGCGGACCGACGTGGGTCCATCTCCTCGAGGTCGCACCGGACGCCGGCGAATGGCGGGTCGTCGGCGCCACGGGGGTCGCCAGCCCGATGCCCCGACTCGCCTCGGGTGCATTCGCAGCCATCAACGCGGGCTACTTCAACACCGCGACGCGTGAGGCGATCGGTTACCTGGTCGTCGACGGGGGCGTCCTGTCGCTCCCGTCGCGCAACCGTGCGAGCGTCGCCTTCGGATCGGGCGCGCCGGTGATCGACCGTGTCCGTGTCGACTACACCGTGCGCGTGAACGGCACCGTGGCGGCCCTGAGCGGCTCACCGGGCGGTGAAGGGCTCGGCGTGGTGACCACCAGCGGCTGGGCCGGGACGTCGCGCCAGGGGGTCATCACGGTCGACGCCGACGGCGCCGTGCTCGACAATCGCGTCGGGCCCGTGCGTGTGCCGTCGAACGCCATCGCCGTCGTCTACTCCGGCGACAACCGCCCGCTCGCGCTCGCCGACGAAGGGGACGTCGTCCACTACGACTACCGCGTCACCCCGAGCGCCTTCGCGCATCCGCGCTACGCCGTGGAGGCGGGTCCACTCCTCCTCAAGGACGGTCTCCCCGCGCTCCGACCCGATCTCGAGGCGTTCGCGGAGGGGCAACGGATCCTCGATGGACTCACACAGCAGGCCGCGCTCGGTGTCCGGCCCGACGGCACCGTGCTCCTGGTGGCGGCGGAGAGCATGATCGCGATCGATCTGGTCGACCTCTTCCTCCGCCTCGGTGCCAGCGATGCGTTGCGGCTCGACTCCGGTGGCAGCACCACGCTCATGGCTGCGGGCCGTGTCCTCAACCGCCGCAGCGAGCGCGACGTGGTCTCGGCGATCGTCTGGCGGCCATCGAGGCCGTGAGCGGCTCGCGGTAGGTGCCGCACGCGAGCTCCGCGACCGAGCGGGCGCACCGACACCGCTATCGTGGGCTCATGCCAGTCCGCGCCCAGCCTGCACGTCGTACGGCCGCCTCCTTCGCCCTGCGTGCCGCGCTCGTCTCGGTGGTGGCACTCTGCGTGGGCACGGCCTCCGGACAGGCGCAGCGGCTCGCCGGCGTGGAGCTCGGCTTCGCGGGCACGCTCGTCGCCAACGCCTGGAATCCGCTCCGGCTCACGCTCCGCGACGTCGGACCCGCGGTGCTGGAGGTGGTCATCGACCAGGGGAGCCTGCGCGACGGGACCATTCCGCTCGTCTACCGCGCCACGGTCGCTGGCGGGAGCGGGCTCTCGGTCTTCGACGACGAACTCTTCGTCCCCATATGGCGCTCGCTCACCTGGACCGTCCGGTCGGGCGCCACGACGCTCGCGAGCGGGAGCGTCCCGCGTGGCGACGCCGACCGACGCGCAGTCGACGTGGTCGTCACCGAAGCGCCGGGGCCGTGGCGTGCTCGGCTCGGCGACCAAGCCCGGGTGGTCGACGTTCCCGCAGAGCGGCTGGTCGCGCGCAGCGCGGCGTACGACGGGGTTCGCGCGCTCATCGTCGCCGGCGACGGCGACCCGCCACGCACTGCGGCGCTCGTGGCCGCCGCGGCAGCCGGTGCGATCGTGGTGCTGAGCGACGTCTCCGCCGCCCTCCCGGCGCTCGCGGCGCTGGCACCGCCGGCCGACGAGCCGTGGCGACGCGTCGGAGCGGGATGGATCGTTCTGGAGCGGGCCCTCGAGCCCGGGGTCGCCGTCTTGGAGGCGGCGCGGACCGATCACGCCGCCACGGTGAGCGCCTTCGCCGCCGTCGACCGGCTCGTACCGCCAAGGAGCGAGTCGAGCATCACCCTCCTCTTCGGTGCGAGCATCTACGCGCTGGCGGTCCTGATCGTCCTCCGCTTCGGGGGACTCCCCGGCATCGTCGCAGCCGCTGCGATCGTGATCGCTGGCAGCTTCGTCGCCTGGGCGGCGTTGCGCCCGTCGAGCCCGACGCTCCAAACGACACGAGACGTCGTCATCGGCGGGAACGGCATCGGACAACGCTGGCGCGTCCACGACCTCGTCAGCCTCCCCGCATCGGAGGTACGGCTCGACGCTGCCGTCAGACCCATCGGCCTCACCCCCCTCACCACCGGTCCCGACGGCACGAGCGTGCCGCTCGCTCGCTGGCGCGGCCAGCAGCTCGTAGAGCGGCCGCGG
This sequence comes from Trueperaceae bacterium, assembly GCA_013697735.1. Taxonomy (GTDB): domain Bacteria; phylum Deinococcota; class Deinococci; order Deinococcales; family Trueperaceae; genus SKWV01. The sequence goes on along the minus strand of JACCWH010000219.1, from coordinate 7,698 downwards.
GTCGCCGACGTCTGGCTCCGGTGGGAGGGTCGCGACCTCGTCAACGACGGTCCGCGGCCCCTGACGGAGGTCCGGGTCAGAGGCGGCGACGTCTACGACGCCATCGCCCCCGGCGGTACCGGTGCCATCGTCAGCAACGATGCATCACCTCCGAGCGCTGCGGCTCGCGCACTGTTCGACGTGATTCCGGCTGGCACCGCCATCGCCTTCGACGGTGCCACGTGGTTCGTGGCGCTCGCGAGCGAGCCGCGCGAGGCGCGAGCGGGCGGGCTCGACTGATGCGGGCCTTCGCGCACGACGTCGAAGCGAGAGTACGCGCGAGCGACGTGACGCAGGTCGCGACCCTGGTGCTCGCGGCGCTCGTGATCACGCTCGTGACGGTCTGGCCGTCGACGCTCGGCGCCACGAACGAATCGTGGTACGCCTTCGCGCAGACTCGCAGCGTACTCCTTGCGCTCCTTGGGCTCGGGTTCGGTGCGACGGCTGTGAACGAACGTGGCCGACGCGGTGTCGGCACGGCCGTCGCGGTCTTCGTGATAGGCCTGCTCGCCATCCCGCTCGAGGTGGCGACGTACGCGGCCACCTATCCCGCCACCCCCTTGTGGTGGTCGTTCGTCGGCATCACACTCGCACCGAGCGCCTACTTCGCGTTGGGGCTCGCGCTCGGCGCACTCACGGCGCGACTGCGTCTCGGCGCATTCGTCCCGCTCCTCGTCCCCGCCCTCCTCGTCGGGCTCCTCATGCTCGACGTCCGGCTCGGCTGGACGATGCTCAATCCCCTCACCGGCGCGGTCGCCGTCTCCCCCTGGTACCTGGCGGTCATGCTCGCGCTCGCGCTCGCCTCCGTCGCCTGGGGTTGGCGACGCTGGCACCGACATGACGACGGGACGTCGCAGAGCGTCCGAAGGGCCACATGACCACGAAAGCGACCACCTGGCGTCCCGATCTCCACCACCGGCTCGCTCGCCGCTACACCTTCGACGTCCGCGCCACACGCGGGGCAGCGGGCGCGCTGGCCGCGTCGCTGGCGGGTTGGGCCGTCGGGCTGGATCTGGCCCCGCACGGGGTGCTCATGCTCGTGGCAGCGGTCGTCGGCGCGGCGCTCCCGGCACGCGCACCCATCGAGCGAGCGTTCGGCTGGATCGGACGCGAGTCTGGCCTCGCCTACCAGACGCACGTCGAGCACGACGGCCGGAGCGATCCCTACGGGTTCTTGGCGGAAGCGGCCCTCCAGGCGCGCCTCACGGTGCGTGCCGTTGCGGCGCCGCCACGAAATCCGTGGTGGCTCCCGGTCGCGGCCGTCGCCGTGGGCATCTGGCTGATCGCCGCCGTGGTGGGCGGCCTCCCGAGCCTGACCGGACTCGGCACGACCCCCGCGGGCGTCGGAGGTACGCCGGAGAGCGCACCGCCGCCCGTGAGCGCACCGGTGCCAGGCGATCCCGACGCTTCCGATCCCCTCGCCGAGGAGGCCGCAGTCGAGGAGGAGCCCGATGGCGACGCTTCGACCCCTCCCGACGACGAGGGCGACGACGAGGGGGAGCGCCGGGACGATGGCGCCGGCGACGCGAGCGAGGGTGAGACGGTCGAACGCTTTCTCGACAACCTGCGCGAGCGACCGGGCGACGCGGCGGAGCGCGCGCCCGAGGCCGAACGCGACGCGGCACGCGACGGAGTTCGTGATGACGACCGCGCGGCATCGGCACCGGAGCCGGGTGAACGCGATCCTAGCGGCGACTTCGACGCCCAACTCAGACCGACGCCGGCAGACCCCGAGGGCGACGAGGAGTCGAGCGAGACCGAGATCCCCGGTGGCGGCGATACCGATCCCGACGGGGAGCCCGGCGAGGATGGGGAGGCCGGTACGGAGGCGGACCCGGAGGGCGAGAACGGCGACGGTAGCGAGGAAGGTGCCGAAGAAGTCGGCGACGCGGACGCCGAAGGTGACGAGGGTGAACCCACCCCAGCCGAGGATGGGCAGCGCCCAGACGGCGGACCGGGCGGCGAGGAGCCCTTCGACGCTGGCGCAGGCGACGACGCCGGTGTGGGACGCGGGGCCCCGGGCGACGCGGAGACGGAAGAATTGGAGGCCGCCGGCGAGAGCGAGCCCCTGCCAGGTCTCCTCCTCCCCGGCGAGGAGACGCCGGGGGGAAGGGTTCGGCTGCCCGGCCGCGACGACGGTCACCTGCCGGAGGGGCGCACTGCCGAACGCTACGAGCGGGCGGTGGAGCAGGCCGTGACCGACGGCACCGTACCCGTGCCGTACCAGGAGATCATCAGAAACTACTTCCGCTGAGGCGCGCGGTTCGGCGAAGGCGCGCGTCTACGGGCGCCGATCCGCCGGCTCGTCGAGCAGCGCGAGCCGCGCGACGACCTCGCGCGCGAGTGCGGTGACAGCTCCGTCGCGGAGCGCCACGGCGTCGGGATCCGCCTGCAGGGGCGGGAGTACTCGGGTGGTGCGGTCGGTTCGGACCGCCTGACGAACCGCGTCACGCGTCGACCACAGCACCGCGCCGGTCGCCGGATCGACCAGCGTCGCGCGGAGCTGCAGTTCGATGGTCACGCGGCGCGACACCGCACGCCGCTCGAGCTCGACGTGGCGGTCGAGCCGAACGACTTCGACGAAGAGCGCGACGTCCGCGCGACCGATGCGGCCGAGTTCGGCGGTCGTCCGCAGCGCTTGCGAGCGCGAGAGGTCGCGCCGTTCGGCGACCTGCACGATCACGGTGGGCCCGAACGAACCGCCGAATCCAGCGCGTCGCAACGCGGACCGCATGGCCCCGTCGACACCGTCGAGTGGCAACTCCGTCGGCCCTGCGACCACCAGCACGACCGGCCGAGCGACCTCCTGCATGGCGGGCGCGCACGCCGCGAGGAGGGTGGCGAGGAGCGCGAGGCCGACGACGGACGTTGCGGTGCTTCGTGCCCTGTACATGGTCGTACGCTACGACATCGTCCGCGAGGCGCGCCGGCGGGCGTCACCCGTCGTCGAGGACCTCGGCCGCACCTCTACTGAGATCGGCGAGGACGCTGCGCCACGCATCGGCGGAGGCTTCGAGCAGCGTCAGCACCACGCGAGCCTCCCCCGAAGCGTAGTCGACGCCGGCGTCGCGCACGGACGGGTCGGCCTGCGCCTCGCGCAGCACTGCGTCGACCACTGCGAAGGGGAGTCGCACCTCGAACGTGACCAGGTCGGGAACCTCGCGCGTACCTGCGAGCCGGACCGCGCGCGCGACCGCGCCACCGTAGGCGCGGGCGAGGCCGCCGGCACCGAGCTTCGTGCCACCGAACGTCCGCACCACGACTGCCGCGACCCGGTCGAGCTCGCCCTTCAGCACCACCTCGAGCATCGGCCGGCCGGCCGTGCCGCCGGGTTCACCATCGTCAGAGGAGCGCACGGACTGCCCCCAACGCATCGCGAAGGCGTGGTGCGAGGCGTCGGGATGGCGTGCACGCGCCTCGGCGAGGAGCGCATCGGCGTCACGTTCATGGTCGAGGGGCGAGACGATCGCCAGGAAGCGCGATCCCTTGATCACGTCCTCGTGCTCCGCGCGCCGGGCGAGGGTTCGGTGCGCCATGCGGCAGGCTACCAAGCCCGGTCGCTCGGCCGGCTCCGGAGCCACCGCCCGCGCGTGATAGACTCCCGGCCGCATGGCGATGACCTTCTACGACACCCTGACGCGGCGCTCGCAACCGTTCGAGAGCGTCACCCCCGGCAAGGTCGGTATCTACGTCTGTGGCCCGACCGTCTACTCCGAACCGCACCTCGGTCACGCCCGAGGCCCGGTGGTGTTCGACGTGCTGCGTCGCTGGTTCCTGCACGAGGGGTACGAGGTTCGTCTCGTCACCAACGTCACCGACGTCGGGCACCTGACGGACGACGGCGACGACGGCGACGACAAGCTGGCCAAACGGGCCAAGCTCGAGCGGCTCGAGCCGATGGAGGTTGCCGAGAAGTACTTCTGGTCGTACTTCGACGCCATGGCGCGGCTCGGAGTGTGGCGGCCGAGCGTCATCCCGCGCGCCACCGGCCACATCACCGAGCAGATCGCACTCACGCAGGAACTGCTCGAGCGTCGCCTCGCGTACGAATCGGCTGGGAGCGTCTACTTCGACGTCTCCGCCTGGGATGCGTACGGCGAGCTCTCGGGCCGAGATCCCGACGAGCTGCTCCAGGGCACGCGCCTGGAGGTGCGCTCCGAGAAGCGCGACGCGCGCGACTTCGCCCTCTGGAAGCGTGCCGAGGAGAACCACATCATGCGCTGGCCGAGTCCCTGGGGCGAGGGCTTCCCCGGCTGGCACATAGAGTGCTCCGTGATGAGCACCAAGTACCTCGGCGACGAGTTCGACATCCACGGAGGCGGCCTCGACCTGATCTTTCCGCACCACGAGTGTGAGCTTGCGCAGGCCCGCGGGGCGGGCAAGGCCTTCGCACGCACCTGGATGCACTGGAACATGCTCACGCTCGGCGGCGAGAAGATGTCGAAGTCGAAGGGGCACGTGGTCGACCTCACCACCCTCCTCGAGCGGCACGATCCGATGGTCATCCGCTTCCACCTGCTGCGCTCGCACTACCGGTCGCTGTCGGACTTCGCGCCCGAGGCGCTCGAAGCCTCGGCAGCGGGCCTACGACGGCTGCGCACCGGCTACGAGAGCTGGGGCAGCGCCGAGGACCGACCCGACGGGGAGGATCCGTGGCTGGCTGCGAGGGCGCGATTCGCCTCCGCGTTGAACGACGATCTCGCCACGCCCGAAGCGATCGCAGTGCTGTTCGACGTCGCGCGCGATGCGAATCGTGCCGTCGACGCGGGAGAGCACGGCGCGGGAGCCTGGGCGAAGGTGCTCTTCGACGATCTCCTCGAGGGGGTGCTCGGGGTCACGGCGAACGCGGGCACCGGAGCTGCCAAGGAAGCGTTCGACGCGCTCGTGGTCCTCGTACTCGAGGAGCGCGACGAAGCTCGGCGCCGGCGCGACTTCGCACGCTCCGACACACTTCGCGACCGCCTCGCCGATCTCGGCATCACGGTGGAAGATACGGCCTCGGGATCGCGGTGGCGGCGAGGCTAGCGCCCGTAGCCGCCCACTCCTGGGTTGCTGCCGCCCCTGCGACACGCGGCGCCGTCGCTGCGGTCACACTCCGGTGTGCGCGACGAGTGCCGACTTCCGGAGGGTACTGAAGGTGCAGACGCCGAGCGACTCGCGCTGCTGGCGCTCACGCGCGTCGATGGCCTCGGACCCGCTCGCGTCCGCTCCCTGAGACGCGCGTACGGTTCGGCCCGGAGCGCGGTCGAGGCAGCCCTTCGTGGGCAGTCGTGGCCGCCCCTGCCTGGCCTCGGCCCGCAGCGGACCGCACGTCTGTGCGCGGCGGTCGATCCCGCCGGCGCGGCGCGGGAGTCGGTCCGCGCAGCCCGCATCGGCGCCACGATCCTGACCGACGCCGACGCCGACTTCCCGGAGGCCTGGTCCGTCTTCGACGACCTCCCTCCCCTCCTCTACGTCCGCGGCTCGCCTCCGCCGTCACTCGCGGCCTTCCCGTCCTCGGCGGTCGCCGTGGTCGGCAGTCGTCGCGCCAGTCGCGCGGGCTGCGCGTTCGCGTTCGACGTCGCCCGCGCGATCGCGAGCGCTGGCATCGGTGTGGTCTCCGGACTCGCGCTCGGCATCGACGCCGCCGCGCACGGTGGCGCGATCGCCGCGCCGCGCGGCCGCGGGGCCACGATTGCGGTCCTCGCCGGCGGCGTCGACCGACCCTCACCGGCGACGAACGTATCGCTCGCGCACGCGATCGTGCAGCACGGAGGCGCCTTGGTGAGCGAGACGCCGATCGGCCACGGCGTCGCCGTGCACGCCTTCCCGAGGCGCAACCGACTCATCGCGGCCCTGACGCGGGCGGTGCTCGTGGTCGAGGCGGGCGCGGCCTCGGGCGCCAACCTCACCGCCACCCATGCGGGAACGTACGGCCGCGACGTGCTCGCGTGTCCCGCGCGGCCGTGGGACGCCGCCATGGCCGGGAACCTCGCTCTCCTGCGAGACGGCGCTACACCCGTCTGGAGCATCGACGACGCCCTACTCGTGCTCGGCGTGACGCCACGAAGGGTGGACGACGCCGATCACCTACCGGCACTCGCTCGCAGCGCGGCGTGGGCGTGGGATCTCCTCGGCACCGCCCCTCGCACGGCGGACGACCTGGTCGCGGCGAGCGGGCGGCCGGCGCCGACCGTGCTCGCGGCGCTGGAGCGGCTCGTGGCGGTCGGCGCGGCCGAAGTCGACGCCTCACGTCGCTACCGGCGACCGGGAGCTGGGGGCGCGTGAGCGGCGCGTGAGCGCGATGGCGACATGGGATTCTATACAGGCCGCCAGGGAGCGAGTACGATGGACGGCAGCATCGAAGCGATCGACGGTGATCGAGCGTGGACCGAGTCCGCGTCGGAGCAGTAGGCCGCCAGAGGTGCAGGATCGAAAGGGGACGATGTCCATGAAGAAGGTGCTCATCACTTGCCTGGCGGTGTTCGCGACCGCCGGCATCGCATTCGGCCAAGGACTCACGATCTGGACCACGTTCGGCGACCAGACACTCGAGTGGCTCCAGGCGGAGGCCGCGAGCTTCTCCAGCGCGTTCGGGGTCCCGACGTCGGTCGTCAAGCTCGACCTCGGCGAACTCAAGCAGCAGGCGCTCCTCGCCGCACCGCAAGGTCAAGCGGGCGACCTCTTCGTCGGCGTGCCCCAAGACCAAGTCGCCGAGTTCGCGCTCGGGGGCGTCGCAGCCGACATGCGCTCCTTCGCGACGAGCGACTACCTCTCCGATCTCTCCGAGCAGGCCCGCCTCGCGTACACGTTCCAAGGCAACCTCGTCGGTCTGCCGATGTTCGTCGAGGGCCCCGCGCTCATCGTCAACAACGACCTCGTCGACGCCGTCCCGGCCACCTACGAGGAACTCATCTCCCTCGCGCAGTCGCTGACCACCGACGACACCTTCGGCTTCATGTTCGACGCGCCGAACTTCTACTTCGCCTACGGTTGGATCAACACCTTCGGCGGCTACGTCTTCGGGAGTGACGCCTCCGGCAGCCTCGTTGCAGCGGACGTCGGCATCGGTACCGAAGGTGCCGTCGCCGGGGCTCAAGCGATCAAGGACCTGCAGTACGCGCACGGCCTCATCCCGGCCGGCACGAATTACGACGTCGCGAACGGTCTCTTCATCGACGGCGCGCTCGCGATGATCTACAACGGCCCCTGGGCCATCAGCCAGTACCAGGCGGCTGGGCTCGACGTCTCCGTGCACCCCATGCCCCCCCTCGCGAACGGCACCGAGTGGAGCGGTTTCATGGGTGTTCAGGGCGTGCTCCTCAACCCCTTCAGCACACGCCGCGCCGACGCCGCGAACTTCGCCAAGTGGATCACCCGGACCGACGCCCAGGTGTCTATGGCCAACCTCTCCGGCCGCATCCCCGCCTCCTTGACGGCCCTCGCACAGGTCGAGGACGACCCCTTCATCAGCAGCTTCGGTGCCGCGCTCCTCGACTCCGAGCCGATGCCCAACCTGCCGCAGATGGGCAACGTGTGGGGTCCCGCCGGGAGCGCGCTCTCGGTGATCCTGGAGTCCGCCGACAGCGACGTCGGCGCCGCCATGCAGCGCGCCGCCGACGAAATCCAGGGGAACTAGGCACCCACACAGGTCGACATCGTCGCGCGGCGGTCACGGGG
>JACCWH010000213.1 GCA_013697735.1 Trueperaceae bacterium | reverse complement strand
GCCCGTGCCGGCGCAGAGGCGACACGCGCCATGCCTGCCCGGCACGGTCGCGCGCGCTACGTGGCCGACGCCGGCGTGGGCCACCTCGATCCCGGCGCCGTTTCCATGGCGCTCGTCTTCGAGACGTGGCACGCCGCGGCCCTGGGAGGCCCTGCATGAACAAGCTCATCAACGATCCTGATCGGATCGTCGACCACATGATCGACGGCTACCTCGGCGCCTACGGCGACCTCGTCGCCCGGGGCGACGATCCTCGGGTCGTGGTGCGCCGCCGGCCGAAGGCCAGCGGCAAGGTCGGCATCGTGATCGGCAACGGGTCCGGCCACGAGCCGATCGCGCTCGGCTGGATCGGCGAGGGGATGCTCGACGCCAACGCGGTCGGTGAGATCTTCGCCGCGCCGCCGCCCGACCTGATCCTCGAGGCCATCCGCGCCGCGGATCGCGGCGCCGGTGTGCTGTTGCTCGTGTCACGCCACGCCGGCGACGTGATCAACGCCGAGATGGCCGTGGAGCTCGCCCAGGACGAGGGCATCCACGCCGAGTCGCTGCTCATGTACGACGACGTCTCGTCGGCCCCGAAGGGTCGCGAGGACGAGCGCCGCGGCGCCGCCGGGACCGCCTTCGTGTACAAGACGGTGGGCGCCCGAGCCGAGGAGGGCGCGAGCCTCGAAGAGCTCGCACGGCTGGGCGCTCGTGTGCGCGACGCGACCCGCACCCTCGGCGCGGCCGTGGCCCCAGGCGTGTCGCCCCTGACGGGGCGGCCGATGTTCGCTCTGCCCGAAGGCGAGGTGTACCTCGGGATGGGCGTCCACGGCGAGCCGGGCCTCCGGAGCGTGCCGTTCGGAACGGCCGAGGCGCTGGTGGCCGAGATGATGCCCGAGATCCTCGACGACCTCCCGTTCGCGCCCGGCGACGAGGTGCTGGTGTTCGTCAACGGTATGGGCGGCACAACGCTCATGGAGCTGCTCGTGATCCACCGCAGCGTCGACGCCGCCCTGCACGTACGTGGCGTCCGCGCCCACCGCCCGCTCGTCGGCTCCTACGTGACCACCCAGGAGATGGCCGGGTTCTCGATCTCGCTCTGCCGCCTCGACGACGAGATCCGCCGCCTGTGGGACGCGCCCGCGCGCGTCCCGTTCTTCCACCGACCGACTCCCCCCGCCTGAGGAGGCACCGTGCACGCAGAACCCGTCCCCCCCGCGACCGACCTGGTGATTCCCCCGCCCGAGACGCTCTTGGCGATGTACGAGACGATGCTCACGATGCGGCGGTTCGACGAGCGCGTCCGCGACCTCACCGCCGCCAAGTCGATCCCCGGCTACACCCACACGTACTTCGGCTCCGAGGCGATCGGCGCGGGGGTCATGGCGGCGCTCGCGCCGACCGACTGGATCGCCTCGACCTACCGCTGCCACGGTCACGCGATCGCCAAGGGCGTCGCGCTCGATGCGATGGCGGGCGAGATCTACGGTCGCGTGACGGGCACCGCCAAGGGCAAGGGTGGGAGCATGCACGTCAGCGATTTCGACGTCGGCATGCTCGGCGCCTTCGGCATCGTGGCCGCCGGCATCCCCGTCGCGCTCGGCGCCGCGCTGACGGCGAAGCGCAAGGGCACGGGCCAGGTGGCGGTCGCATTCTTCGGCGACGGCGCCGTGCACCAGGGCGTGTTCCACGAGGGAGCCGGCCTCGCGAAGCTGTGGAACGCACCCGTCATCCTGCTCTGCGAGAACAACCAGTACGCCGAAGCGACCGCCATCGAATACCACCTGAACACCGAGACCATCGCCGACATGGCGTGCGCCTACGCCATGCCCGCCGAGCGCGCCGACGGGATGGACGTCGTAAGCGCCTACACGGCGGCGAAACGCGCTGTGGAGCGTGCCCGCTCCGGCGGAGGGCCGACCCTTCTCGAGCTCGTGTCGTACCGCTTCTCGGGCCAGTATGAGGGCGACGCGCAGGCGTACCAGCCCCCCGAGGAGATGGCGCGGTGGCGCGAGCGCGATCCGCTCGTCACGTTCGAGCGACTCGCACCCGAGCGGGGCGTGTCGCACGACGCGATCGAGGTGGTGGCGGGCAGGGTCGACGCCGCGATCTCCGCCGCCTTCGAGGCAGCCGAGCGTGCACCCTTCCCCGATCCCGAATCGCTGTACGACGACGTCTACGTCAGCTACCCCTGAGTACGCCACCCCGAGGAGCCCCAGCCATGCGAGAACTGACCATCAAGGACGCCATCAACGAGGCGCTGCACCAGGCCATGGAGGCCGATCCCGACGTCATCCTGATGGGGGAGGACATCGCCGGTGGCGGCGGCCGCGACGAGCACCCCGGTGCCATGGACGCCTGGGGCGGACCGTTCGGCGTCACACAGGGCCTCGCCACGCGCTTCGGGCGGGACCGTGTCATGGACACCACCATCGCGGAGGCCGGCTTCTTCGGCGCCGCGGTCGGCGCGGCGATGACGGGTCTTCGGCCTGTGGTGGAGCTCATGTACGTCGACTTCGCTGGCGTCGCCTACGATCAGCTCCTCAACCAGGCCGCCAAGGTGCGCTACATGTTCGGAGGCAAGCAGCGCGTGCCGATGGTCGTGCGCACGGTGGTCGGGGCCGGTTTCCGCGCCGGCGCCGAGCACTCGCAGACGCTCTACTCCTTGTTCACGCACGTCCCGGGCCTCAAGACGGTCGCGCCGTCGTCCGCCGCCGACGCCAAGGGCCTGCTGCTCACCGCGATTCAGGACGACGACCCGGTCGTCTTCTTCGAGCACAAGCGCCTCTACATGACCAAGGAGCACGTTCCCGAAGAGGCGGTGCCGATCCCCTTCGGCAAGGCGAAGATCGTGCGCGCGGGCAAGGACCTCACGATCGTCGCCATCCAACGGGCGGTGCAGTTCGCGCAGGAGGCCGCCGAGGCGCTCGCAGTGCTCGGTATCGACGTCGAGATCATAGATCCTCGCACCTATTCGCCGCTCGACGAGAGCGCGATCCTCACGTCCGTCGCCAAGACGGGCCACGTGCTGATCGTCGACGAGTCGTACCCGCGTTGCGGCCTCGCGACCGACATCGCCGCGCTCATCGCCGACCAGGGTTTCGACTCGCTCAAGGGGCCGGTGAAGCGCCTGACCGCGCCGCACACGCCTGTGCCGTTCAGCCCGCCGCTCGAGGACGCGTACCTGCCGCTGGCGCCGAAGATCGTCGCGGCCGCCCGGGCGCTCCTGCGCGCCTGAGGGAGAACTTCAGCGATCGTCCACCATCGCGGCCATTCCGACACCCCGTCGAATCAGGCGCGAGCCACCAGTGGCACGAGCTCCGCGGTCGGCTGCGCGACGCACCGGAGCAGGGTCGGCAACCTCCCGCCCGCGGCCGGGACGAGGCCTTCGTGCTGGGCGTGCAGGCAGAGGGCTTACCTTCGGGGTTTCCCTCCCTTACCGCGCGCTCCACCGCACCGCGATCCCCTCGATGTAGCCGATGCGAATGAGTCGATCCTGGCCGGT
>JACCWH010000091.1 GCA_013697735.1 Trueperaceae bacterium | reverse complement strand
CGCCGGGGGCGACGGGCACGACCGGCGCGTCGAGGGCTCCCCCCGGGGTCGGGGCAGTGGGCACCGGCGTCCCCCCGGGCGGGAGGGCGAGGACGTCGCCGGGCGACGACGCCAGGGGCGCGCCGGGGGTGCTCGGCGCCGTCGCGGTTGGCGGAGGTAGCGGGTCGCCTCGCGTCGCTACCTCCGTCGGGGAGGGCGGGAAGAACGATCCACCCGTGAGCAGCGTCGCGACGATGCCCGCGATCACTGCGACGAGGGCGACGCCGATCGCGAGGTCGGGCCAGTTACGTCTCAGCCAATCCATGCGTCTATGGTAGCCCCCTTCGAGGGTTCGGTATCGATCTCAATCAACGGCGCGGCGCACTACAGGCGGCCTGGTACCCGAGTTGGCAGGAGCTGGACCACGCGGTCCGGGCATCGGCGTCGCGCTGCTGCGCGTAGAGCGACCAGCCGAGGTTGTAGTGGCTCTCGGCGTCGCGCGAGTTCTGCTGGACCAGGAGCCGGTACACGCCCTCGGCGTCCCGGAAGCGCTCGGACGCGAGGTAGGCGGCGCCGAGGTTGACACGCGCCTCGATCGCATTCGGGTCGAGTTGGACCGCGCGCTCGTAGAAGAGCGCCGCACCGGCGTAGTCGCCCTTCTGGTACTCCGCCAGACCCGCCCACAGCTGCGCGGACGAGCTCCCCGGACGAGCTTCGACGACGCGCATGAACTCCTGCGAGGCGGCGTTGTAATCGCCTTGCGCGAAGAGCGCGCGTCCGACGATGAATCGGGCTTGCGCCTGCGCCTCGCGGTCGTTCGTGCGCTCGATCACGATCCGTCCTGCGGCGAGGGCTTCGGCCGACATGCCGATCTGGTCGTAGGCGCTCGCGAGCGCGAGTTGGACGTCGGGGCTCTCAGGGTTGATCGACGCCGCTTCTTGGAGCGGACCGAGTGCCGAGCGCGGCTGGCCGCCCGTCACGAAGCCCACGCCGAGGTTGTAGCGCGCCTCCCACGACGTCGGGTCGACTTGTGCCGCGCGCGAGAACGACTGCGTTGCGTCGCCGTCGCGGCCGAGCCCACGCTGCAGTTCGCCGAGCGCGACGAGCGAGTTCGCCTCGCCGGCGACGTCGCCGGCGTCGCGCGCCTTGCGCGTCGCGCGGTCGAGCGCACGGAGCGCATAGTCGATCTGCCCCGCCTCTACGTAGACCTCGGCGATGAGCGCGCTGAAGCGGTAGTCGCTCGTGCGCGCCTCGATGTCGGTCAGTTCGGCGAGGGCCTCGAGGCCGCGGCCGGCATTGACGAGCGCCGCGCCGCGATTGAACGGGAGGTCGGCGTCGTCGGGGCTCAGTACGAGCGCCTCGCCATAGGCGTCTGCAGCACGGTCGAAGGCGGCGATGGCCACGAGCTGACCAGCGAGACCGATGTAGGCGTTGAGGCGATCCTGCCCTGAGGCAGAGGCTGCCCCCTCCTCGAGTGCGCGCTCGAACGCCGCGGCGGCGTCCGCCGGACGACGGAGGCGTGCGAGGGTGACCGCACGGTTGAAGTGGCCGTCGAAGCGGTCCGGGAAGAGTCGGGTGACCTCGTTGAACGCGAAGAGGGCCGCCTGGAAGTCGCCACGACCGAACTCGACGAGTCCGAGGCCGAAGTGGGCATCGCCGGCGAGGTAGTCGACGGCGATCGCCTCGAGGTACGCGTCCTTGGCATCCTCGGCTTCGCCCGCTTCGTAGAGGGCGTTTCCGAGACGCGTCCAAGCATCGGGGTCCGTCGGCCGCTCTTGAACCGCCGCTCGCGACTCGGCGACCGACGCTTGGGCCATCGCGGACGCGCCGAGCGTGGCGATGATCATGACCAGCAACCCGAAGGCGCCTCGCCTGACGATGTCCATCTGCATTCCTGCCTCCGTGTCGCTGCGCGACGTGCCCATCCACAGCGTGCGTGTAGATAGTTCGTGATCGCCACTATAGGCGACGGTCGCGTGCTGGCCTTGTGAAATGCCGTACGGGTCGGGTGGTGTGGCCGATCCGTCGGAAGTCCGTCGGCACGCCCCCCGAACCGTGGTGCGTCGGAGCGTCCCGACGCGTAATCCTACGGGCGCGGCGACGCGTTCGAGGTGGGGTTTCCGGCAGCACCCTGCAGCGACAGCTGCCCGCAGGCACCGCCGGCGTCGCGACCGCGCGAGAAGCGCACGGAGACGGAGACGCCGGCGTGTGCGACGGCCGCCTCGAACGCGTCGATCCGTCGCCTCGGCGAGGACCGGAAGCCCGATCCACTCCAGGGATTGAAGGGGATGAGGTTCACGTGCGCACGCAACCCCTCGAGGAGCGCAGCGAGGTCGCGCGCTTGCGCCAGGCTATCGTTGACCCCGTCGAGCATCGTGTACTCGATCGTGACGCGGCGCCCACCGGCGGCCTGCCAGTCATGCAACGACGACACTATTTCCACGATCGGCGCGGCGTGCGCCGTGGGGATGATCCGACGACGGGTCTCCTCGTCTGGCGCGTGGAGGCTCACGGCGAGCACCAACGGGAGCCCCTCCGTCGCCAGCCGTCGGATGCGGCTCGGGAGCCCGACGGTCGAGAGCGTGACGCGCCGCGGCGACATGTCGAGCGCCCTCGGGTCGATCATCGTCCGGATCGCCCCCACGGCGGCGTCGTAGTTGAGGAGCGCCTCGCCCATCCCCATCAGCACCACGTTGCGGATCTCGCGCGGCGCGAAGCCCTCGCCCCAGGCGACCGCCAGGAGCTGGCCGACGATCTCCCCGCGCTTCAGGTTGCGACCGAATCCGAGGGCGCCCGTGGCGCAGAAGGCGCAGCCTGCGGGGCAGCCGACCATCGACGAGACGCAGACCGTCTTGCGGTCGGCGTACGGCATGTAGACCGCCTCGGTACGCTGTCCGTCGGGGAGCGTGAGGAGGTAGCGGACCGAGTCGTCGGCGCTGGGAAAGCGTTCGACGCGCTCGAAGGGATCGACGCGGAAGTGCGTTGCCAGCTCGGCGCGCCACGACGCCGCGAGGTCGGTCATCTCGTCGAACGATCGCGCACCCCGACCGTAGAGCCACGACGCGAGTTGCGTGCGCCGATAGGAACGCTCATCCGAGGGAACCGGGAGGTCGCCGACGGCGAGATCGAAGGGCGTGGGGAGCGAGGCGTTCACCCGACCACGCTACCGCGCTCGAGCGCGGGTTCCCGTCGGCCGGCAGGCGTGACCCTCGGGCCGCTCGAACGTGCGGTAGCATGGCGCCACATCCAGTGAGGCCCGACCCACGCGCGCCCTCCCGGCGATCGCCCGTCGGAGGGGTCAGCGACCCACACCGATGGATGCACCCGAGGAGGCCGTCGCCATGCGAAAGCGCACCGTGAAGACCGTCGGGATGGTGCTCGCGGGAGGGAAGGGCACCCGCCTCCACCCCCTCACGTGGAAGCGCACCAAACCTGCGGTCCCGTTCGGCAGCAAGTATCGGATCATCGACTTCGCGCTCAACAACATGATCAACAGCGGCATCTACGGTATGTACGTGCTGACGCAGTTCAAGGCGCAGTCGCTCACCGAACACATCCAGCGCAACTGGCGCTTCGGCACCTTCCTCTCGGAATACTTCATCACGCTCGCACCCGCGCAGATGTACCTCTACGAAGAACTCGGCGCAGAGTGGTACCGAGGCACTGCCGATGCGATCTACCAGAACCTGCACCTCATCGAGAACAACGACGCCGAGCTCGTGGCCATCTTCAGCGGCGACCACATCTACAAGATGGACATCTCGCACATGATCGAGTACCACCTCGAGCACGAGGCGGACGTCACCATCGCCGCGTACCCCACGAGCCTCGAGGACGGCACGCGCTTCGGCATCCTGCAGGTCGACGACGATTGGCGCATCACGGAGTTCCAGGAGAAACCGGCCTCACCGAACCCCATCCCGGGCCGACCCGACCAATGTCTGGCGTCGATGGGCAACTACATCTTCTCCACCAAGAAGCTCGTCGAGTTGCTCACGAAGGACGCGAACCGTCGCGACTCGGAGCACGACTTCGGCAAGAACGTCCTTCCCATGGCGCTCGACGAAGGGTTGCGCCTGCAGGCGTACGACTTCGCCCGCAACCCGATCCCGGGACAGGAGGGCGCCAATACGTACTGGCGCGACGTCGGGACGCTCGAGTCCTACTGGGAGGCGAACATGGACCTGGTGGCCCTCCAGCCGGAGTTCGACCTCTTCAACGAGGAGTGGCCGTTGCGCACCTCGGCCGAATACTCGCCGCCGGCGAAGTTCGTCCACGACCAAGACGGTCGGCGGGGCCAGGCGCTCAACTCGATCGTAGCGGGGGGCGTGATCGTCTCCGGGTCGACGGTGCGCGAGTCGGTGGTGTTCCGACGCGTGCGCGTGCACTCCTACTCCACCGTCGAGCGCTCGGTCCTGCTCGACAACGTAGAGATCGGCCGCAATTGCGTCGTTCGAAACGCGATAGTCGACAAGAACGTGGTGATCCCCGACGGCACCAGTATCGGCGTCGATGCGGAGGAGGATCGCGCGCGTGGCCTGACCGTGATGCCGGGGGGCGTGGTTGCGGTGCCGAAGAGCTTCCGGTTCGACTGAGGCCGGCGCAGGAGCCATTTCGGCGAGGGGTCGGGCGGGGCTGCTCGCAGTCCTGCCGCTAACAGCGGGCTCACGCGACGAGGTGCTACGCTGACGCGACCGACGGAGCCGGGGACTCGGCGTGAAGCCGAGTGCTGGTGTAACCGTCGCGCCGCGTCGCCGACGGCCGCGCCCGGCGTACACCCTGGAGGCAGCCGTTGAGACGATCGTTCAATCCCTGGCTGATCGTGATGCTCATCATCCTGGGCATATTCGTGTTCAACCAGTTCACCACGACCGGAGCTCCACGCGAGATCACCTACACGAGCTTCATCGGCCTCGTCGACGAGGGGCGCGTCGGGAGCGCCGTGATCGAGCGGAACACCGGGGTGATCGAGGGCGAACTCGTCAGCGAGACGCAGGTGGTCATCGACGGCGAACCGCAGACGGTACGCAACTACCGCGTGGTCACCGTGGTCAACGACTCGCTCATCCAGCGGCTCGAGGAGAACGTCCGGACCGTCACCGTGCGCAACCCGCCGCAGTGGATCGGCCTGTTGATCTCGTTCCTGCCGTTCGTGCTCCTCATCGCGATCTTCTGGTTCTTCTTCATGCGCGCGCAGGGCGGACCGAACCAGGTGATGCAGTTCGGGCAGTCGAAGGCGAAGACGTACGGCCGCGAGAACAAGGTGCCGACCAACTTCACCGACGTGGCCGGCCATGCCGAGGCGAAGCAGGAACTCAAGGAGGTCGTCGACTTCCTGAAGCACCCCCAGAAGTACCTGCGGATCGGCGCCGAGATCCCGAAGGGCGTATTGCTCGTCGGGCCGCCCGGCACCGGCAAGACGCTGCTCGCACGCGCCGTCGCCGGTGAGGCAGCGGTTCCGTTCCTGACCGTCTCCGCCTCCGAGTTCATGGAGATGTTCGTGGGTGTCGGCGCGAGCCGCGTCCGCAACCTCTTCGAGGAGGCGCGCAAGGCGAGCCCGGCGATCATCTTCATCGACGAGCTCGACTCGATCGGTCGCCGTCGCGGCGCCGGCATCGGCGGCGGACACGATGAACGCGAGCAGACCCTGAACCAGATCCTCTCCGAGATGGACGGCTTCGAGAAAGACACCTCGGTGATCATCATCGCGGCCACGAACCGCCCCGACATCCTCGACCCCGCGCTCATGCGCCCGGGCCGCTTCGACCGACAGGTCACGATCGGCCTCCCGACGCAGCGCGAACGCGAGGAGATCCTCAAGGTGCACGTGCGCAACAAACCAGTGGCCGACGACGTCGACCTCAAGCGCCTCGCCGACGCGACGCCGATGTTCTCCGGCGCCGACCTCGAGAACCTCACGAACGAGGCGGCGCTCGTGGCAGCGCGCACCGACAAGCAGATCATCAATTGGCAGGATTTCAACGAGGCGCTCGACCGGATCACCCTCGGCTTGCGTCGCGGCAGCCTCGTCCCGACCGAGAACGAGCGGAAGATCCTCGCGTACCACGAGTCCGGGCACGCCGTGACCTACGCGGCCCAGCCCGAGCTCGGCGAGATCCGGAAGGTGACGATCAGCCCGCGCGGTGGGGCCGGCGGCTTCATGGCGCCGCTCGCGAAGGAGGAGCTCTTCTTCAACGAGGCTCGCCTCTTCGCGCAACTCGTGGTCGCGTTCGGCGGTCGGATCGCCGAGAAGCGCGTGACCGGAACGATCTCCTCGGGCGCCAGCAACGACCTGAAGCAGGCGACCGAGATGGCCAAGCAGATGGTCCTCGACCTCGGCATGGGCGGCCAGGAGTTCGTCGCCTGGGGATCCGATTCCGGTCCGGTCTTCCTCGGTGGCGAGATCAGCCGACGCAAGGACTTCTCCGAAGAGACGGCGCGCGAACTCGAGAAACAAGTCACGCGCATCCTCAAGGACGCGTACACCGCCACGCAGGAACTCGTAGACGCGCACTGGCCCGCCGTCGAAGCGGTTGCGCAGGCGCTGCTCAAGGTCGAGACGATCGACGGCAAGCTCGTCACGGAGGCCTACCGTCGCTCGGAGTCCGGTGAAGACGCGGAAGCCATCACGAGCTGGCTCATCGATCAGGTCCACGAGCAGGAGCGCCGCGCAGAGGCAGCGAACGAACGGGAGCGGATCAAGAACGAGCACCGCGATCGGGAAGAGGCACGGAGCGCGCCGAAGACGCCGTCCTCTCGCCCCGCTGCCGAGGGCAGCCGCTCCTAAGGCGGAGCGCGCCGCCCTCACCTCCTTGTGCCCCTGCTCGACGGCAAGTACGAGATCCTCTCGGAGCGTGCACTGGCCCTTGGCGCGACCCGCTTCGAGGCGACGAGCCCGCAGGGTGAGCGTGTCCGAGTCGACTGGTACGACGTCGCCGCGGGCGACGAGGCCGCGTTCGAGCGCTACCGCCGGTTGCTGAAGGCGCTCGCGCGCGCGGGTGACGCCGCCGTGCTCGACGTCGTGTCGCGCCCGGGTGCGCGGTACGTGGCGTGGCGCATCGCACCGCCCGACCTCCCCGCCGCATCCGCCGCCCCCATCACCGAGGCGATCGTCGCTGCCGGCCTCGATCCCGCCCGGGCCGACCTCCGGAGGGACGGGCGCGCGGTGCAGCTCTTCGACCTGCCGTTCGGCGCGGGGAGCGCCGCTGGGCGCTCTGTGACCCCGGTCCCGATGGCCGAGGACGCCGAGCGCGCGCCGCGGACCCTCGCTGCGCGGTTCCGACGCGTTCGACTGGGCGACGACGCGGTCGCCTGGGCGGTCACGACCTGCTTGCTCCTGCTCGCGACCGCCGCCTTCGCGACCGGCTTCGCCGCCCGCGCCAACGACCGGCTGGTCTACGTACCCGAACTCGTCGGTGCGAGCGTCCACGGTGCCGCGGAGCGCCTCGCGGCACTCGGACTCCGGGTCGAGAGCGTCGCGGTCGCGTCGGACGACGCTGTGGGCGAGGTGCTGGCGCTCGATCCCGCCGCCGGCGCTGCCTTACGACCCGGCCGGAGCGTGCGGCTCACGTACGCCGTGTCGCCCGGGCGGCTCGCTCCCGTGACCGTGCCGGAGCTGGTAGGGCTCGGCGACGTCGACACGGCCGTCGTCGAACTCGAGGTGGCCGGCCTCGTGCTCGGACGTGTGGCGAGGGTACACGCCGACGCCCCGCCCGGCACGGTGCTCGCGCAGAGCGTCCCCCCCGGCAACGGTCTCGGCCAGGGGCAGCGAATCGACCTGCTGACGAGTCTCGGACCACGCCCGGAGACGACCTTCCTCCCCGGACTCGTTGGGCTCGACGTCGAGGACGCCCGCTACCTGGCGACGGTCGCCGGCCTCACCGAGGAGCAGATCGTGATCGAGTACGTGCCCAGCGACCGCGGAGCGGCCGGCAGCGTGGTGTCACAGTCGCTCGCGCCGTTCGCTCGCGTGCCGCGCTCCGCGGCCACACTCCGCCTGCTGGTCGTCGCGGAGCCCACGGCAATGCGGGTTCCGACCGGTCTCCCGTCACTCGCCGGCCTCTCCCTCGAGCGCGCTCGCTCGCTCGCCCCGGGCTTCGACGTGCGCGTGGAGGAGATCGAAGACCGGAATCTGCCCGACGGCGTCGTGCTGCAGTCGCTGCCCCTCGGCGCCGAACCGGGAGCCGGTCCGCTCGTACTCACGGTGAACGCGCGACCCGTTCCGGTACCGCGCCCCGACGTCGTGGCCGAGCTACGTGCGCCCGAAGAGCGCCAGCTCGAGTTCATGTGGCTGATCGAGCCCGGCATTCCGGAGCAGCGCGCCGAGGTCCGTGCGCGAACGTTGCAGGGCGACGACGTGCTCGTGGTGCGCCGACAGGTCCGTGGCGGCGACCTCCTGCGCGGAACCTGGACGACCGCAGCACCGGGACCCGTACGCTTCACGCTCACCCTCAACGACCAGCCCTACGGTGGCGACCTCCTGATCCCGTGAACCCTAGTGAACACCCTGGTTCCCCAATCGTGCGCGGCGCCGCACCTGGCCGCAGGGGCGAGGGTATAGTGGCCGACGGCGATGCGGGGCCCGCACGATAGGCCCGCACCGATGATCCATACGGTCGCGCCGTCGTCCCTCCGGAGCGGGCTACCCCCGACGAACCCACGAAGCGCCCCACGGCACGAAGGGACACGTGCGCCAGACCCTCACCGACCTCTTCCAGTACCTCCGGAACTACCGTCTCCCCTACGGCATCGGGTTGGCGATGGTGGTGATCGCCGCCTTCGTCACGACACTCACACCCATCGTGGTGGGGAGCGCCATCGACGCCTTCACGCTCGGCACCATGACCATGTCGAGCATCTGGTGGTACATCGGCGCGGTGGTCGGGCTCATGCTGGTGACCGCGACGTCGATGATCGTCGCGCGTCGTACCACGCTGAACGCGTCGTGGGAGATCCAGTTCGACATTCGCCGCGACCTCTTCCGCCACTTCACCCGGCTCGAATCCGACTACTACGACAACCACCGGGTCGGCGACATGATGGCGCGTCTCACCGCCGATCTCAACGCGGTGCGCATGCTCGTGGGCGTCGGGGTCTTCCAGGGTGTCTTCACGAGCCTGATGCTCGCCTTCACCCTCTATCGAATGTTCATGCTCGACGTCGGCCTGACGCTGCTCACCCTGAGCGTCGTGCCGTTGATCACCATCAGCTTCTTCGTGTTGCTCCGCATCATCCACCGGCGCTACGAGCAAGTCCAGGAGCAGTTCTCGAACGTCTCCTCCATGGCTCAGGAGAACTTCTCGGGCATTCGGGTGGTGAAGGGCTTCGGAATCGAGGGGCGTGAACTCGACAACTTCAAGGCGCTCAACGACGAGTTCATCCGCCGTAACCTCCGCCTCACGAAGGTCGACGGCCCACTCTTTCCGCTCATGGAGCTGCTGTTCGGCCTGGCGATCTCGCTCCTGCTGCTCGTCGGCGGGCGCGCAGTCCTCGGCGTCGGGTCGGCGCTCACCATCGGCGAGTTCTCCGCGTTCATCTTCCTCTTCGAAGGCATCCAATGGCCCCTCATCGCGCTCGGCTGGATCGCCAACATGCTGCAACGCGGCTCGACCTCGTGGCACCGACTCCGCTCCATCCTCGACGCGCACCCGCGCATCGAAGACGACGAAGAGACCGACGGTACGCTCACGAGCATTCGCGGTGACATCGAATTCCGCGACGTCTCGCTCACGCTCGAGGGGCAACGCGTACTCGACCACATGACGTTCCGCATCCGTGCCGGCGAGGCGGTCGGCGTCACGGGGCGCACCGGCTCCGGCAAGACGCTCATCGTCAGCCTGATCGCGCGTCTGCTCGACCCCGACGACGGCGAGATCCTCATCGACGGGGTACCGATCCGCCGCTATCCCGTGCGCGTGCTGCGGCGCTTCATCGGTCTCGTGCCGCAGGAGCCGTTCCTCTTCAGCGACTCGATCGCACAGAACATCGCCTACGGCATCCCCGAGACCGACGACGCGGAGGGCCGACGCCGGCGCGTCGAGGAGGTGGCGCGCTTGGCGCAACTCACCGGTGACGTCGACGACTTTCCGCTCGGACTCGACACCCCGCTCGGCGAGCGCGGCGTCACCCTCTCGGGAGGGCAGCGGCAGCGGACGGCGCTCGCGCGAGCGATCATCCGCGATCCCGCCATCCTCGTGTTCGACGACGCGCTCTCGGCCGTCGACACGCAGACCGAGGCGGCCATCCTGCACGGCTTGCGCGAGGTACAGCAGGGGCGGACCACGCTCGTGATCGCCCACCGTCTCAGCGCCTTCGAGAGTTGCGACCGCGTCTACGTGATCGACGAGGGCCGACTCACCGAGTCGGGCAGTCACGACGAACTCGTCGAACAGGACGGCTGGTACGCCGACATGGCGCGCCGGCAACGGCTCGCGGAAGACCTGGAGGCCGTGTGATGGACGACGCGAAGCGCGCTGCGACCACCGGCGGCGACGTCGGCGGCATGTACGACCCCACCTACACGATCGACGACGCCAAGGCGGCGTTCCGGGAGAAGCGCGTGGAGCGCCGTCCCGCGCTACGCGAGGAGGGGAAGCGCGACGAGGACGGCCAGCCGATGGACGCCGCCCTCGATAGCGGCATCGCCAAGCGGCTCCTCGCCTACCTCAAGCCCTACAAGCTGCAGCTGACGATCGCCGTGACGCTCCTCGTCGCCTACTCGGCGATCGTGCCGGCGTTCCCGAGCCTGATCGCGCTCGCGGTCGACCGTTACATCGTCGCCGCCACGCTCCCGTGGGCCGACCTCGGGCTCGACGAGCGGCTCGACGGCCTCCTGGTGATCGTGCTCGTCTACCTCTCACTGCGTATCGTGAACTTCTTCCTCCGCTACGGCTACACCTACATGGTCGCGTGGATCGGCCAGCACGTCATCTACGACCTCCGCCGCGACACCTTCGGCAAGATCCAGCGGCTCCACCTCGGCTTCTTCGACCGGACCCCGGTCGGCCGCCTCATCACCCGCATCACCAGCGACGTCGAGGCGATCCAGACGGCCATGACCGACGGCGTCGTCGGGCTCATCGCCGACGTCGGCCTCATCATCGGCTTGGCGATCTACATGTTCACCATCAATTGGCAGCTCGCGCTGGTGGCGCTCGTCGTGATGCCGCTCCTCTTCTTCACGCTCAATTTCCTCCGAACGCGCATCCGCGACGCATTCAGAGCGGTCCGCCTGCGAACGAGCCGCTCGAACGCCTACCTCGCCGAGAACCTCACCGGGATGAAGACGGTGCAGCTCTTCAACCGCGAGCACCGCAACTCGAAGCGGTTCGACGAGATCAACCTCGGACTCCTCGACGCCTACATCGAGCAGGTCCGCTGGTTCAGCCTCTTCTGGCCGAGCGTCAACTTCTTCGGCGCCGTCGCGACGGGGCTCCTGCTCTACTTCGCGGCCTACCAACTCGTGGGGCCCGGACTCTCGGAGGCGATCACGATCGGCGTGCTCATCGCCTTCCTCCAGTACACGCAGATGTTCTTCCGCCCTCTGCAGGAGCTCTCGGAACGCTTCAACATCCTGCAGTCGGCCATGGCGTCGGCGGAGCGTATCTTCAGCCTCATCGACACGCCGGAGAACGTGACCGACAAGCCCGTCGCGGTCGAGTTCGAGGATCGGTTCCGCGGTGAGGTCCGCTTCGAGGACGTCCACTTCGCCTATGACGGTGAGGACTGGGTGCTGCGCGGGGTCGACTTCACCATCGCTCCGGGGGAATCGGTCGCGTTCGTGGGGCATACCGGCGCCGGCAAGACGACGATCATCAGCCTCGTGAGCCGCTTCTACGACGTCCAACGCGGCAGCGTGAAGATCGACGGCGTCGACGTGCGCGATTACCGTCAGGTCGACCTGCGCCGCCACGTGGGCATCGTGCTCCAGGATCCGTTCCTCTTCAGCGGCACCATCCGGAGCAACATCACCCTCGGCGAGACGTCGATCCCCGACGAGCAGATGATCGAGGCGGCGACGTTCGTGAACGCGCACGACTTCATCATGCGGCTGCCGATGGGCTACGACACACCCGTGCGTGAGCGCGGTGCGGGCTTCTCGACCGGCCAGAAGCAGCTCATCGCCTTCGCCCGCGCGCTCGTGCAGAATCCCGACATCCTGCTCGTGCTCGACGAGGCGACGGCGAACGTCGATACCGAGACCGAGGAACTCATCCAGGACGCGCTCAAGAAGCTGCTGCAGGGCCGGACCAGCATCGTGATCGCCCACCGTCTCTCGACCATCCAGGACGTCGACCGGATCATGGTGATGCGCAAGGGGAAGCTGATCGAGCAGGGGAACCACTTCGAGCTGCTCAAGCACGACGACGGCTACTACCGGAAGCTCTACGAGTTGCAGTTCCAGGAGCGCTGAGGCGAACGAGCGCGTCGGCGCGCGCAGGGTTCAGCGCACGATGACGCGGTAGACGAGCGGGATCACCTGATCCGGTTCGAGGTCGATCAGCACGGTCCAGCGGACCCCGTCGTACTCGACCGGGTCTACGACCGTCCGGTCCTCCTCGCGACCCACGAAGACCGGCGGCAGCGAGAACGTTCGCCCGTCGTCACCGGAGTACTCGGTGAGGAGCTCGTCGGAACTCGGCGTGGCCGAGTGGGGCACGAATTCGGTGCCCTCGGGCACGGGCCCCGTCACCACGACGATCCCAGCGGGCAGGGTCTCGTCGGAGACGTTCGAGACGATGAGGCGGTACTCGACGGTCTGGCCGGGACGCGCCTCACTCGCCTGGGCGAAACGCTCTTCACGCGTGCCGTCGTCGCGCGTGATCAGGCTCACGACATAGATCTCGAGCTCGATGGAGACGGGTGTAGTCGGTGCGGGGGCCGATGCCGGGGGTGCTGCGGGAGTTGGAGCGTCTGGCTGCGCGACGGCGTTGCCGGCGAGGAGCACGGCTGCCACCACCGCTGACGCGAGCATGGTCGGTAGGGTTCTCATGCCGATCACGGTATCGCGTTCGCATTCGTTTCGGCTGAGACGACGCTCAAGAGAGCATGATAGGTCGCGGCGTCGGGCCATCCGAGCGCAGTGGCGCGGTCGAATGCGGCGGCGGCCGCCTCGAGCTCGCTCGCCGATCTCGCCGACGTGAAGAGCGAGCGGCCGAGCGTGAAGGCGGCCTCAGCGTGCCCCCCCTGCGCGGCGACCGCCCACCACCGGTGCGCCTCGGCGGGCGACCAGGCGACGCCGAGTCCTCGGTCGTAGAGCGTGCCGAGCCGCCACTGCGCCTCTTGGTGCCCTGCCTCCGCCGCGTTCAGGTACCACTGCGCCGCCGCACGTGCACTCCACGGCCGCCCGAGGCCGGTCTCACGCATGTAACCGAGCATGAACTGGGCGTCCGGGTCGCCGGCGGCAGCGAGGCGCGACCAGACCTGCTCGGCGGCCGAGAACTCCGCCTCTCGGAAACTCCGCAGGCCCTCGTCGTACGCTGCCGACGCGCGACCGTTCGCCCAGAACTGCGTCCAGGCGAAGAGCGCCACGGCCAGCACGAGCGCCCAGAGGAGCAACGTGCGCCGCATCGTGACGCGGCGAGCTTCGTCGAAGGCGCGCTGCTCCGCGGGATCGAGCCGTTGCGGCACCTGCGCGTCGAGCGGCCGCGCCGGTCCTGCCACCTCGCTGCCGAGGCCACGCCACGCCATGGGGACACTGCGGCCGCCAGGGACTTGCGCATCGACGGTTCCCCCGTGGTCGGGCAGGTCGATGTCGGCCTGCTCGTCCTCGGGATGCTCCGCGTCGGCGTCGCTTGCGCCCCAGGTCTCGTCGGCGTCGTGCTCGGGCTCGCGATCACCGCTGTGGTCGTGGGCGTGCTCGACCTCGCCCGCATACTCGACCTCGCCCGGGCCAGCGGGTGCGTCCGAGACGGTGTGGACGTCCATCACCGGCTCCGAATCGCGGGCGGACGTGCGCTCCCCGGATCGACGCGGTACCACCCACCCCCCCGCAGGTTCATCGCCGTCGTCCCAGGTATCGGTGAAGGTTCGCGGCGCTGAAGCCGATGGATGGCCTACGGTTGGTCGCTCCTCCACACTCGGTGGCGAGGGGGGCGTTTCCGGCTCCTCGAGTCTGGCCTGCTCGTGGTCCGACTCGGAGTCGAGGCGCCGGTACTCGCCGCTCCTCGGTGGGATCTCGAGCCTCGTGGCATCCGGACCGGTGGGTTCGCTCAGTTCGACCAGGAGCGGGCGCCGCCGTGGCGCGATCTCGCCCCGGA
>JACCWH010000190.1 GCA_013697735.1 Trueperaceae bacterium | reverse complement strand
TGGCGGATTGTCGGTGATGTCCGGCGATGTGGTTCGCCGTGGCCACCCATACGTCATCGTGCTGCGTGACGTGATTAAAAGCTTTCGAAGCAAGCGAATCCTCTGTGGCCGACCACTGAGTACATAGGTGCACCGCAAGGTTGAAGAGCCCACCATTACTCATGAATGCCTTCCCACTCCTCGATCCAACTGTCAACACCGCGTTCGGGTTGGCTGGATGCCAGGACTCCGCGCTTCCTCGCAATCGAAAGTAGATCGCGTCATCGGTGGGCCACTGGACCGGCACCTCGATAAGGACGTCGACAGTTTAGGGGTGGTCGCATCTCATCAAGCTGCTGTCGTAGGAAATGCCGCGGCTGGGAGTGGATGCGGAGGAGTTGGGCTTCTTCTCCGTGAATGAGGGTGATGAGGATTGGTGCGGGGGGTTGGTCGCGGGCGCCGTTCCAGAGGTTGCGTCCGGCGTTGACGTGCATGGCGGGCCCCACGCAGGCGCTGAACTTCGGAGATGGCGAGTAGGCGCTCGGGTTACCTTCTTCGCTCGATCGGGGGTTGGACGGTGACATGATGCCGCGGTACCTAGCCAGCATATTCAAAGAGATCAACCCGGTCCATCAAACGGCCGATGCAGCGAGCAGCGCCTTGCGGCGAGTCTTCAGTATTTGCGGTCGGTATTGGTTCTTGGTCGTCGCATCGCCCACGCCGAGCAATTCGTACACGCTACCGCCGACTCCTGGCACGACCTCGCCAGTGGGCGACCGCTGATCATCTACTGCGAATACCGAGTAGCGGAACGCCCCTTCGACCTCGGGCGTGAAGACGTTTCGGAGGTACTCTCGGGCACCGCTGTAGGCGACGGGCGCGGCCACGTAGACGAATTCCGGCTTCGCTCTGGTGAGGAGGTCGATCAGGTTCGTCGCCACGGTACAACCGCCACTCACGATCGACTTGAGGACGACGACGGTGGACACCTCGCTGGCCTCGAACCGTTCCTCGTAGCGGTGCACGATCGTGGCTAGGTCGTACTCGGGCTGGCGCTCGTTCCAGTACACGACCACATGAACGTCCGACTCGTCCCATCGTTCTCGGATCCCGTCCAAGAATCCACGCATGAGGAAGTCAGCGTCTTCCACTGAGCTCACGATGCATACCCGGCCTCGGGACGATGCAGTCGAAGCCACCCATTCACCTAGGCGCACGCCCAGCCTCTGCATGGCGCCCCTGTATGCGTCAACGTCATGCGAGGACGCCAGCAAGGACTCGAGGAGTTGACGCACCTCGTGGTCGGCTTGGCTCGCGAACTTGCGCATGCCGCTCACGTTAGGTGCAGCTCGAACTCTTCGAACGTGACGGGCATGGACTCCATGATCCTCCTCACGAACCTATTGAACGATTCACGTCCCACGCGACCGATGATGCCTTCCTCCAAAACAATGTGAGCAGCGTCCTGCCGCCGATAGTAGCAAATACCTCCTTCAACGAGTACCTCGAGGTCATCGATTTCCTCGAGTCGGTCAAGCGCGGCTTCGACCGGCGGGTCCAACTCGATTGCGCGCAGTCGGAATGGTGCAGTGCTCTGGAGCGATTCCAGCCACTCGACAACCTCCAGAACTACCCAGTGAGTTCCAGGTGCGACCGCGCCCAGGGACCCCGCCAACAACTTGACGAGGTCCGACCGATGACTCTCGAGACGAACGACGCACAGGTCGTCGGCGTTCGTCCGGCTCAAACCGGTCACGCCTGCCATCTCGGGAAGCGTCCGAGGCTCGGGAAAGTGCTCGACGACGGTGTGGAGGTTGAGGTGGGTCGGCATCGACTGCTCGAGGAGGGCTGCAACATCTGGGTGGGGCGTAGCGACGATCAACCGGAAGTCATGGATGTCTGGAGAGGCGTCGCAAAAGCGTAATTGCATCTCGAACGCCGGGGCAATTGCGGCCGTGCCGATCCACCGGGTCGACGCCGACAGTCTCGCTTGACAGAAGTCGAACCTCGGTAGATCCACCACGACAACATCATCGACTGGCGCGACTGCCTGAATGAGGACGGCCGCACCATCCTGAAGCGTCTCGACACCCTGCGCCAGCATCGCGATCATCCGGTGTAGCGCGTACGCGCGCTCGTACTCCCCGCCCCGACTGGCGCTCACTCCGCCGCGATGGCGTCCGCGGACGACTTCGATGTCTTCGTCCGACGCACCGGCTCGGCGGAGCCAGTCTTCATCCTGAAGCATTCGATATGCTACTCGGCCGGCGCTCACGCCGTTCCACGACTTTGGCCCAAGCCGCTTCGCCACGACGCGACGCTTCGGGCCGAGTGCAGAGAACTACGCCACAACTCTGGCACGCACGTAGCGCGTGACGTGCCATCGGTTACGATCCTCTCTTGTGTTGCTACCTCCTCCCTGGGCGCCTTCCTCCACGGAGCAATCAATCCAGGGGTGGCCCAAGACCGATCACGTGGCTGGCGCTCGCGCCTGTGAAGCGACGACTCCTTTATGCCCTCGAGTGAAATTCGACGGCCTCGTGGATCAGCGACCTTCGGGTCGGATGCCGCGATGCCGATCAACGTGAGCCGTGTCTCAGGATCGCTCTTGAAAGAGCGCAGGATTGTGCAGGGCGACGAGGCACTCATGGCCCGCATAGCGCAATCAAGCCGATGAACAGTCGGCTGGACGTGCATTTTAGACGCGGCAGCATCACCTCTTGACCGGGGCCCACCACCCTCGGCGGCGCGCCATCGAGGACTACGTCGTAGCGCCGCGGACGACCGCGATCATGCGGTCGACGACCACGCCCACCTCCTCGTCCCTCACTCCCAACGGGTGGACGGACACGCTGTCCGCGTCCTCGTCCAATGCCCGCACCACGATTCCCGGCTCTCCGTCCCGCAATGCCGCCATGAACGCCCGCCTCTCCCAGCCGAAGGATGGTAGCAGCCGCACCACGGTGCGCGGGCATGGCTGCCCCTGTCGTCCGTTGGGTAGCACGCGCACGGCGATTCCGGGCACGCCGGCCAGGCCCGCGGCCACCTGCTCGGCCCGCCGGAGCAGCTCGGCGTACCGCGCGCCTTCGTCCGTCTCGAGGGCGAGCTCGACGGCGCGGAGCAGGCCGACGATGTCCTCCTTGCTCGTCTTGAACGCCCGCCCGATCCCGTGGGCGGGACTCGCCATCGCCTGCACCGAGGCCACCAGGTCCTCACGGCCGACCACGACCCCCGAGTCCTGGGCCCCTGGAGCCCCTTGCCGCCGCTGAAGACCACGAGGTCGGCGCTGAACGAGCCCGTGTACCGCCAGAGGTTCGACACGGGCGGCAGGAGCGCCGCGGCATCGACGATCACCGGCACGTCGCGCTCGTGGGCGAGTGCAACGACGCGCTCGAGCCCGATCGCGTCGCGCTCGTAAGGTCGGCCGGCGGTGTAGAGCACCGCCACGGTGCGCTCCGAGAAGGCGCCGCGACCGAGTCCAGGCGACATCATGATCGACGCTCTCGAGTCGAGAGACGCGGGCCCGGCTGAGGGCCCAATCGAGAGCTGCGCGCACGTTTCCTCGTGGGCGCCGCGAAGCCGCACCGAGCACCGCGCCGCCTCGTAAGGCCAGGAGCACCGAGGCGTGGCCGCGCTCACACGCCTCGAGCACATCGTCGACGCGGAGCGCGAGGTGGCGTTTCGGGTGCGCGTCGAAGCGGTGAGCCACACCTGCGATGCCGGTGCGTCGGCTTGGTCACGCGGGCCGTGGTTCGATGCCCGTGCGCTCCATTCGCGTGGCGAAGGTCTCACCGCCCTTCCCCCAGCATTCTGGATCGATCTCGTAGAGGATGACCTGCGTGCCTTCGGATTTGGCGCCGTTAGCGACGAGCACCTCCGTGATGCCGGCGATGATGCGGTCCCGGACTTCTTGGCTGCGCTTGAAGATCTCGACTCGGACGATGGCCATGTGTAACTCCTCGTGGGGGATTGGGTGGTGTGATGCGCCGTGGATGGCGATTGTCTTGGCGAACTCGGATGGTCGCTCGGAAGTACTCAGCCGCCCCAGACCCGCTCGAACACCCTCAGGAAGTTACCGCCGAGGATGCCTTCGACGTCGGCCTCGGTGTAGCCGCGCTCGCGCAGCAGTCGTGTGACGTCGACGATCTCGGGGTACCAGGTGAATCCTTCGGCAAAGCGCTCTGGTGCGCGCCAGTAGGTGGTGACGTACTTGTTCATCTCGGTCATCACGGTCTTGTAGTTCGGGCCGTGCTTGTCGTGCGAGTGGGGCGGGTACGAGCCGAGAGAGAAGTCGGTGCCGATGCCGATATGCTCCGTGGTGCCGAGGAGGTTCGCG
Source organism: Trueperaceae bacterium (assembly GCA_013697735.1). Taxonomy (GTDB): domain Bacteria; phylum Deinococcota; class Deinococci; order Deinococcales; family Trueperaceae; genus SKWV01. The sequence continues at coordinate 7,650 of JACCWH010000190.1, read as the reverse complement.
AGGTAGTCGACGTGCTCTAGGTAATCGTGCACGGTCGGTCGGGCGGTCATGCCCTGCTTGAAGATGAGCGGACCCCAGTTGACGGTACCGATGACGCCTCCGCGAGAGGCGACGGCCTTGATCTGCTCGTCGTCGATGTTTCGGGCGTTGTCGACAACGGCCTTGGGGTTGGCATGGCTGAAGACGATCGGGTGCTCCGAGAGCTCCGCCATCTCGAGGCTCGCGCGTCGGCTGACGTGCGAGGCGTCGAGGAGAACGCCTACGCGGTTGCATTCGGCCACCACCTCGCGACCGAGCGCCGAGAGGCCGGCGTCGGTGTGCTCGAGGACTCCTCCGCAGAGAAGGTTGTCGCGGTTGTAGGCGGGGATGAGCATGCGTAGGCCCAAGCGCTGGAAGGCTTCGACGCGGCTCGGTTGGTCGTGAAGGAATTCGCCGTCTTGTGCGGCCAGGAGCAGCGTCGCCTGGCCCGCTGCCTTCGCGTCGCGGACGTCGCGCACCGTGAGGGCGAGACGGAGGTTCGGGTACTCGCGGACCACGCGGTGCCAGTCCATGATCGCGGCGAGCGCGGGTTCGACGCCGGTGTTCACGGGGAGCGCGGTGACGGCGTAGACGTCGCAGCCGTGGCGGTGCGCGTTGGCAAGGTCCGCGTCGTGCCAAATTTGCATGCAGCCATCAACGAACACGTACGGTTGGTCGCCTTCGAGGATGGGGTGGAAGCCGCGATTGGGACGCTCGTGGAGCGGATCGTGTGGGAGCGGCGAGGCGGTGCGAGGTTCGGGCATCGGCAGGATCCTTCGGATTCGTACGCGATCGGGGGCGAGGGTCAGTATCCGAGGTCGGCGTCATGTCCTGTGCGTCGAGGCTCGGCTCAGGCGTGGGGCGCGTCGCGGGCCAGGTCCACCTCGGCAGCGATGTGTCCGAAGGCCTCACGCTGGCCGAGGGCGATGACGCGCTCGAAGACGCTCGCTGCGCGGGCACGGTCGCCGTTGTAGTAGTACCAGTTGCCGACGCCGTATCCCTGGGTGGCCACGGCACGCGAGTCGGCGTCGGCGCCGTTCAGCAGCGACTCGGGGGAGAGCTCGCCGCGGTACATCCGCATGCGCCGGTGATAGGAGGGCTCGTTGATGTGCATCGCCGCCGTGTCGACTTCGGCCAACAGGGCCTCGGCCTCCGTGTCGCGGCCGGCACGGCGCAGGCTCATGTAGCGCCAGTCCAATGTCGCCACTCGCATGTCGTCATCGACGCAGAACTCGAGCGTCGTGGCGTACGTGTCGGCGGCCACGTCATACTCGCCGCGGAGGTAGCGGGCGAGGCCGTAGTGGTACCAGGTGCTCGACTTGAGCGTTCCCTTGTAGACGTCGCGGAGCTCCGCCAGGGTGTCGGCGTTGATCGGTGTGGGCGCACGCAGACGCTCGAGGGGCTGCGCGAGGATGGCGCGCTCCATCTCGGGCACGAGCTCACGCTGGTAGTACTCGATCTCGTCGTCCATGCCCTCGAGCAGAGGCACGGCGCGCTCGAAGTCGGCCATGGCGCCATCGAAGTCTCGAAGCGTGACGCGGAAGTGACCGCGGTGCCGGAGCAGGTGAGGGGAGTCCGGATGAAGCTCCAGGCCCTCGCTGAGGGCTCGCACGGCCTCGTTCGCGTTCCGGAGGTAGCTGTGGAGCTTCGCGACGAGCACGTAACGGTGGACTTGTTCGAACACGGAATCATCTCCTGGGTCAGGCGGTGGCAACGACACGGTAGTCGAAGAGGTGTCGCAGGCGCGCGACGGATTCCTCGCTGAGGGTGAAGGCGAGCTCGATCCGCTGGCCAGCCGGGACGGCGTGATGGTCGAGCAGGCCGCGCATACCGAAGGTGTAGATGAGCGTTCGGTCGCCGAGGTCGCGCCACGCCGTGGCTCCGGTCAACTCGGTGAAGACCTCCACCTGCCTGACGTCGACCGACGACGTGTGCTGCGCCAGGGTCCCGAGAGCGCTGTTCACGTTTCGTGCTTCGGTGGCGAGGGCGAGTGGGCGGTTGGCCGGTAGGTTCTCGAGCCGAGCGATGGCGGCCGGCGTTACCTGGGCCGTGAAGCCGTGCACCTCGCTGTCGACGTCGAGGGCGCGGAGGGCAGCTTCGACCCGCGGCACCGAGAACATGAAGGTGAGTGTGTAGTGCGTCCGGTCGTACGCCTCGCGCACCCACCGGGCGCCGGCTTCGAGTTCGTCGACGGTGCAGGGCATCACGTTGGTGAGCACGTTGTCGGGAAGCGCCTGGGCGACGAGCTTGGTGTACTTGTCGGCCGCCTCACGCGAAGGGGCTACCAGCATGACCGGTACGGTACGGATCTTCTGACCGAGCGTGACGCGGACGTGGTGCTGGGTGGTGGTGGCATCGAACCCGAGCGCGTAGGCGCGATCGACGAGTCGGTCGATCGCCTGGATGAGCTTGTCCTGACGACCCGAAAGGCGAGAGGCGGCATCGGGCAGGGGAACGACGAACGTCCCGCGCCCGCGCTGGCTGTCGATCACACCCTCCTGCTGGAGGACACGGAACGCCTGGGCTACGGTACCGGCATTCACGCCGAGTGTTTCGGCGAGCACCCGCACCGAGGGGAGTCGAGTGTCGGCGATCAACTGGCGACTGGTGATGAGGTAGCGGATCTGATGCACGATCTGCAGGTAGATCGGGATGTGCTCGTCATCCGTGATCAGTAGGGGTAGCCCCACATCGCGCTCCTCTCGTCGGTGCAATGTCGTCGGCTCCTCAGTGCGGGAGCGTGATGCCTTGCTCTGCGGCGCGTTGGGCGAACGTCTTGGCGCCCTTACCCCAGCACTGCATGTCGACTTCGTACAGGATCACCTCGGTGCCCTCGGACTGGGCACCGTTCGCGACGAGCACGTCCGTGATGCCCTTGATGATGGCGTCACGCTGCTCCTGGGATCGGCGTCCGAGTTCTACGCGGACGATGGCCATGGGTTCTCCTTCGGTTTCTCGAGGACGGAGCGAGAGCCTGCCGTTGGCGGTCGTGCACGATCGCGCAACGATGGTGTGCGGATCTCGGCGTGCTGCATGTCGAAACTTGACTCACACGTGCGCGACTCGGGTGAGTCAGTGTACTGGTACATGAGGAATCTAGCCCGATTCGGATGCGAAGTCAATCCTGCTGGGCGGGTTCGCGACGTCGTGAAGCCCAGTGGCTGGATCGACTGGGAGACGGTTGACAGACCGCTCCGTCTCCCGTACAGTCCTCGTGTACTGGTCACTAGATACACTCTGCGCTCTCGAACCGCGACACGGAACGCCCGCCACCTGTGCCGGCATACTGCCGGTCACCCACACCAAGGGAGTCCAACTATGGTTCGCTGCCTTCGCCTCTTCGCTGCGCTGACGGTTGCCGTCGCGTTCGCCTTCTCTTTGGCCCAAGATCTCGACGCGCCGCAGGGCGGGATCGTCCAGATTCCTCTCGCGACCACGCCCGGATCGCTCAACCCGATCCTCCCCTCCGAGCTCGCCTCGGCGATCATCAACTGGACGATGTTCTCGCCGCTCACCGCCGTGAACCCATGGACGAACGAGGTCGAGCCGTACCTGGCCGAGAGTTACGACGCCAACGACGACCTCACGGTGTGGACGTTCTATCTTCATCAGGGCGTCACCTGGCACGACGGTGAGCCCTTCACGGCAGAGGACGTGAAGTTCACCTTCGACGCGATCCGCGACCCCGAGACGGCCGCGACCACGGCGCCCGACTTCGCACGTGTGACGGACGTCGAGGTGGTCGACGATCACACGGTACGCGTGACGTTGTCGGCCTCCGACGGCTTCTTCGCTGACCGACTCTCGCTCGGCGGCAACGAGATCATCCCCAAGCACGTGCTCGAGGGCTTCGACTCGCTCTACGACGCGGTGGATTTCATCTCGCGCAACCCGATCGGCACCGGTCCGTTCAAGATGCGGAACGCCCAGCCCGGCAGCTTCTACGAGCTCGTCGCGAACGAGGACTTCTTCCGCGGCCGTCCGTTCCTCGACGGACTGACCTTCCGCGTCGTTCCCGACGGGAACACGCGCGTCACGCAGCTGCTCACCCGCCAGCTCGACTGGGTCGACCTCGAGGCGCCGCAGCTCCCCTCCGTGCGCAACAACGCCAACATCGAGGTGACGACGTTCGACAGCCTCGGGTACCAGCTCTTCGCCTGGAACCTCCTGAACCCGCTCTTCCAGGACGTGCGCGTTCGCATCGCCATGACGCATGCCGTCGACCGCCGCAGCATGGCGCAAACCGTCTCGCCGAACCTCGGCAACGTCGACGATGTCTACATTCCCGCAGGTGTGGAATGGGTCGAACGGCCCGACGTCGAGTACCGCGAGTACGATCCCGAACTCGCCCTGCAGATCCTTTCCGAGGTGGGTTGGGCGCAGAATTCCGATGGCCTACTCGAAAAGGATGGCGAGACGTTCTCGTTCTACATCCTCGTCGACCGCGGCGATGTGCAGCGCGAGCAGATGGGCCTGATCCTCCAGCAGTACTTCACCGACATCGGCATGGACGTCGAGTACGTTCTCGCCGAGCGGGGTGGCCGCTGGTTGGATGAGACGCGGGCGCGGACGTTCGACACGCGCCTCGCCGCCTTCCCCCTGCCTAACCTCGACTGGGCGCAACGCCTCTATACCTGCAGCGGGCCGTTCAACTCGCAGTCGTACTGCAACGAAGAGGTCGACCGTCTGTTCGGCGAGGTCCTCAGCACGATCGACCGCCAGGAGCAGTCGCGCGCCCTCACGGAGGTCGGCTACGTGCTCTACGACGACCCGCCGAACATGGTGCTCTTGTGGCGCGACCGCATGACCGCGCACAGCGCCGACGTCGGCAACATCCCGCCGAACAACATCAAGGACAGCATGCCCTTCTCCTACCTGCTCTACCGGCGCTGAGCGCGAACCGGGGTGGGGGCATGGACCTCCTGCCCTCACCCCGGCGTCCGCTCGAATCCACGAACCCATGACCGAGTACATCATCAAACAGCTCTTCGCCGGCGCCGCGGTGCTCTTCATCGTGGTATCGGCGACATTCTTTCTGATTCAGGCGGCTCCGGGGCGCCTTAGCATCCTGGCTGACCCGACGCTGGACCCTACCGTGGCGGCCAACATCGAACGACGCCTCGGCCTCGACCAGTCCGCCGCGGTGCAGTACGTTCGGTGGATGACACGCATCGGCCAGGGCGACCTCGGCAACTCGCTCGTGTTCGGCCGGCCCGTGTTGACGATGATCCTGGAACGGCTCCCGGCTACCTTGCTGCTCGGGTTCGCCGCACTGCTCATCACCGTGTTCGTCGGGATCCCGTCGGGCATCATCGCCGCACGCTGGCCGAACAGCCCGCTCGATCAGGGGCTGAGCTTTCTGAGCGTCATCGGCCTGGCGACGCCGAACTTCTGGCTCGGAATCTTGCTCATCATCTTGTTCTCCGTCACGCTCGGCTGGCTCCCTGGGGCCGGCATGCAGACCATCGGTCAGCCCTTCTCCGTGTTCGATCGACTTGCCTACCTCGTGCTCCCGGCGATCGTGCTCGCCACTTCCACCACGGCCGAGCTCATGCGCTACACCCGCTCGAGCTGGCTCGAGGTGATCAACCAGGACTTCGTCCGCTCGGCGCGGAGCAAGGGGTTGTCCGAGCGGGTCGTCCACGGCAAGCACATCATGAAGAATGCCCTCATCCCGGTGCTCACCATCCTCGGGCTCACACTGCCGCGTCTCGTCGGCGGGGCGGCGATCATCGAGTCGCTCTTCTCGTGGCCCGGCATCGGATCCATGGCCGTCAACGCCGCCATCGGCCGCGACACCACGCTCATCCTCGGGACGACGATCTTCGTCGCTATCGCCGTGATCGTGAGCAATCTCTTCATCGACCTCCTGTACGGGGTGCTCGATCCCAGGATCCGGTTCGACTGATGGCGACCGCAAGCTCTCCTGTGAAGCGTGGCCGTGGTCGGCGCAATCAGTGGCAGGTGTTTCTAGGCGCGCTCGCGAAGAACAAACTGGCCCTGTTCGGCACGACCTTCCTCATCTTCGTGCTGATCACCATGGCGGCGGCGCCCTGGCTACCGATCCCGTCGCCCACACGCATCAACCTCGCCGAGACCTTCCAGTCGCCGAGCGCGCGCCACTGGCTCGGCACCGACGAGAACGGTCGCGACGTGTTCGCGAGGTTGCTCGCAGGCGGTCGCGTCTCGATCGCCGTCGGCTTCGCGGCCGCGCTCATGACCGTAGTGATCGGATCCGCTTTGGGCGTCATGGCCGGGTACTTCGGCGGACTCACCGACCGCTTGATCATGCGCTTCACCGACGGTCTCCTCGCGGTGCCGGTGTTCTTCCTCCTCCTTGCCGTGGTGGCGATCTGGGGCTCATCGATTACCGTACTCGTCGTGGCGCTCGGATTCACGCGCTGGATGGGACCGGCGAGGCTGATTCGCGGCGAGATCCTTCGCTTCAAGACCATGGAGTTCACCGTCGCGGCCCGCGCCCTCGGCGCCGGGCACGTTCGCCTGATGGTCAAGCACCTGCTCCCGCAGGCGATGCCCGCGCTGATCGTGGCGACCAGCATCGGTGTTGGCAACGTCATGCTGATCGAGGCCGGACTCAGCTTCCTGGGCCTCGGGATCTCGCCGCCCACGCCCTCATGGGGCAACATGCTCACGGCCAGCCAGTTCTACATGTGGACGGCGCCGCACCTTGCGGTGTACCCGGGCGTGATGATCCTGCTCACCGTCATGGCCTTCAACACCCTTGGCGACGTCTTTCGCGACGCGCTGGACCCGCGCCTGCGCTCGAGCGGACCTTGAGTCACCAGAATCGGAGAATCACCGTGCGCGACAACGTCCTCGTCCTCGTCAACCACCTCTACGAGGCGCATCACGTGGCTGGCCTCGCGGCGCGGTTCCCGTCCAGCAGGTTCGTGCAGCTCCCGGCCGCGCCGCCTTGGCCCGACGACATCGGCGAGGGCGAAGTGTTGCTCTTCGCCGGTCTGCGCAAGCCGCAGCTCAGCGCCCTCCTCCAGGCAGCAGCGGGGGTGCGGTGGATCCACACTGGCTCCGCTGGATTCGACTGGGTCCGCGTTCCCGAGGTCGACGAGCGTGACATCACCCTCTCGCGATGTGCCGACGTGATGAGCATCCCGATCGCCGAGTTCGTGTTCGGTTCGGTCCTCGCGCACGCCAAGCACCTGCATGCACTGCGAGAGGCGCAACTCGAGCGCAGCTGGGCGCCTCCGATGCATAGCGAGCTGCATGGCAAGACGATGCTCGTGGTCGGGGTGGGCGCCATTGGAGGCCGTGTCGCCGGGCTGGCCCGGGCGTTCGGCATGCGCGTGCTCGGCGTCAAGCGAGACGGGGCAGCGCATCCTTGCGTCGATTCGATGGTCGGCCCAGATGCGCTCGACGACGTGTTGGGTGAGGCCGACGTGGTGGTGCTGACCGCCCCAGGCACTGCAGAGACCGAGGGGATGATCGGCGCGGCGCAGCTCGCCCGCATGAAGCCGACGAGTTACCTCGTGAACGTGGCGAGAGGCTCACTCATCGACGACGAAGCGCTGATTGCGGCGCTCACGAAGGCCACCATCGCCGGCGCCTGCCTCGACGCCTTTCGAGACGAGCCGCTTCCGCCGGATAGCCCTCTTT
>JACCWH010000175.1 GCA_013697735.1 Trueperaceae bacterium | reverse complement strand
GGACCTCACTTGCGCCGGATCCGAAGGTCCGATTCGCCGGCCCTTCGATCGATCGATGGCGTATCGCCGAGCACCGCGGAGATTCGAGATCGACCGCTCTAGCACGTTCCTCCTCAGCCACGGTGGGCGTGTCTTCGTTCATGCGGCACGCCGTGCGGCGTCGGTGCCACGACCAAGCATCGCCGCCCCATTCCTGGGCCAGCCGACTGCTCTGCACTGCGACCGAACTCCACGAGTCCGTTTCGAGGCGATCTCATGATAATGATCGACCAAGCACTGCGAGAACGAGAGGCCGAGGGGCGACCGGTACGTGTGGGCATGGTGGGCGCAGGCTTCATGGCGCGTGGCATCGCGCGCCAGCTTCGATTCGCTCTACCCGGAATCCGGCTGGTGGCCATCGCGAACCGCACACCGGCGAAAGCGCACGACGCGTTGCGCAGGGCGGGCCATACGGACGTGCGCGAGGTGTCCGATCCAGACGCGCTCGATCGCATGGTCGCGGACGGCGCCACCGCCGTGACGCGCGACCCCCTCGCGCTCTGCGCTGCCGACAGCGTCGACCTGCTGATCGAGGCGACCGGCGCGATCGAGTACGGCGCGCACGTGCTCATCGCTGCGATCGCCAACGGTAAGGACGTCGTCTCGTTGAACGTCGAACTCGATGCCACCGTCGGTCCGATCCTGCAGTACCGGGCCCAAGCCGCCGGTGTGATCGTCACCGGCGCGGACGGCGATCAGCCAGCGGTGCAACGCAACCTGGTCCGGTTCGTGCGCGGCATCGGCTTGACCCCGCTGGTGTGCGGAAACGTCAAGGGACTCCAGGACCACACACGTACGCCGACCACGCAAGCGGGTTACGCGGCGCAATGGGGCCAGACGCCCGAGGGCGTCACCAGCTTCGCCGACGGTACGAAGATCTCGTTCGAACAGGCATTGGTCGCCAACTCCCTCGACATGACGATCGCCCGCAGCGGCATGATCGGGTTCTCGCACCAAGGTCACGTGGACGACCTGCCGGCCATGTACCTGCGCGAGGTGGGGCTCGAGAAGCTTCGGGCGCTCGGCGGTATCGTCGATTACGTCGTCGGTGCCCAACCCAGCCCGGGTGTGTACGTGATCGCCGCCAACGACGACCCCGAGCGCGAGGTCTATCTGCGGTACGGAAAGCTCGGTGACGGTCCGCTCTACAGCTTCTACGTGCCCTACCACCTCACCGCGCTCGAGGTGCCGCTCAGCGTGGCGCGCGTGGCGCTGTTCCGCGACCACGTCGTCACCAGCGCGCCGCGAGCGCCGCGCGTGGACGTCGTGGCGCACGCCAAGCGCGACCTGCAGGTCGGCGAGAAGCTCGACGGACTTGGCGGCTACCTGACGTACGGCGCGTGTGAGCGCTCCGACCGGGTCGCCGACGAGGGCATGCTGCCCATCGGCATCGCCGAGGGGGCGTACCTGCGCCGCGCGGTTCCTCGGGATCGGGTGCTCACGCTCGCCGACGTCGACCTCCCCGACGGCCGACTCGTCATAGATCTGCGCGCCGAGCAGGACCGAGTGCTCGGGCGGACCTCGGCGGCACGCGACGCCTAGAAGCGATACGGCGCCCCGACCCGATGACGTCGTCCGGATGGCGCGGCCGCGCATGTGCGCAACCGGGGTGGGTTCCGGCGTAGGCTTTGGTGTGCCCGCTTTCAGCATCGTGATCGCGAGCTTCGACGCCGCCACGTGGCTCCCGAGCGCCCTCGATTCCGTGTTCGCGCAGAACCATCAGGACTACGAAGTGATCGTCGTCGACGACGGCTCGACGGACGACACGCAGCAGGTCTTGGCGCGCTATGCCACCCGCATCCAGGTGGTCACGCAGCTCAACGGCGGTGTCTCGGCAGCACGCAACGCGGGTGTCGAACGAGCGACCGGCCGGTACGTCGTCTTTCTCGACGCCGACGACCGCCTCTTCCCATGGACGCTGCACCACTATGCCGATGCCATCACGAACCACGGTGCACCGACGCTACTCATGGGTATGCCTGTGCTCTTCCAGGACGAGACCGAACTCGACCGCATAGGTAATGAGATTCCGCAGACGGACCGTTGGGGCGACTACCTCGAAGCCGCCCACACCGACTACCGCATCACGATCGCAGCTGCTGTCTCTCGGGAGGCGCTGGTGGTGTGCGGTGGCTTCCACCCAACCGCGACCGCCGAGGATCACGATCTCTTCTTGCGGCTCGGCATCGCACCGGTCTTCGTCTACCTGCGTGCGCCCGCGATGTACGCCTATCGCCAACACCGAGGAGGCGTGAGTAACGACGCGCAGCAGGCGACCACGGGTGTTCGGTTCTTGATGGCCGAGGAACGGGCCGGACGATACCCAGGTGGGCGCGCCCGGGCACCCCAGCGACGGCGTCTGCTCGCCCGGCTCGTCCGGCACGCGACCCGCCGCTGCGTCATCGAAGGCGCGTACCGAGAGGCCGCCGACCTGTACCGCCATGGATTCGTACTGCTCGGGCAGACTGGCTACGCTCGGGAGTACTGGCGGCTGCCCATGGGCTTGGTCCGGCATGCGCTCGCGGCACGGAGGAGGGTCCGTGAGGAGCCGGAACGCCCACGGGGAAGCGCATGAAGCTCAGCGTCGTCATCCCCTGCTACAACGCCGAGGACACGCTGGCGGAGCAGCTCGATGCGCTGAGCGGTCAGCGCTGGAGCCAGCCTTGGGAAGTATTGCTCGTCGACAACCGCTCGACCGACCGCTCGCTCGAGATCGCCGAGGGGTTCCGGGGCCGCGTGCCCAACCTGCGCATCGTGGACGCGTCTGACCGCCAGGGGCAACCGTTCGCGCTCAACGCCGGCGCCGAGGCAGCCCAGGGCGCGTCACTGGCGTTTTGCGATGCCGACGACGTCGTCGGCGACGGTTGGGTGGCCGCTATCGGCGACGCGCTCGACGAGCACGACTTCGTGGCGTGCCGTTGGGACGTGACGAGGCTCAACACGATCGTGGTCCAACGCAGCCGAGGCAACGCGCAAGTCAACGGGCTACAGCCCTACACGAATCCGGCCTTCCTGTCTCATGCCGGTGGTGGCACCTTGGGCGTGAAGCGAGCGCTGCATCTCGACGTCGGCGGCTTCGACGAGACGCTGCCCGTCCTGCACGACACCGACTACTGCTGGCGGCTCCAGCTGCGCGGCGTGGAGCTGCACTTCGTGCCCGACGCCGTGATCCACGTGCGGTACCGCGACACCTTGCGTGGTGTCTACCACCAGTCCCGCTCGTATGGTGCGTACAACGTGCTCCTCTACAAGCGCTACCGCGATCGCGGCATGCCGGCCATCGATTGGAGGCGCGGCCTCGAGGGCTGGATCGACGTTCTCAAGGGCACGGTGTTCCTGTACCGCCCGAGTGCGCGATGGACTTGGGCACGGCGGCTCGGGTGGTCCGTCGGTCGGCTCGAGGGATGCCTGAAGCACCGGGTGTTCGCCCCATGAGCGACGGTACCGACGGCCCGCGCGACGCGAAGAAGGCGGCACCTGCGCTGCACCGCTCCGCCAGGAGGTCGCTCGGGCGGGCGCGCCGAGCGCTGTCGCGCTCGGCGTGGTACCGCTCGCTCGGCTTGGGCGCGCGCCACGCGAAGCTCCGGTGGAACCGGCGCCTCGACCCGGCTGCGTGGAGCGACGCCGATCCCTACGAGTTGCGCGACGTAGACCCGGAGCGGATCGTCTACAAACAGTGGAACCAAACCTACGGCAACGTGTCGATCGTGTACGACGACGCCTACTTCGAGCGCATCGCAAACATCAACCGGGTGGCGGGCGGTGACTGGGACCTGCAGAAGAACGCCTTCGCCGAGAACCTCACGTACAGGATCATCCACGAACACTTCGGCCAGGGCGTCGCGTGGCGAGAGACGCAGGCGTTCGGCATCTTCCTCGCCCTCATTCGTAGCGGGCAACCCGTTTGGCACCGGTGCCGCAGCGAAGACGATCTCTTGGCCCGGTGCGCGAGGCTCGAGCGCCTACGCGACGACCTGCGCGGCGGCTACCGCGCCGGCCCCCGCCACGCCTTCGACGAGATCACGGTCAACGTCGGCAGGGACGGCGACCTCCTGTACAACAGCGACGGCGCTCACCGCCTCTCGATCGCCAAGGTCCTCGGTCTGCCGCTCGTGAAGGCCCGTGTGTTGGTTCGGCACGCCGCCTGGCAAGCGATTCGTGAGGAGCTCTTGCGGGTCGGCGCCGCCGGGGCGCTCAGCCCACGAGCGAAAGAACACCTCGGGCACCCCGACCTCGTCGACCTCGTCAAAATCGTGGAACGCACCCCGTGACGCTCGTCCGTCGGCTCATGCGGCGCGTCAGGAACGATGCACTTGGCACCGTGAGCCGAGTCGCCACCCAGGAACCGATCGTCGCTCTCACGTTCGATGACGGCCCACACCCCGTGTACACACCACAGCTGCTCGACGTACTCGCCAAGTACGACGCGCGCGCGACGTTCTTCATGGTCGGCGAGCAGGCGAAGGCTCACCCGGACGTTGTCCAGCGTGTCGCCGCGGCTCGACACACGATCGGCAACCACACCTACGACCACCCTTCGTTCCCATTGATCGGCGCTCGCGAGCGCCGCCAACAGCTGCGGGCATGCGCGGCCGCCGTAGCGCCCCTCGGGAGTCGGCTCTTCAGGCCGCCGTACGGTCACGAGTCGCTCGCCTCGCACGTCTCCGCGCTGGTTTCTGGCTATGACGTCGTCGGCTGGAGCGCGCACGCGTCCGACTGGGAGCAGCGGGCATCGCAATGGATGCTCGAGCGGCTGCTCGACCAGATCGAGCCGGGCCGGATCGTGTTGCTCCACGACGCGATCTACACACCGCAGAGTCCCGAAATCGCCGATCGAAGTGAGATGATCGCCGCAGTGGAGATGCTGCTCGAGGCTCTCTCGCCACGGTACCGCTTCGTGACGGTGCCGACCTTGCTCACCCACGGGCGGGCGATCCGAACGTGGTACCGGCCACCGGATCGCGCGGCCCTGGCGATGCTCCCAAACTATGACCGGTACGCGCCCCCCCGGCGCGGGCCGCCGTCGGCGCCGGAGTAGGCGGCGCCCACGGCGATCGCCGCCAGCCGCATCGCGTACCGGTACGTGTCTTCGACGGCCTCGAGGTCGACGTGCTCGATCGTGTCGCTCGGCCAGTGCCAGTTCGGCGGGACGCCGTCCTCCAGTCGGATGAGCGTCAGGCAGTCGAAGCTGGCGCGGACGAAGGGAAGGGTGTCGAAGTATGCCAGGCGGTACGCGAGCGGCGCCGCCTCCGGCAGCGAACGGGCCGCGGCCAGCAACGCGCCACGGTACGGGAAGTAGCCCAGCATGCCTTCGCCCTCCACGTAGTGGAGCGCTCCGCGACCGACATTGTCCACGTTCAGTGCGTCGCGCGGGATGACGCCGTTCCGCACGAGGGCCGCCGCCCCCTTCGCCCCCACCTCCTCGCAGCCGGTGAGCGCCAGCATCACGCGCCAGCCGGGCGGGCAGCGCCGCGCGAGATCGAGGAACGCCTGCGTGACGACGGCGACGCCGGAGGCGTTGTCGTTGGCGCCGTTCACGTATGGCGCCGTCAGCTCCCTATGCAGCAGCGCGAGGGCGTAGATGAGGAAGTAGGCGCCGAGCAGGCGGGCGCCGAAGGGGAGGAGGAAGGCGGTCGGCACGGTCAGGACCGCCAGCGTGGTCGACGCGAGGAAGGAGCGACGGAAGCCCTTGACCTGGTTCGGGTGGTACGGGAAGAAGCTCTTCGCCGTGTCGAGGTGCGCCATGAGGACAAGCGTCTTGGGCCCCTCACCGGCTTCCGCGACGAGGTTCTCGGAGGCGTAGCGGTCCACGAGTGACCGCCACGGGATCGGCTAGCCGCTGAAGTACGTCAGGAACGAGGCGAGGCCCAGTAGGGCGATCCAGCCCGAGGGAACGAGGCCGCCGACGGCGAGGACGAGGCTGATCCCGAGGAGCTCCCACCCGTACGTGCGCGGGCTCCTGAAGTCGTGCCTCGTGACTGCGTGCCCGGCGGCGGCCAGCAGCTCCGCGAGGTGTTGGCGCGCTTGGGCCTCGAGGCTCGTGGCGCTCCCACGGTGCGGCAACGCGCTCAGGCGATCCATGATCGCGCGCAACCGGTGCGCTTCGCTCCCGTGCGCTTCGTGCGGGGGAGGGTCGGACTGCGAATCGCCAGTGGTGGACGACGACCGTGCAGATCGCTGGAGTGCCGACATGACGATCCCCTCTCCGTGTGCGCCGTGAGCGAACGGTACACGACGCCGGGCGGCACGTCATGAAGTCTGCGAGCGTCGCGCGCTCGCCCAGCCGGTCGCGCACCTCCGAGCGAATCCACTGGTCTCGCGAGGACGAGTAGAATGCCGTATGTCTTCGCCACGCACCGACGAGCACCTGCACGACCTCCGCGACGCCTTGTTTGGCGAAACGGATGTGGTGCTGGCGATCGTGTTCGGCTCGCTCGCATCCGGCGGGGCCGGGTTCGAGAGCGATGTAGACCTTGCGGTCCTGACGGAGCAGGCGCTCGACGGCGAACGCCGTGAGGCGCTGATCCGCATCGCGGCAGCGACGACGGGCCGGGCCGTCGATCTGATCGATCTGCGCGAGACCGGCGTCCCCCTGTTGCGCTCGGTGCTGCGCGACGGTCGCACGCTCTTCTGTCGTGACCGGAGTGCCCGCGACCGACTCGTGAGCCGAATGTTGGCCGACGTAGAGGACTTCCTACCGTTGCGCGAACACATCCTTCGGGAGCGCAGGCAACGATGGATCGCGTGATCCTGGCCGACAAGCTCGAGTCGCTGCGGCGCTGTGTCGTGAGGATCGAGGAGCGGCGGGTCGCGAGCGCCGACGCGCTCGAGGCCGACGTCGATGCGCAGGACATCGTGACGCTCAACCTCACGCGGGCGATCCAGCTGTGTGTCGATGCCGCTGCGCACGTGCTCGCCGACACGGAGCAACCCACGCCGGCGACGATGGGGGAGGCATTCGACCTTCTGGCGGCCGAGGGGTTGATCCCCAGTATCCTCGCGGCCCGGATGCGTGCAGCGGTCGGTTTCCGAAATATCGCCGTCCACGCCTATCAACGTATCGACTGGGCGATCGTGCATCGGCTCACGTACGACGGGCTGGACGATCTCCGCACCTTCGCTACTCGGCTCGCGCGGCTCCTGGCCTGATCGGCTGAACGCGAGCTGCCGTCCCGAGCCGATGGAGCCCGCCGTCCACCACAACGATGAGGGTCCGATGAGATTGACCCTATCATCTTGACGCGCCTGTAGCCATGGCTCTATGATTCGGTCGGTCGACCGAACGAAACGTTCGTGGCGTGCGATTCTCCAGGTAGTGGATGGAGCTCGAAGCCGCGAACCTGCCCGCGAGAGGTGACGCATGAACCCGACCGCGACTTCATCAACGAACGAGCAGATCCTCCGCGCCGCGGAGGCCGTACTGCGCGCCGCGGGTCATCCAGGTGCGTCCACCCGCGCCGTCGCCGACGCTGCCGGTGTGCCGGTCAGCCAGATCCACTATCACTTCGGAGGCAAACAGGGGCTCATGCTGGCGGTACTGCGGCGGCAGAACGAGAAGTTGATCGCACGCCAGCAGCGCATGTACCAGGAGGACGCTCCGCTGTGGAAGCAGTGGTTGCGAGCATGCGATTTCTACGACGAGGATCTCGAGTCCGGCTACGTGGCGGTGTTGCAACAGATGATCGCAGCGGGGTGGTCCGATCCGGCGATCGGAGCCGAGGTCCGCACGATGATGCGGGCGTGGCTGGGGCTGCTCCGCGACGTGGCACAGCGCGCGGAGCGTAATTTCGGCGGGTTCGGCCCACTGGCGACCGACGACGTGGCGACGCTGGTCGCGTCCGCTTGGTTGGGCGCAGAGTCCTTGCACCTGCTCGGCATGGTCGAGTACGGCACCGACACCCGGGCGTCCCTGCGTAGGGTCGCCGAGGTGCTCCGCCGCGCCGAAGAGGCGTCGCCATGAGGGCCATGGCGCCTCACACGCAGGGCTACGCCGCCCGGAATTCCGTGCGTCTCTGGTACGAAATCTACGGAAAGGGCGAGCACACGATCTTGCTCATGCCGACGTGGGCGCTCTTCCATTCGAGGCACTGGAAGATGCAGATCGCGTTCCTCGCGCGGTCGTTCCGCGTCGTCACGTTCGACGGTCGAGGGAACGGGCGTTCGGATCGCCCGGACGACGATGCCGGATACGGCGACGCGGACTACGTGGCGGACGCGATCGCCGTCTTGGACGAGACCGACACGACGACGTGCACCGCCGTCGGGCTCTCCTGGGGTGCCAAGTGGACCGTGATGCTGGCGTCGCAGCATCCCGATCGGGTGGCGGGCGCCATCGCCATCGCACCGGCAGTGCCGATGGGAGCGCCGGATCCCGAGCGCGCCGCCCTGATCCGCTGGAACGAGCGCATCGGCGCGCCGCAGGGCTGGGAGAAGCACAACCGGCACTATTGGCTGGAGAACTATCGCGACTGGGTCGAGTTCTTCGTCGGCAAGATCTACAGCGAGCCGCACTCGACCAAGCAGCGCGAAGACGGCGTGGTGTGGGGGCTCGAGACGGACGGAGCCACGCTGGTCCGGACCTACCTCTCACCCGCCGTTTCGCCCACGGACTTCGTCCAGCGGGTGAGCAGCCTCACGACGCCACTGCTCGTCATCTACGGCACGCACGACCAAGTGATCAACACCAGCGTGGCCGAAGCGCTGGCGGACGCTTCGAGGGCCGAAGTCCTCCGGATCGATGGCGGCGGACACGGTCCGATGGCGCGCGATCCCGTGCGCGTGAACCTGGCGATCGAGGACTTCGCCACGCGCATTTCGGGCCGCAGGCGCCCGGCGCAGGCGTGGTCGCGGGGGCGATCGCGAACGAAGCGCGCGCTCTATGTGTCGTCGCCGATCGGTCTCGGTCATGCCCGGCGCGATGCGGGCATCGCGGACGAACTGCGCACGCTCGTCCCGGGACTCCAGGTCGATTGGCTCGCCCAATCTCCGGTCACGAGCTTCCTCGCTTCGAGGGGGGAGCGGATCCACCCGATGAGCGCTCACCTCGCGAGCGAAGTCGCCCACGTCGACCGCGAGTCGAGCGAGCACCGCCTCCACTGCTTCCAGACGATTCGAAGAATGGACGAGATCCTGGCAGCGAACTTCATGATATTCCTCGACGTCCTCCGCGACGACACCTACGACGTCGTCATCGGCGACGAAGCGTGGGAGGTCGACTACTACCTGCACGAGAACCCCGAGCTCAAGACCTGCGCGTACGTCTGGATGACGGACTTCGTCGGCTGGCTCCCGATGCCCAGTGGAGGCGGGGCCGAAGCCATGCTCACCGCCGACTACAACGAAGAGATGATCCGCCACATCGAGCGCTATCCACGGGTGCGGGACCGTGCGATCTTCATCGGCGATCCGGACGACATCGTCCCCGACCGCTTCGGACCCGAACTCCCGCACATCCGCGACTGGACCGAAGCACACTTCTCGTTCGCCGGGTACGTGACGGGCTTCGATCCGGCGCCACTCCTCGATCGCCCCGGACTGCGCCAGGAGCTCGGGTACGCACCGGATGAGACGATCTGCGTAGTCACCGTCGGTGGCTCCGGGGTGGGGCTGCCGCTTCTCAGGAAGATCGCCGCTGCACTTCCGGTGGTGCGCAACGCGCTGCCGGGGCTGCGCACCATCATGGTGGCGGGACCGCGCATCGATCCGGCCGACATCCCGAGCCAGCCGGGACTCGAGGTGTTGCGCTTCGTGGACGGCCTACACCGCCATCTGGCCGCCGCCGACCTCGCCATCGTCCAGGGTGGGCTCACGACGTGCATGGAGTTGACCGCCACGCGGCGCCCGTTCATCTACATCCCGCTCGCGGACCACTTCGAACAGAACTTCCACGTCCGTGCCCGCCTGGCGCGATACGGCGCGGGGCGCCACATGTCGTACGAAGACATCACGCCCTCGGCGCTGGCGTCCGCGATGGTTGAGGAGCTCGCCCGCACCGTCGCGTACGGCGCGGTGGAGCATCGGGGCGCCGCGCGAGCCGCGACGATGATCGCGGAACTGCTCTAGGTGGAGTGAAGAGGCCGCCTTCCCGAACCCGCAGTTGCCCTGATGGGTCCTCAGATCCCACCGATCAACCAGGCCGTCTCGTGTCGCGCCACCCTCGCCATCTTTCCGCCACGCTCGAGCATCGCTGAGAATTCGCCTTCGGTGTAGTGAAGGATGTCGGTGGGAACGGGCAGGGCGGCGACGTCGGCCCCCAGCAGGTCGGGCACGGGCGCGTCGTCGCGTCGGATCACGATCAGGTCGAGATCGCTCCCGACACCGGCCTCGCCGACCGCGTACGAACCGAAGTACCCCACTGCTACGACCCCATCGTTCGCCGCAGCAAACTCCTTCGCCCATACTGTGGCAGCGCCGAGCACCTGCTCAGCGCTCGGCCACCGCTTGATCGACGAACGCGACGATGTCACCGGCATGTCGAAGCGCCTCCTCCCCTTGCAGTCGACCGTAGTGCTCGTAGGGCGGGCCAGCCGCGTGGCTGTCCGGGTACCGGGTCGGAATGTAGAAGGTGTCGAGCACCCGCCCCGCGTCGATCAGCGCATCCGGCGCAGGTGCCGCCAAAGGCAACTCAGCCAGCAGACGGGCAACGACATGACCCCACGCCTCTTGCCCGTGCCGTAGGTGGAGCGCCTTCACGGCTTTTTCGGCGGCCTGGTGCGCGGCGAAGCACGCCCAATCGAACCGGCCGGCGGCGGCCGAAGCGCGCGCCTGTTCGAGGTCGTGCTGTGCCTGCGCATACCAATCGGCCCATCGGCTCGCCACCCCGCCGCCTCCTGGGGCCACGGTAGCAGACTGGCTCGAGCGCCCGCACCGGCAGCCCCGCGCACATCGCAGCGATCGCAGCAGTGCTTCGACCGCGACGCTCGCCGCGGCCCGTCGGCGAACTCGCTGATCACCTTCCGAGCCAGGCAACGCCGATCGCGAGCGTGAGAAGCGTGATCGGCACCCCGACCAGTGCATAGGCGCCGAAGGAGACGGTCACGCCGTGGCGGCGGGCGGTCTCCGCCACGATGATGTTCGCCACCGAGCCCACGAGCGTGAGGTTGCCCGCGAGGGTCGACGCCATCGCCACCACGAGCAGCTCCCGCATGCCGCCGCCCACCTCCTCGACCACCGGAACCAGGAGCAGGACGGCGGGGACGTTCGAGAAGAGGTTCGAGGTCACGGCGGTGACTGCCGTGAGCGGCAGCAGGGCATGCGCGATCGCATGGCGTGTACG
>JACCWH010000171.1 GCA_013697735.1 Trueperaceae bacterium | reverse complement strand
CTCCGGCGCGGCGCGCGGGCGACGCCATACGGCAGGCCTTCCTCTACGATCCGGCCCGTGTCGAGGTGACGGACGCTCGCTCCGACGGCGACCCGATCCACCTCCGGCCGCCACAGGCGATCACCGTGCGCCACCGCGGTGCGACCGATCCGCACTCCGCGCTCATCCTCGTGGCGGTGCACCACCGCTCCAAGGGCTCGTGCCCGACGGCTGGCGACGTCGATGTCGGCTACGGCTGTTGGAACCTGGTGCGCTCGGCGCAGAGCGACGCCGTGTTGCGATTCGCGACCGAGCTCGCCCGCGCCAGCGGCACCTCCGACGTGCTGGTGCTCGGTGACCTCAACGCGCACCGCTTCGAGCCGCCGATCACGCTCTTCGAGCGCCACGACGACGAGCCCTCGCTCGGGTGGGAGGTGCTCACCGACCGCGTCGACGAGGAGCGCGCCTACTCCTACGTCCATTTCGGCCGTTCGGCCGCCCTCGACCACGCGATCGCGAGCGTCGATCTCGCCGCGCGCGTGAGCGACGTCGCCTACTGGCCGATCAATGCCGACGAGCCGCCCGTGGCGGACTATCGGACGCGCTTCAATCCTCCGGGCGCCTTCCGAGCGGATCCGTACCGCTCCTCCGACCACGACCCGCTCGTGATCGGCGTCTCGTTCCCGGCACCGGCACCGTGAAACGACCCGGGGGGCGGCGCTCAGCCCTCCGCGAGGAGGCGGTCGAGCGCGACGTCGTCGAGGCGGCGCGCCTCGCACGAGTCGCCGTCGCGGCAGGCGGTGAGGTAGCGCCAGCGCCGTCCCTGCGATCCAGCGACCTCGCCCCTCAGGACGGTGAGGCTGCGCCGGGGGCCGGACCAGCCGCAGAGATCGCAGCAGAGGGTGGTGGCCTCCGGACCCGCGGACGGGAGCGGCAGGAGCCGTGCGAGCACGCTCCCACAGGCGGAGCGGACGACACGGGCGCCGTCGTCCATGGCCGTCACGGCGTACGCGCGAGGGGCAGGGATCAGCCGCTTCGGGGTGGCCGGAAAGAGCTCCAGCACGATCTCCCGAGCGGTGAACGTCGATTGTGGCTCGTCACTCACGTGGCGCCAGTATAGCCAGGCTTCCGCGGCGTGGCCGCCGCGACGTACGCCAGCACGAGCACGCCGAGCACGGCGGTTCCAGCGACGAGCCACAGGGAGGTCTGCGCCACCACGATGCCGATGAAGGCCCAGACGAGCACGAGCGCGTAGGCGGCGTCGCGCTGCCAGCGCAGCATCCGCACGCCGAGCGCCGTCGCCACCACGAGCGTCAGCGCCCCCCAGGCCGAGGCCGGAAGGGGGTCGCCGCCCCAGCCGAGATCGACGAAATAGATCGACACGTTGGCGACCGTCGCCACCGTGATCCAACCGAGATAGACCGAGAAGGTACCCCACGCCCACAGTCGCTCACCACGGTCGGGCGCGGGGCCGCGCGCCCGCAGCCGCACGTAGAGCGTGCAGAGTGCGCCGAGCAGCACGAGCATCAGCAGCAGCGCCGTGCCGATCCAGAGGTTGTGCCAGGCGACGATCCAGAGGGCGTTGGCGACGTTCGCGACCATCACCGGCAGGGCGATCGCCGCGGCTCGGTCGTGGTCTCGCCGCGCCGGCAGCGCCTGCCAGATGGCGTACCCGACGAGCCCCACGTAGATGACGAGCCAGATGGAGAAGACGTAACCCGCGGGTGTGACCGTGGTGGGGAACATGTCGGAGATCTGGCCGGTGTCGCGCCCCCCGATCGGGAGGACGTTCGCGAGGACGTTCATGACGATCGTGAGGATGGTGGTGAGCACCACGCCGACCTGCCACGCACGCACGCCGCCCGGCGCGCTGCGGCTCATGTGCCAGCAGCCTTCACCCGACGGAGGACGGAGGCCGTCTCGATCGCCGCCATCGCCGACTCGAACCCCTTGTTGCCGGCCTTGGTGCCGGCCCGCTCGATGGCCTGCTCGATCGTCTCCGTGGTGATGACACCGAACACGACGGGCTTGCCGGTCGCCGCGGCCGCGTGCGCGATCCCCGAGGCGACCATGCTGCAGACGTGGTCGTAGTGCGACGTCGCGCCGCGGATGACGCACCCGAGCGCGATCACGGCGTCGACATCGTCGCGCTCGGCGAGCGCGCTCGCGAGCAGCGGGATCTCGACCGCGCCCGGCACCCACACCACCGTGATGGCGTCGTCTTCGACGCCGTGACGGCGCAAGCCGTCGAGCGCACCGTCGAGCAGGCGGCGCGTGATGAAGTCGTTGAAGCGGCTGACGACGAGGGCGACGCGCAGGCCGGCGCCGTCGAGGCGCCCTTCGATGGTGGTCATGACGGCATGATGCCATGCCACACGGCGTCGACGTGTGGAGCGGCAGTGACCCGAGCTCGCGAGCGCCACGGGCCCGCCCGTGGTGGTCGCCGCCTGCGGGTCGGTCGGCGGCGTCCTCGACGGCGTCCTCGACGTCGTCCTCGTCGGCGGCTGCATTCTCCTGCTCGATGTTGTCGAACGTCATGTCGGAGCCGTATGAGTACATCACGACGTCCTCCACGGCGGTCTCGACCGTGTACTGCAGGCCGCCGCCGACGAGGCGCGCCACCACGAGGTTCCAGCCCCGACGGAGCTGGAACGTGGCGGGCGTAGTGCGGATCTCGACGTCGTCGGTCACGTAGACGACGTTGAAGTAGCCGAAGGGATCGGTGAGCTCCGGGGGGGCGCGGAAGAACCACTCGTCGAAGAGCTGATCGTAGGCCGCATTCTGGTTCACGTCGTGGTAGGGCTGGAGCCAGCCGGCGGCGAAGCGGACACCCTCTCGCTCCACGACGAACTCGTTGCCGATCATGAACGCCAGCGGGAAGGAGCCGCTCGTGAGCGGCCTGAGGTCGCGTTCGTCGGGGACGACGCCCTGCGTCGACAGGGTGAAGGTGCCGCCGACCATACGGACCGAGGTGACCTCGGGGGGCGTGTTCGCGACGTCGAGGAAGAGCCCCAAGCGCATCTCGGTGGGGAGCTCGACCAACTCGTCGATGTGCGCCCCGCTCACGCGCACGTCCTGCTGCGCCGCGGCGAAGGAGGCGAGGGTGAGCGTCAGGGCCAGGATGAGAATTCGCTGCATACGGCTCTCCAAGATCTTGCATACCGTAGCACGGGGCCCTGCACGGTCCCATGCCGGTGGATTCATCGCTCGTTCACGCAGGTCCGGGGGTCGCAGAGGGCAGGCGACGCTTCCTGCTGCTGGACCGTGCGGTCGTCCTCGCGGGTATATCACGGGGCGCAGCCCCGCGGCGCTCACCACGAGCGCCGCAGCGAGACCGGCTCGGGCCCCTTACGTGTCGTATCCCCTCGGTCGCCGGCCGTGCCAGCCCCACGCGCTCTCGACGATCTCCGTGAGCGACGCGCGCTCGGGCTTCCAGCCGAGGTCGTCACGCGCCGCGCTCGCATCCGCGACGAGCGTCGGCGGATCGCCCGCCCGGCGGGGCATGACGTGCGCCGGGATCGCGTGTCCGGTCACCGCGCGGGCGGCATCGAGCACCTCGGCGACGCTCGCACCGGCGCCGCTCCCGAGGTTGTAGGCCTTCGCCTTCCCCGGCTCGAGGGCGGCCAAGGCGAGGACGTGCGCGGCGGCGAGGTCGAGGACGTGGACGTAGTCGCGCACGGCGGTTCCGTCGCGCGTGTCGTAGTCATCGCCGAAGACCTGCACCGCGTCGCGCTGGCCGAGCGCGACCTGCAGCACGATGGGGATGAGATGCGACTCGGGCCGGTGATCCTCACCGCGTTCGGCGCTGGCGCCCGCGGCGTTGAAGTAGCGCAGCGAGACGGAGGCGAGGCCCGTGGTGCGCGCGAGCCAGCCCATCGTGCGCTCGATCTGCAGCTTGGTCTCGCCGTAGACGCTCTCGGGAGCGAGGGGAGCGTCCTCGCGTATGGGCACGGAGGCGGGCGTCCCGTAGAGGGCGGCGGTGGACGAGAAGACGACCCGTTCGACGCCCTGAGCATGCGCCGCCCGCAGGAGCGCCAGGCTCGCGACCGTGTTGCTCTCGAAGTACCGGTGGGGGTCGTGCATCGACGCCCCCACGAGCGACGCCGCCGCGAAGTGGAGGATCGCCTCCACACGATGCTCGCGTATGACGCCTCGCACGAACGGCTCGTCGGCGATGTCGCCCTCCACGAGCCTCGCCCCGTCGGGCACCGCCTCGCGATGCCCCGTCCGCAGGTCGTCGACCACCACCACGTCGTGCCCGATCGCGAGGAGCGCTTCGACCGTGATGGAGCCTACGTAGCCGGCGCCGCCGGTGACGAGGAGTCGCATGCCCCGATGCTACCAACGCGGCGCCAGCGCGCAGCGTGCGGTCGTCCGATCGGTACGTCATACTGGCAGCCACGGGAGGTACGTCCACACCATGGCGCAACCCAGCACCGCACCCACACCCGCGAACGCCGCAGCTCGGACGACGGGCCAGATCTGGTTCGACGGCCGTGTCGTGCCGAGCGAGCAGGCCGTCGTCTCCGTGCTCACGCACGCGCTCCACTACGGGACGAGCGTCTTCGAGGGCATCCGCGCCTACGAGACGGACCGGGGAGCGGCAGTGTTCCGTCTCCAGGAGCATTCGCGTCGCCTGATCGACTCCGCCAAGATCATCGGGATGCCTTCCCCCTACACCGCCACGCAGATCGACGACGCGATCGTCGAGACGATCCGCGCGAACGGCCTGTCGAGCTGCTACATCCGGCCCCTGCTCTGGTACGGCTCGGAGTCGCTCGGCGTCGATCCACGCAAGAACAGCGTGCACGCCATGGTCGCCACCATGCCCTGGGGCACGTACCTCGGCGACGACGCGGTCCGCAAGGGCGCGCGCCTGATGACGTCGTCGTGGCGACGCTCCCCCGGCGACGTGATGCCCACCAAGGCGAAGGCGGGGGGCAACTACGTCAACTCCGTGCTGGCGCGCGTCGAGGCGGGCGAGAACGGCTTCGACGAGGCGCTCCTGCTCGACAAGGAGGGCTTCGTCGCCGAGGGCTCGGGAGAGAACATCTTCGTGGTCCGCGACGGCGTCCTCTACCCCATCGCGCACTCGGTCAACTTGCGCGGCATCACGCGCGACACGGTGATGGCCCTCGCGAGGTGGATGGACGTCGAGGTGCAGCCGACGATGGCGACGCGCGACGAGCTCTACACGGCCGACGAGGTCTTCATGGTCGGTACCGCCGCCGAGGTGACGCCGATCGCGTCGATCGACCGCCGCCCCATCGGCGACGGCGCGGCTGGACCGTTCTCGCTCAAGATGCGCGAGACGTACCTGCAGGCGGTGTCTGGGAAGATCCCCGAGTTCGACTCGTGGCTGACGTACGTCGACGAGTGAGTCCGGCCCCCGCGGGCGCCCTGGGGCGCACGTGAGCGGCGATCGCGAGCGCGGCGCTCGTTCCGAGCGCGGCGCTCGAGTCGAGCGGCCCGCCCGGGCCGAGTACGCGCCGCGCCGGATCGCTCCACTCGGCGTGCGCGACGTCTCGGGCTGGAGAGTGAAGGTGACGCGTGTGCTCGCCGGCGGCCGCAGCGCCGACGACGAGCTGGTCGACGCTGCACTCGGCGTCGCGGCCGGCTTCCTGCCGGCGCCCGCCGTGACCCCGGCCCACGATGGGGTGGGTGTGGTGCTCGTCCATCAGGGGAGCCGCTACGACTTCGTGCTGGTGGGCTACTGGACGTTCGAGACCGAGTTGCGCTATCAGACGTGGATGCGAGCGTCGAGCGACAGCACGCGGCTCGAGCGCTTGGCGGCGGGCGAGCTCGCCACCGACGTCTGGGACCTGGCGGTGCTCGCCTTCGAACGCGACGCCTGGCTCGAGCACGTGTTGCGCCCGGGCACGTCCGCGTCCGCTCCCGAGCGGGAGCGCGAGGCGGAGCTCGCCGCCTACCTCGGCGCCACGCTCGACACCACGATGTAGGACCGCCCGTTCGGGACGCCTCGGGAGGCGTCAGAGGGTCGTAAGTGGTCCTCACGTAGCGTTCGTGCATGCAGGGACTCATCTCCTCGATCCTCCTGAGCGCCATGGCCCCACTGTCGGCGCTCGCCGATCGCAGCGCGAGCGTGGCCCCGGGCGCCGTGGTCTCGGGCGCCGTGGTCTCGGGCGCGGTGGTCTCGGGCGCGGTGGTCGCAGGCGCCGAGTTCCCGTTGGCCGAGGTCTCCGGCGCCGCGCCGCGCGACCTCGACGTGAGGCTCGAAGAGGAGTCGCAGGTGAGCGCGCCCGCTGCCGAGTCAGTCGTCCTCGCGCCGCACCGTGCCGATCCCGACGGCCTGCGCGTGGTTCCCTACCGACCCGATCCGACCTGGAACACCGCTCGGCGCATCCACCCGCGCGTCTACGACCCATTCCGCGCCTTCCCGAAGCGCGCGCAGCACCTTGGTGAGCTGATGTACGGCGACGAGCGCCGTCCGCGGCGCGGCTGAAGCGGGGATCAGTCCTGCCCGAGTAGCCCGGCGCGAACGCTCAATCCTCGCCGCCGCCGATCTCGCTCGCCCGCCGTTCGCTGGTGTACCGCTGGCGGTTCGCGCGCGGCACCATCAGGGCGAGCACCATCTCGTACTGATCGGTCGTGTGTGCGCTGCGCACCACCTCGACGTCGAGCCCGAGCGGTTCTACGAGCGCATGCGCCGAGCGCAGCACGGCAGTGCGTGGCCCCTTGACCACCACGAGCGTCACGTCGGTGGCGCGTCGTCCCTCACCGAATGCGACTCGTAGCCCGAGTGCCGCGGCGGCCTCACGGACGCGGCGCCTCGTCTGCGCCTGCGCCGTCGTCAAGGTGCCGCCTCTGGGGCGGGTCGGATTCGTCATGCACTCCAGTATGCCCCGCGGCGCGCTCGGACGTTGCGGACCCCGCAGCGGGGCAGGTGTGAACGCACATCGACACGGCGGGTCGGGTCCGGGCGCGCGACCGCCACACTCTCTCGCCGCGCCCTCGCTCGCTCCTCAGTACGCCTTGGCGAATACCACCTTGTGCGCGTATGGCGACGGCTCCCCCGTATGCACGCAGCGCGACTCGCCCACCGGGATGCCCTCGAGTGGGATGCACCGAACCGTCGCCTTCGTCTCGGCCTGGATGGTGGCCTCCGAGGCAGGGTCGCCGCAGTGCGTGGCGATCGCGAACCCGACCTCCACCTGCTCCTTCAGTTCGTCGTACGTGAACACCTCACGCGTGTGCTTCTCGCGGAAGGCACGCGCGCGCTCGAAGAGCTTGTGGTGGAAGGCCTCGAGTCCCTCCACG
Organism: Trueperaceae bacterium; assembly: GCA_013697735.1. GTDB lineage: Bacteria > Deinococcota > Deinococci > Deinococcales > Trueperaceae > SKWV01. Next base: position 4,155 of record JACCWH010000171.1, on the reverse strand, counting down.
AGATGCGCCAGGAGCTCTGGGAGCGCGACCGTCGCCTTGTCGGCCTCGAGTCGATCCTTCACCAGCGCGGTACCGGCGTCGACGTCGCGCGGGCCGATCTCCACTCGCAGCGGCACACCCTTGCGCTCCCACTCGTTGAACTTCCAGCCCGGACTCATGCCATCTCGGTCGTCGACCTTCACACGAACGCCGGCGGCGCGCAGCCCGGTCGCGATCCGCGTCACCTCGGCCGTCACGCGCGCGCGCCCCTCGTCGTCGTCGGAGCGACCCATCGGCACGATCACCACCTGGTGCGGCGCCAGCCTCGGTGGGAGCACGAGACCAGCGTCGTCGCCGTGCGCCATGATCAGCGCGCCGATGAAGCGGGTGCTGAACCCCCACGACGTGGTGTGCGCGTAGGCCTGCTCGTTGTTGCGGTCGTTGAAGGTGATGTCGAACGCCTTCGAGAAATTGGTGCCCAGATAATGGCTGGTGCCGGTCTGCAGCGCCTTGCCGTCGCGCATCATCGCCTCGATGGTGAGGGTCTGCTCGGCGCCCGCGAAGCGCTCACCCACCGTCTTCTCGCCGCGGATCACGGGCACGGCGCCGAACTCCTCGGCGAAGGTGCCGTAGACGTCGAGCATGGTGCGCACCTCGGCGCGCGCCTCGGCCTCGTCGGCGTGCGCGGTGTGCCCCTCCTGCCAGAGGAACTCCGTGGTGCGGAGGAAGGGCCGCGTGCGCAGCTCCCAGCGCACCACGTTGCACCACTGGTTGTAGAGCAGCGGCAGGTCGCGGTAGGACTGGATCCATTTGGCGTAGAGCTCGCCGATGATCGTCTCGGAGGTCGGGCGGATCGCGAGCGGCTCCTCGAGGGGTACGCCGCCGGCGTGCGTGACCACCGCGAGCTCGGGGGAGAAGCCCTCGACGTGCTTCGCCTCACGTTGGAAATAGCTCATCGGAATGAGCATCGGGAAGGAGAGGTTCTCGTGGCCCGTCGCCTTGAACATCGCGTCGAGCTCGCGCTGCACGTGCTCCCAGAGTGCGTAGCCGTACGGCCGGATCACGAAGGCGCCGCGCACGGGGCCGAGATCGACCAGGTCGGCCTTGTAGACGAGCTCGTTGTACCAAGCGCTGAAATCCTCGGTCTGGGACGTGAGAGCCTGCTGCTTCGCCATGGCCGACCAGCCTACCAGGTGCCCGGACGCCGCGGGCCCGCACGATCCATCGCGCGCAGGGCCGAGCGCGCGGCGAAGTAACCAGCCATGCCGTGCACCCCGCCGCCGGGCGGCGTCGCGGCGGAGCAGATGAAGAGCCGCCCGTCGGGAGTGCCGTAGGGGTCGCGGCGCGCCACCGGCCGCGTGAAGAGCTGCCCCAAGTCCTGCACCCCGGTGGCGATGTCGCCGCCGACGAAGTTCGGGTCGAATCGTTCGATCTGCTGCGCGTGCATGGTGTGCGCCGCCCGGATGGTGTCGCGAAACCCCGGCGCGAAGCGCTCGATCTGCCCCTCGATCGCGGCGCGCATGTCGCGCTCCGATCCGTTTGGAACGTGGCAGTAGGCCCACGCGACGTGCTTGCCCTCGGGAGCGCGGGTGGGATCGGCGAGCGTCGGCTGGGCGACCAGCACGAAGGGGCGCGCCGGGTGCTCACCCCGCCAGACTGCGCGCTCCGCGGCCGCGACCTCGTCGAGCGTGCCTCCGACGTGCACGGTCCCGGCCTCGCGGCACGCGGCGGCCGTCCACGGGATCGGCGCATCGAGCGCCAGATCGAGCTTGTAGACGCCCGGCCCATGCCGGTAGCGCTCGAGCGCGCGCCGGTACCGGTCCGGGAAGCGATCGCCCGCGATGGCGAGCACGCCTCGCGGTGCGAGGTCGAAGAGCACCGGACCGGTGGTGGGGATCTCGGCCAGCGAGCGCACGGGCGCCGCCGTGCGGATCTCGCCGCCGAGGTCGAGCAGGTGCGCGCGCAGCGCCTCGGGTATGGCGCGCGCACCGCCGCGCGGCGACGGCCACCCCACCGCATGGCCGAGGGTCGCCAGCATCAGCGCGAACGCGAGCGTCGCCGGGCGCTCGAGCGGCTGGATGGCGTGCGCGGCGAGCCCGCCGATGAGCGCGCGAGCGCGGTGCCCACGGAAGAGCAACCGCGCCGCGCCGTATGCGGGCGCCAGCGCCCGGCTGCCGAAGCGCGCCATGATCCACGGATGCCGCGGCAGACGCAAGGGACCCAGGAATGTGTCGAGAACCGCCTCCCAGGCGTGCACGAGCGGCTCGAGGAGCCAGCGGTAGGCGGCGCCGTCGCGCCCGAGCTCCACGGCCGTCCGCTCGAGCGATCGGTGGAGCACCACGGCGCTCCCGTCGTCGAGCGGATGCGCCAGGGGAACCCTCGGGTGCACCCAGTGCAGACCGTGCCGCTCGAGGGGCAGTCCACGGAAGAACGGTGAGGCGAGCCCCAGCGGGTGGACGGCCGAGCCGACGTCGTGGATGAACCCCGGCAGCGTCAGCTCGGCCGAGCGCGCAGCGCCCCCGACCTCGGCGGCGGCCTCGAGCACCAGTACGCGTCGGCCGGCCGCCGCGATCGTGATCGCCGCGGCGAGCCCGTTCGGCCCCGCACCGACCACCACCGCATCGAACGACCCGTCCGTCGGCATCAGACGATCAGCACCGGACCCGGGCTCTGCAGCAGCGTCCGCACCACGACACCCCCGACGACCGTCTCGAGCAGCCGCGAGTAGCGGTAACTCCCCATCACCACGAGGTCGCACTCGCGCTCCTCGGCGACCTCCACGAGCGTCCGCGCGACCGGGCCACGCTTCCCGACGAAGTCGGCTTCGAGCTCGAAGCGCTCCAGGTAGCGGCGCGCCTCGTCGAGCGTCGACTCGGCCGAGCGCGAACGCTCCACCACGGTGATGATCACGAGCGATGTCCCCCACTTCGACGCGAGGTAGGCGGCCGCGAAGAGCGCCTCCTCGGACTTCGACCCACCGTCGAACGCGACGAGCGCGCGGGAGATGGTCGTGGCGCGACCGTGCACCGCCAGGATCGGACGCACCGAACGGCGCAGCACGGGCCCGTATGCAGCCGAGATGCGTGGGGCGCCGTTGGCGCCCGCCTCCACCAGCGGCAGCACCACGAGATCGAACCAGGGGACGCGTTCGAGCACCTCCGCACCCGCGGGCCCCGTCGCGCGGGCGAACTGCGCCTCCACTCCCGCTTCGGCGCAGGCGGCCTCGAAGGACGCGCGGAGCTCCACCACCTCCTCGTCGTCGCCGCCGTGGGGCGACGCCGCTTCCGGATAGAGCGCGTGGAGCCTCGCCCCTTCGCGCCGAGCGACGACGATCGCCTGCTCGACCGCCAGTCGGCCCGCTGCACCGCGCCCGGTCACGACGAGCACGTCGTCGATGAGCACGCTCTCCCGCGCACGGCGCTCTCGGCGCCCGTGGCGGACGCTCTCGAGCACCTCGTCCCGAAGGGCTGGCGTGAGACGCGGCGGCTGGTTCAGGTGCTCGGCGATCGACTCGCTCCGCATCTCGAAGCCGAGGTCGGTAGCGAGGCGGCCACGATGGTTGGAGAGCCAGAGGTACAGGTCGGTCTCCGTGCGTCCCGGGAACTCGCGCATCACGCCAGCCGCGTGGATCGCGTCCACCACGCTCCGGTACACCTCGTCGTACCAGTGGGCGACGGCTTCGGCCTCGCCGACCTCGCGACCCTGCTCGAGCCCCATGTAGTACCGATGCACGGCGATGTGCTCGCGCAGCGCCGAGTAGCCACCAGGCGCCGTGAGCCGCACGTCGGCACCGGGGCGTAGCTCGTCGACCGCCGTCTCCTCGAGGAATCGCGCCTGCTCTGCCGCCAGGATCACGTCGTCGGGTCGGGTCTCGGCCGAGAGCGGCACCCGAGCATGCACGGGCGTCACGTAGGCCTGGATGGTCCGGGCACCGAGCTGACGCGCGACGGAGACCCGATGGTTGCCGTCGCGCACGAAATACGCCTCGCCGATCCGGTAGAGCTCCACCGGTGGCGTGCCGGCCTGGCCGCTCATGGCGAGTCGAACGCCGACCCAACGCTCCTGGTCGCTGTCGACCTTGGGGAGGAACTCGCGCGTGAAATCGTTGTAGCGACCGACGCTGCCGACGATCGCTTCGATGGGAACGTCCTCGAGCACGGGCGCGGCGCCCTCCAC
>JACCWH010000167.1 GCA_013697735.1 Trueperaceae bacterium | reverse complement strand
CACGAGTTCGGCCTGCACCTTGAGCGTCGCCTGACTCCGCAGACCCCGCACGGAGACGTGCCGGTACTCGAGCAGCGTCTCGGGGTTCGCCTGCTGCCCCTCCTTGGCGATCTCGATCGGTGGCGGTGCGATCGCGAGATTGATCACGTCGAGGCGGGAGCCATGGACTTCGATGCCGCCCGGGGCCCTGTCGTTCTCGCGGACTGTCCCCTCCACCTCGACGGCGCTCTCGTGCAGGGGGAGCACCGCCCCTTCGAATACGCACTGAATCATGCCGCTGCGGTCGCGCAGGTGGAGGAAGCCGATGCCGCCGAGGTCGCGGCGCTGGTGCACCCAGCCCCGGAGCACGACGCGTTCGCCCGTGTGCGCCGCGAGGTCACGCACCAACGTCCGTGCGCCGGGATCGTCCCTCGTCATCGTCATTCGTCCTCCTCGGATGGCACGCCGTGACCACGAACAGGACCACCCCGAGGGGCGGCCTCGGGGTGGTCCACGCAATCGAGATCGACGCCTACGCCCCGGGCCGTCGCACGTCGGGATTGTCGTCCTGGAGCGGCGCTGGGCGGAGCGTCATGCGCCGGAGCGTACAGCGCCACCCTGGGGGTGTCAAGCGGGAGCCGGAGCGGCGCCGCGGCGGGAGGTGCGTGCACCACGAACGGTGGGTGGACGTACATGCCGAATACCTCTGCTCCCGCCGGGGACCCATGTCGTAGCGTGAGCGCCATGAAGCTCCACCTTGCGCCCCGCGCGCGCGCACTGCTCGGCGTGCCGACGCTCGCCCCCTCGCCCCGGTCGCAGTCGACCGCCACGTGCGTCGCGTCGTCGCGGCGAGCTGCCGTCGTTCTCGTGACGCTGCTCCTCCTCGGCGTCGCGTCCGCACAGACCTGCGCGCGCGACGACGGGAGCGGTGGCCGAGGCGCGCCGCAGGCGTGGGGCGCCGCCACGTGCGTCGAGGGCGTCGCCACGGAGGACCGACACGATCGCTCGTACCAGGTGCGCATACCGTCCGGCGACCGCCGCTACACCCTCAGGGCGACGACGTCTGGCACCGAGACCCTCGACCTCTGTCTGGTGACGGCGGCCGGCGACCACTGTCGTCGCGGCGACGGGGGCGCCGAGCTGCCGGACCTGGTGCTTCCCGCCGAGGACGTCGTCGTGCGGTTCACGGGGCGATTGCCGGTGGGTGGCACGTACCGCATCGTGCTCGAGGAGGTGTCGACCGTGCGGGAGGGGTTCGAGCGCGAACCGAACGACGGCGTCGCCTCGGCCACCCCCCTCGGCCCCGACCTCGCGGTCCGTGGTCGACTCGAGGGGCGAGAGCAGGACTACTTTCGTGTCGAGGTGACGGGAGAACCGCAGCTCTGGCGCGTCCAGGTGGTCGGCGCGGAGGTCACCACGCTGCGCTATCACGACGCCGCGGGGCGCGTGCAGCAAGATCGCCGTGCCGACCCGGGCGACCGCGGCATCCGCCTCAGCAACCTCCATCTCCTCCCCGGCACCCACTTCTTCTCGGTGGATGGTACGGACGCCGACTACGCGCTCCGTCTGTTGCCGCTCGGACCGGCCGAGGCGCCCCCCACGAGCGCTGGCTCCGACGCGCCGGCAACGCCGACCGCCGCCGAGGTGCACGGGCCCGCCATGACGCCCGCGCCTCCCCCCCCGGGTGCCGACATGGAGATCGCGGTCCCGACCGGGCCGCGACCCGAGGGCATCATGGAACGCGAGCCGAACGACGACGGGAGCCGTGCGCACCGAATCCGCCCGAACGAACCGTGGGTCGGCCTCCTCGCCGAACGGGGTGACCGCGACGTCTACCGCTTCTACCTGGGCGAGGAGGCGTACCTCCGCCTGAGCGTCACGCCGCCGCCCGACGGCGCGATCGATGCGGACGTCCGTCGGGGCTTCAGCACGCCCGGGATCGGCGTGCCGTACGTCTACCAGGGGTGGTTCCTGGCAGGAGACCACGTGGTGACGCTGCGGCCGCAGGGGCTCAGCGAGGGGTACTACCAGATCCTGCTCGAGGTGCTCGACCCCTTCGACCTGCCCGACGACCTCGAGCCGAACGACGTGGTGCACGAGGCGCGCCCGCTCCCGGCCGACTTCGAGGTGCGCGGCACCGTCGGGACTCACGGCGACTACGATCGCTTCCTGACGCCCACCTTCGCCGTCGAGACGGCCGTCACCATCGAGCTCGAGGGGGACGGCGTCCGACTCGATGCGCTGCGCGACCTCGAGGGCCGATCCCTCGTCACGGCGACGCTCGACCGCGAGAGCGGTATTGCGTCCGCGACGCTCGAGCCGGGCGGACCGTACGTGGTCTCAGTCTCCGGCTCCGGATCGTATCGGCTCGGTCTCTCGTTCGACCCGGGTCCCCCGCCGATGCCTCGCGCTGCGCCGCCGGCCGTCGGCATCGACCTCGTGGTCGACGTCGGGGAGGTCGCGGCCTTCCACCACCTCGGTCAGCGCCTTGCGCTCCGCGTCGACCTCCGCAACGAGGGCGCCGAGGGGGTGACGCTCGACCTCGAGTCGCACGTGAGCGATCATGGCTGGATCGTCGAACTCGACGACACGCGTGTGACGCTCGCGGCGGGGGAGTCGCGCAGCGTCGGTGCGCGCGTCACGGTGATGCCGATCGCGCGCGACGACCTGAGCGTCCACGTGAGCGTGGGGGCGCGCTCCGTCGACGGCGGCGTGGTGAGCGCCGTGATCGAACTCGCCGCCGTCTGTGGCGTGCCGGCGGTCGATCCGGCCCAGATCTGGCCCCTGCCGGAGCCGCTGCTCGGCGGGCTCAACGTCGCCTGGATGGCGTTCGGATCGGAGCCGCTCACGGACGTTCGCCGCGAGTTGCTCCTCTACGACGGCCTCACCCCGCCGGGGGACGGCTTCAACACCGAGCGGGGCGAGTCCACCACCGTCAGGCTCGCCGGGGCCGATGCCCCCCGCGTGCTCGGTGTGCTCCTACACCCGCTGGGTGCCGGCCCGGTCGACGGGAAGCTCGCCGACTTCCGGGTGTCGACGTCGATCGACGGACGGGTCTTCACGCCGGCGCACGAGGGTCGGATGCGGAGCATCGCCAGCGAGCAGGCGTTCGTGTTCGCGGCGGGGGTACCGGCGAGGTTCGTCCGACTGGAGCTGCTCTCTCGACAAGACGGTGATCCGAGCGGCGTCGTGTATCTCGGGCAGTTCAAGGTGATCGCAGAACCGACGTCCCGACCCCTGGGCGAGCGTGTGGACATCGCGCGACGCGCCGTGGGTGGGTACGTCACGCGCGCCGATCCCCACGTGCACCTCTACGCGCTGACGGACGAGCCGGGGAACCGCCCCATCTCCACGCGCCTCGAGCCGGGCCAGGAGGAGGCGACATTCGTGCTCGGCTTCCATCACGATCGCGCCGCCCTCGTCGATTCGCTCGAGTGGGTGACGCATCCGGAGTCCGACGCGGAGCGGCGCATGGGCGCGGTGGAGGTCGCCGTGAGCACTGGCGACGCGCTCGGGCCCTTCACGTCGCTCGGGACGTGGAGGCCACACGAGCAGCCGACCTGGCGTTTCGACGACCCGACGTGGGCGCGCTTCGTCCGCTTCACGGCGTCGGGGTTCGAGCCGCGGGCGACGATCGAGTACCCGGCCGCCGTTCGGGTGTTCGAGCACCCGGCGGGGCCCGAGTACCGCTCGATCCTCGGCGAGTGGGGCCACTATGCTCGCGACGCCGCGTTGGAGTGGCGGCAGCCACCGAGCCCGCGCGCCGACGTCGCAGCCGAGCCACACGCCTCGCGAGCCACCGCCCGCGTCCTCACGTCGGGCGACGACGCCGTCGGACGCGTGCTCGTCGGTGAGTACGAGGCGTGGTACCGGATCGACGTCCCGACGACCGACAACCACCTCCGGCTCGAGCTCGCCGGCGACCCCGTGATCGCCTACGCCTACGAGCTCGTCGACGAGGCGGGCGACCCCGTGGACGCCGACACGACGATCGCGGCCGAGCGCATCACGATCGAGGCCTACGTCGAGCCGGGACGCTACTACCTGCGCGCATGGGAGCCGCAGCGCTCCGTGATCTTCGCGTGGGACAACTCGGGCAGCATGGGACCCTACATCGAGGCGACGTACCAGACGGTCGTCGGCTTCGCGCGCGACGTATCGAGCGATCGCGAGCAGGTCCAGCTGCTGGCGTTCGAGGACCGACCGGCCTTCATCATGGAGCGGTGGACGGGCGACCCGACCACGCTGCTCGCCGAGCTCACGACGTACGACCGGAGCGCGTCGTCGAGTGCGGCGGAGCCGAACTTCGCGTTCGCGATCGAGCAGCTCGCCGATCGTGAGGGGACGAAGGCGATCCTCTTCGTCACCGATGCGGAGAGCGGCGCCTCACCCGACGCCACCTTGGAACTCTGGCGCGGGCTCGACGAGGTGCGGCCGCGCGTCTTCACCTTCGAGACGAGCACGGCGGGCTCAGACGACACCCAGGACCGAATGCAGAGCTGGGCCGTGGGAGGCTTCTACGACTACTCGCGCACGATCGGCGACCTCGAGGTCGGCTTCGCCCGCGTCTCCTGCCTGCTTCGGCAACCGAAGACGGTCGCCGTGGCACTCCGCAGCGCGAGCGTCGCGCCCCCCGGTCCGGGCTCGCTGAGCGTTCGTCGGCTCCCCGAAGGCGCACCCGACGACGGTGGAGCGCCGGCGCTCGTGGTCATCTTCGACGCCTCCGGGAGCATGGGTAAATTGCTCCCGGACGGGAGCGCGTCGCGATTGCTGGTAGCGCGCGAGGTGCTCACCGAGCTGGTCGAGACCGTGATCGAACCGGGCACCCCGTTCGCGCTCCGTGCCTACGGTCACGTGCTGCCGACGTCGTGCGACACCCGACTCGAGCTCCCCCTCGGGCCGCTCGACCGCGCGGTGGCGAGAACCGCGATCGCGTCGATCGACGCGAAGCTCCTCTCCGGCACGCCCCTAGCGGCGTCGATCGCGATGGTGGCCGACGACCTCGCGCTCGCGTCGGGTCCGAAGACCGTCATCCTCATCACCGACGGCGAGGAGTCGTGTGGTGGCGACCCCGAAGCCGAGATCCGCGCCCTCAAGGAGCGCGGTATCGACGTGCAACTCTCGATCATCGCCTTCGATCTCGACGCCGCCGATAGTGCCGCTGCCGCTGCGAGGTTCTCGGCGTGGGCCGAACTCGGCGGAGGCCGCGCGTTCGACGCCACGAGCCGTGACGGCTTGCGGGGCGTGCTGCTCGAGGCGCTCGTGCGTGAGGTCGGGTACGAGGTGCTCGACGTCGATGGAGCGGTGATCGCGCGCGGTGTCCTCGATGGCGAAGCGATCTCGGTCCCTACGGGCGCGTACCGCGTACGGGTCGACGCCACGCCCGAGATCCTCGTCGAGGAGGTCCGGATTCGGCCCGACACCGCCACCAGCGTCGTGCTCGAGCCCGCCGTTCCGCAGGGGCGCTGAACGACGCGGTCGGTCCCTCAGTGGTCGGCGGGCGCGCGTTCCACCTTCCGCGCGGCGACGGCGAGCGCCTGGAGCACGTCACGCACCAGGTCGTGCGCGTCCTCGACACCGACCGACAAGCGCACGAGACCCTCCGTCACACCGTCGGCGAGCCGGAGTGGCTCGTCGACCAGCTGATGCGTGGTCGAGGCAGGGTGGCAGGCGAGGGAGCTCACGTCGCCGAGCGATACGGCGTGGTCGAAGAGGGTGAGCGATTCGAGGAAGGCGGCTGCCATCGCGCGCCCACCCGTGAACTCGAGCGTCACCATGCCGCCGAAATCGTTCATCTGGCGTGACGCCACTGCGTGACCGGGATGCTGGGCGTGACCAGGGTAGTGGACGGCGCGCAAGGCCGGGTGGCCGAGCGACGCATCGGCGACCGCGCGCGCATTGTCGCAGTGCGCGCGCATGCGCAGGTGGAGCGTGCGAACCCCACGCAGCAGCAACGAGGCGACCGTCGGCGACAGCGCGGCACCCGCGTGTCGCAGTCCCTCGAGCCTGATCTCGTCCATCAGCTCCTTGCGCCCGAGCACCACTCCGCCGAGTGCATCGCCATGGCCCCCGAGGTACTTCGTCGCCGAGTGGATCACCACGTCGATGCCGTGCTCGAGCGGCCGCGTGAGGTACGGCGTCGCAAAGGTACCGTCGACCACGCTCAATACACCGTGCGTGCGCGCGACCTCCGACACGAGCCGGAGGTCGTGGATCTGGAGCGTCGGATTGGTCGGCGTCTCCACGTAGATCATGCGCGTGCTCGGCGAGACCGCCGAGGCGAGTTCGTGGTCGTCGACGCGCCGGGCGCGCACCCCGAAGCGCCCCAGCAGGTCGTGGAAGAGCCCACGTGTCCCGCCATAGAGCGGGCCGAGGAAGAGGATCTCGTCGCCGCTGCGCAGCGTGCTGAAGCAGAGTGCGGCGATCGCTCCCATGCCGCTCGCGAAGGCGACGGCCTCGTCCGCACCCTCGAGCGCGGCGAGCTTCTCCTCGAAGGCGCGCACGGTGGGATTCCCGATGCGGCTGTAGACGTAGCCGGCCTCGTCACCTGCGAAGAGGCGAGCGCCGCGCGCGACGTCACCGAGTACGAACGTCGAGGTCTGGTGGATGGCGGTGGCATGCGCGCCGGTGCTCGGGTCAGTGACCTGACCCGCGTGCACGGCGCGGGTCGCGAACCCGTAGGGCCGTTCTCCGTCCGTCATGATGCCGCCATCAGACCACGACGGGTCACTCGAGGTGGCGGGAATGCCCCTGCGGAGCCCCCGGCGCCGCGCCGCCGACCGCTTCGAATGCGAGGATGAAGGGGTGCCGTCCTCTCAGCGTGTCGTCGTGGTCGGCGCCGGCATCATAGGCCTCTGCTCCGCGGAGGCGCTCGTGCGCCGCGGCGCAGCCGTCACGGTGATCGATCGCGGCGGAGCTACGCGCGATGGCGCGTCGTTCGGGAACGCCGGGCTCATCGTGCCGAGCCACGTGGTGCCGCTGGCCGCCCCAGGCGTGCTGGGTCAGGGTCTGCGCTGGATGGCGCAACGCGACAGTCCGTTCTTCGTGCAGCCCCGACTCGACCTCGAACTGGTGCGCTGGGGGTGGCGGTTCATGCGCTCGGCCACGCCTCGCCACGTCGAGCTCGCCGGTCCCGTCCTGCGCGACCTCCACCTCGCGAGCCGCGCCCTCCATCTCGAGGTGGCGGCGCGGCTCCCGGGTGCTCCGCCCGTGGAAGAGCGTGGCGTGATGATCCTCTGTGCGTCGCTCGCGGCGTTGCGAGACGAGGAGGTGACCGCCGAGCGCGCGCGCACGCTCGGCCTCCGAGCGGAGGTGCTCGACGCCGCCGGGGTGCGCGCGCGCATGCCCGGCCTCACGCTCGACGTAGCCGGCGGCGTGCACTACCTCGACGACGCGCACGCGTCGCCGCGGTCGCTCATGGTTGCGCTCCAGGCGTATCTCGTGGGGGCGGGTGTCGAGTTCCGCTGGGGGCGCGTCGTCACGGGCCTCGAGCGCTCTGCGGGACGCGTCTCCGGTGTGCGCCTCGAGGGTGAGGTCGTCACCGCGTCGACGGTGGTGATCGCCGCCGGTGTCGCCTCGAGTGCGCTCGGCAGCGACGTCGGCGCGCGCCTACCGATGCAACCGGGCCGGGGGTACAGCGTCACCGCGGTCGACCCGCCGGAGCGACCGGCGATGCCGGCGCTGCTCGCCGAGGCGCGCGTCGCAGTCACGCCGCTCGCCGAGGGGGTGCGCCTCGGGGGCACGATGGAGATCACCCACGTCGACCGCCCGGTCGACCACGCACGCGTGCGCGGCATCACGCGTTCCGTGGAGCGCTACCTGCCGGCATTCCGTTCCGACGACCTGGCCACCCTGCCCGTATGGACGGGGGCGCGGCCCGTCTCGCCCGACGGCATGCCCTACCTCGGACGCCTCGAACGCCTGGACGGTGTGGTGGTCGCGACGGGCCACGGCATGATGGGGTTCAGTCTCGGGCCCGTGACGGGAGCGATCGTGGCTGACCTGGTGCTCGACGGCACGTCGCAGGTCGCGGGCGCCGCCTCGCCGCTCCTGCGCCCGGAGCGCTTCGCCGGCCGGGGACGAGCGTGATCCGCACGGTCGACTCCCACACGGGGGGCGAACCGACGCGCGTCGTGATCGAGGGGGGGCCCGACCTCGGGATCGGGTCGCTCGCGGAGCGCCGCACACGTTTCGAACGAGACCATGAACGCTGGCGAGCGGCCGTGGTCTGCGAGCCGCGCGGGCACGACGCGATGGTCGGCGCCCTCCTGCTCGCGCCCGACGACCCGAGCGCGCTCGCCGCGGTCATCTTCTTCAACAACGTCGGCACCCTCGGGATGTGCGGGCACGGCACGATCGGCCTCCTGGAGACGCTGCGCTACCTCGGCCGCGCCCTCCCTGGTCGGCACCTCGTCGAGACGCCGGTCGGCATCGTCGAGGCGGAGCTCCACCACGACGGACGCGTGGGGGTGCGCAACGTCGCCAGCCGGCGCCACCTCGCGGACGTGGAGGTCGACGTCCCCGGCTTCGGGCGCGTGCGCGGAGACGTCGCCTGGGGCGGTAACTGGTTCTTCCTGGTGCACGGCGCGCGCGACGACCTCGAACGCGCGAACGTCGCTCGGCTGACGGCCGAAGCGAGCGCGATCCGCTCGGCGCTCGAGCGTAGCGGCGTCACCGGCGACGACGGCGGGGTGATCGACCACATCGAGTTCGTCGGCCCGACGCCCACCGCCGACGCGCGTACGTTCGTGCTCTGCCCCGGCGACGCCTACGACCGCTCGCCGTGCGGAACGGGAACCAGCGCAACGCTCGCGTGCCTGTACGCCGACGGGAAGCTGACGCCCGGGCGGACGTGGGTCCAGGAGAGTGTGATCGGAAGCCGCTTCGAGGCCGTGATCGACCGGGCCGAAGGGGACAGCGTGTGGCCGATCATCACGGGCCGCGCGCACGTCACGGCGACCTCGATCCTCCTGATCGACCCGACCGACGAGCTCGGTTGGGGGTTCACGTGAGTTGCGCCCCGCTCGCCGCCTCCCTACCCCCCCGCATCACCGAGCACGTCGCGCAGCACCTTCGCGGCGGCGACCGCGCGTGGGAAGCCGACGTACATCGCTGCGTGCGCCAGCAGCGACCGCAGCTCCTCGGGGGTGGCGCCCGCGCGCAGGGCGCCGTGGAGGTGCGTTCGCAGTTCGCCATCCGCGCCGAGGGAGACGAGGTGGGCGAGCGCCAGCAGCTCGCGCGTGCGCAGATCGAGCGTGCCGCTCGAGAAGACCTCGTCGTAGGCGACGCGCCGCACGAGGTCGCCCAGCACGGGATCGAGTGCGCGCAGTCCGGCGTCGATGCGCGGCTCGTGCGGCCCCCAGATCACGTCCGCGGCGTCGACGTCAGGGAGCTCGGGCACCACGAGCAGGGCGCCGCCCGCATGGACCGTGACTCGCACCTCCCCGCCCGACGACTCGTTCGAGATACCGAGCCCCACATCGGGCTCGATCGCCCCCCCCTCGAGTGGGAACCGGAGGCCCGACAGCGTCAGCCTCGTGCCCGGCTGGCTCGCGAGGACGCTGCAGGTGACGCCGGCGGGCAGATCGAGCGCGCGTGTCTGCCCCGCCCGCACGGGCAGCGCGACCGCGTCGCCACCGTGCAACTCGACCTCGTACCCGTCGGCGTGTCGCCCTTCGCCGATGCGCAGCGCGGCGAGCTGGTGGTCGATCCGCCCGCCGAATACGCCCACCAGCACCAGCGTGCGCCCTCCACGCGCGATCGCCTCGTCGAGTGCGACTTCGAGGTCGAGACGGTCCTTGTCGCGCGGGTGATGCTGGAGCTCCACGCCCTCGAGTCGGCGGAGGGTGCCGGGGTCGACCGAGTCGAAGTCGCCGACCACGACGTCGGGGCGGAGACCGAGCACGCGGGCGTGGCGGGCACCACCGTCGGCGGCGACCACCACGTCGGCCTGCGCGACGCGCTGCCGAAGTGCGGAGGTGGCCACGACTCGGCCCGCAGCGAGGACGACGGCGATCACGTCGGCCCCTCGTGCTCGGCGCGGCGCCGTCGCGATGACGAATCCACCTCCGGCGGGCTCGGCGCGGACGTGCCCTCGGCGGGCGCGCCGCCGTCGGGCGCCAGCGCGAGCCACGCCTCCCGAGGGACGTGTAGCGCGACGTCGTCGCCGACGCACGGTAGCGCGCCGAGTTCGCGCAGCGCGCCGCGCCACCAGACCGAGACGCCCTCGTCGACGAGCCAAGCCTCCACGCCGACGCCGTGGCGGCCATGCTCGACCCGCCGGACGACGGCGGCGGTGACGTCGCCCCCCGGTGCTGCTGCGGCGCCGATGCTCGTGAGTCGCACGAGCTCGTCGCGCAGGAGCACGGCGCCGCCGCCCCCCTCCGGGAGGCGGCGGGCGATCTCCCCCTGGTAGACGTTGCGATGGCCGAGGAAGCGCGCCACCCAGGCGTCCGTCGGTCTCGCCACGACCGCGTCCGCCGCCCCCGCCTGCGCGATACGCCCCGCACGCATCACGATCAGGTCGTCACCGACCGTGCGGGCTTCGTCCTGATCGTGCGTCACGAAGACCGACGCGAACCCGGGGGCGTGGAGGGTGCGCGCCAGGTCGGCAGCGAGCCGTTCACGCAGCGCGCGATCGAGACTCGCGAGCGGCTCGTCGAGCAAGAGGACGCTCGGCCGCGGCGCGAGCGCCCGAGCGAGTGCCACACGCTGTCGCTCGCCACCCGAGAGCGCGTCCACCCGCCGCCGCGACAGGTCGGCGAGTCCGAACGCTTCGAGCAGTTCGCGAATGCGACCCGCCGCGTCCGCTTTCCCCCACTTCGCCTCCACGAGGCCGAAACCGACGTTGCGCGTCACGTCGAGATGCGGGAAGAGCGCGTGGTCTTGGAAGACCATGCCGATGTCGCGGCGGTGCGCGGGCAGTCGGGTGACGTCGCGGCCGTCGACCTCGACCGTCCCGCCGTCCGGGATCTCCAGCCCGGCGATCGAGCGCAGGAGCGTGCTCTTGCCGCAGCCGCTGGGGCCCACGACGGCGACGACGCGCCCCGCGTCGACCGCGAGCGAGACGTCGTCGACGGCGCGGACGTCGCCATAGCGCTTGCGCAGCGCTACGGTCCGAAGCGTGGGAGCCGCTCCGCGCCCGCTGGGCGCCGGTGCGTCGGCTGAGGAGGGCGGCATCGCGTGCAGTCTACCGGCGACAACTAGAGTTCGCCGGCCACGGCACCACCCCGCCGCCGCGCCAGGATCTCGAAGAGCAGCACGACCATCGCGGTGAGCGCCAGGAGAACGAAGGCGAGTGCGAGCGCCTCGGCGTAGTGTGCCGCGCCCGGGCGACCGAGGCGCTCGAAGATCGCGATCGGGAGCGTGGCCGTCTCGGGGCGTCGGAGTACCAGCGTCGCGCCGAATTCCCCGAGCGAGATCGCCAGGGCGAAGCCCGTCGCGCTCAGGATCGCCGGCGCGAGGAGCGGGAGCTCGACGCGCCAGAGGGTGCGTGCGGGAGACGCGCCGAGGCTCGCGGCCGCCGGCGCGAGGCTCCCTTCGAGTCCTCGCCAACCGCTCACGAGCACCCGCGCCACGAAGGGGAAGGCGAGGAGCGCGTGCGCGACCGGGATGGCGGCCGGTGCGGCGGCGACGCCGGGGTACGACAGGAGCACGCCCAACCCGAGCGTCACCGCGCTCGTAGCCAGGGGGAGCAGCGTGAGCGCGTCGAGCGCGGTCCAGCCGCCGCGCACGATCGCGTACGCGGCGGTCGTGCCGAGGAGGAGCGCGAGGGCCGTCGCCGCGCTCGCGATCGCGAGTGAGTTCCGCAGCGCGCTCTGGCCGTCGGTGAGCCCGATCACGCTCGAGCGCCCCATCACACCCTCGAAGGCCGCGAGCGTCGGCGCCGAGGCCCCGGGCGGGATGAACGCCTGCACCGCCAACGCCGCGGGCGGTGCCAGCGTCGCGATGCCCGCCAGCGCCACCGAGACGCCCACGAGGGCCCACGATGCGCGACCCCGCGGCGGGGGCGGGGGCGCCGCGCTCCGCTGCACCCGATGTGCGAGACCGCGCTGCCAGCGGGTGTAGAGCACGACGAGCGACATCACCACCACGAGCTGCAGGGTCGCGAGCGCCGCCGCCTCCACGAGGTCGACCCGCCGTGCGGCGGCGCGGTAGACCTCGACCTCGAGCGTCGCGAAGGCGGGAGCAGGCGCGAGGATCATGATCACGCCGAAGGAGGTGAAGCAGAAGACGAAGACGAGGGTCGCGGCCGCCAGGACCGCCGGCGCCGCCACCGGGAGCGTCACGCGCAGCAGGCGCGCCCACCCGTGCGCGCCCAGTACGGCCGCCGCCTCGTGCAATCGTGGTGCGAGTCCCTCGAGGTACCCCCCCACCACCCGCACCACGATGCCGACGTTGTAGGTCGCGTGCGCGAGCAGCACGATCCAGATGGTGTCGCGGAGGTCGAGCGGGAGGAGACCCCTCGGGCCGACCCACGCCAGGAGTGCGATCGCCGCCACCACACTCGGCATCACGAACGGGACGGTGAAGAGCGCGCGCCAGACCCGCGCGCCGGGGACGCGAACGGTACCGAACGCGATCGCCGCCGGCAGGCCGAGGAGTACCGCGAGGAGCGTCGAGGCGAACGCTTGCCCCGCGGTGTACGCCAGGCGGCCGAGGATCCGCTCCTCGACCAGCACACCCCATCCCGCTCCGGCTCCCGCTTCGCGCAGCAACGCCCACCACGGCACACCGATCCCGAGGGCGAGTACACCGGCCACCACCGCTCCGGCGACGTGGGCGAGGAGGGGGCGGCGCATCGGGTCAGTCTACGGCGGTGTGGGGCCCCTCCCGCCCTCGCGCTGGCCACCACGGGGGTGCGCGGTAGACTCCCACATGTCGCTCGAGTGGGGGACGGGACGGCGGCCGAACGGCCGCGCGACGCTGCTGGCGTTGTTCGCGCTCTGGGCGGGCGCCGCCTGGGGGGGCGTCGCGTGGTCGGCTGGCGAACCGTCGCCCCTCGAGCCCGCGGTCGACGGCGCGCTCGATCGGCGCGTCGCCGTGCTGGAGATCGGACCACGCACCGTGCCGTGCGACGACGTCGTGCCGCGCCGGTGCTTCGAGGTGCGTCGGGCGGGGGAGGGGGACTGGGCGCCCTTCGGTGGGACGATCGAGGGGTTCGCGCATCGCATGGGGTTTGCCACGGTCGTGCTCGTGGAGCACCGCTCCGGACGCGATGTGACCACCGACGACGCCGAGACGATCGACGCCGCTGAGGCGATCGAGGCGGCGTCCTGGACGCTGTTGCGCGTGCTCGCGGAGCTCCCGCTCGGAGGCGCCGAGTGGGTCCTGGAGCGCTACGGTGCGCTCGCGGCCATGCGCGACCCGCTCCCCCTCATCGACGTTCTGTTCGTGGTTCGTTCGGCGGGCAGCCACATCGAGGGCACCACCGGGTGCAACGCCTTCTCGGGGCCGATCTCGTTCGACGAGGAGCACGTCGCCATCGGTCCGCTCGAGATCGGCAGCAGGGTGTGCGACCACGACGTCATGGAGCAGGAGCGGGTCGTGCTCGCGGCGCTCGCGGAGGCGACTCGCGTCACGTTCTACGGAGATGGTGTCGGCTTCGCGGGTGAGACGCTCCGGCTCCGCTTCGGGGCTCGGACCACGGACGCCCGCCTCACCTGGACGCAGGGGCCCGACGACCCCGAGGTCGGCGCATTCGACGCGCTCCTCCGGCGCGCTGCAGCGGGGGGCGAGCGGTGGGTGCACGACCCGATCCGGGTGTCTCTGGCGTTCATCGACTCGCGTGGCGCCCCCCGAGTCGACATCGAGCGACGAGACGACCGTGCCGAGGCGCCGACCTCGACGCTGATCCGTATCGACGAGGACGGGTTTCTCGACGACAGCGTGCGCGGCGTACGGACCGACGTCGTGCTCGCTCCCGACGACGAGGGCGTGTGGCACGTCCTGGCGGTGAGCGTCACGACGCGCTGCTGGCGCGGCGGTCGGAGCATCGTCGGACCGGGCGAACTCTGTCCCTGAGGGAGCCCGGTTGCGTCGCTTGACAACGAACGTGTCGCCCGCTACACTCCGGCTCGACATGATAGACCGGGCCCCCCTCCACCTCACCAAGCTGTTTCCGACATGATAGAGCGGGCCCCCCTCCACCTCACCATGCTGCTTCGTGCGCGCGGCGCCGCCGCGCCCGCGAACGCGGTGCCCAGGGAGTGGTCTGCCGGCTAGACGCCGAGCCGAGTACGACGACCGCGACCGTGGGCCCCCCGAGGCCCACGGTCGTTTTTTCGTGCCTTTGCACGTAGCGACGCGATCGGGGCCCCCGCCACCGACCCCCGATCGACCCACCGGGCGCCATCGCCCGGCGCGCCTCCCGAGGGAAGACCATGACCCCCGACCGAACGTCACCGCCCTCCACCACGCGCTACGGCGCGATGCTCCGGCGCTACCTCGCTCCCCAGTGGCGCGCCGCCACCGCCCTGGCGCTGCTCCTCCTGACGAGCATCGGCCTCCAGCTGCTCGTGCCACAGATCCTTCGCCGCTTCATCGATACCGCCTCGGCCGGCGCGCGAGGCGACGCCGTCACCGCCGCCGCCCTCGTGGCCGATCCCGTGTGGTGGGCCACTGGCGGACTCATCGGCCTTGCCCTGGCGTTCCTGGCGGTAGCCCTCGCGACGCAGGTGCTGAGCGCGGGAGCGACCTACGTCGGAGCGGCGGTCGGGTGGACGGCGACCAACTTCTTGCGGCAGGACCTGGCGCGCCACTGCCTCGCGCTCGACCTCGGCTTCCACAAGAGCCGTACGGCGGGGGAAATGATCGAGCGCATCGACGGCGACGTGACGGCGCTGTCGGACTTCTTCTCGCAATTCTCGGTTCGCGTGATCGGCGGTCTCCTCCTCCTGCTCGGAATCCTCACCGTCCTCTGGATCGAGAACGTCTTCATCGGCCTGGCGCTCACCCTCTTCACCGTCGTCGAGATCGCCGTCCTGGCGCGCACGCGAGAGGTGGCCGTTCATGCCACGCAACTCGAACGCGAAGCGAATGCGAAGCTGTTCGGCTTCATCGAGGAGCGCCTGGCCGGCATCGAGGACGTGCGCGCCAACGGCGGCGGCGCCCACGCCATGCATCGTTTCCTGCGCCCGGTCCGGACGTTCTTCTTCGACACGCGACGCGCCTGGGTGCGCCGCTCGATCGTATGGCTCTCGACCTACGGCCTCTTCGTGCTCGGTAGCCTCGTGACGCTCGGGACCTCCATCCACCTCGTCACGATCGGCGCGATCACGGTCGGTACGGGGTACATGGTCTTCCAGTACCTGCTCATGCTGCAGGCGCCGATCGAGCAGATCACGCAGCAGATGCAGCAACTGCAGCGCGCGGGTGCCAGCATCGGCCGCGTGGACGAGCTCTTCGCGACGCGGAGCACGCTCGCTACTGTGGCCGGTCGAGCGCTGCCGAGCGGACCACTCGAGGTCCGTTTCGAAGGCGTGCGCTTCGGCTACGCCGACGCCGATCCCGAGGCTGCACCCATCCTCGACGGCGTCGACTTCCGCCTCGCCCCCGGACGGGTGCTCGGCCTGCTCGGTCGTACCGGGAGCGGCAAGACGACGCTCACGCGCCTGCTCTTCCGGTTCTACGACCCGAGCGAGGGCGTCGTCTCGATCGCGGGCGTCGCCACGGTGGACGCCGAGCTCGGAGCCCTCCGCGCATGTGTCGGCATGGTGACGCAAGACGTGCAGCTCTTCCAGGCGAGCGTGCGACAGAACCTCTCGTTCTTCGACGGCACCCTCGACGATGCGCGGTTGCTCGAGGTCCTCGAGGACGTCGGCCTCGGTGATTGGTTCGCCGCGCTCCCCGACGGCCTCGACACGCATATCAGGGCCGGCGGAGGGAATCTCTCCGCGGGCGAGGCGCAGCTCCTCGCGCTTGCGCGAGTCTTTCTCAAGGACCCCGGGCTGGTGATTCTCGACGAACCCTCGTCGCGCCTCGACCCCGTCACCGAACGCCACCTCGAGCGCTGCGTGGAGCGCCTGCTGCACGGACGCACCGCGATCATCATCGCCCACCGATTGGAGACGGTCGAACGCGCGGACGAGGTGATGGTGCTCGAGCGCGGCCGGGTGGTCGAGCATGGCGGCCGCGCTCGCCTCGCCGCCGATCCGTCCTCGCGCTACGCGCGCCTGCGCGCGGCGGGGCGCGGTCTTGCGGGGCGCGGTCTCGACACGAATCTCAAGGAGCTCGCATGACCACGTCGTCACCCCCCACGCCGAGTGCACAGGGAGCGAGCGCGCACCGTGGCGGCAATCCGCTCGCCCTCGTGTTCGAACTCGCGCGCCACCGCCCCGCCCTCCTGGCGCTCAACGTCTCGGTCTGGATCGTCGTGCACGGTTCACCCGTGCTGCTGGGCCTGTTCATGAAGGGCATCTTCGACGCGCTCTCGGGCCAGGGTGCGGCGACGGCGAGCGCGTGGACCTTCCTGGCGCTGGTGCTGTCGGTCGACATGGCTCGCATCGGCGCGCTGGCGCTCGGTGTCTGGGTCTGGTCGAGCTATTGGGCGGAGCTCGTCTCGATGATGCGGCGCAACCTCCTCGGCTACCTCCTCACCGCACCGGGATCGCGCCGACTGCCGGACTCGCCGTCGGAGGCGATCAGCCGTTTCCGGGACGACGTGAACGACATCGGCGAGTACATCGAGCACCTCGTCGACGTCTGGGGATTCGGGCTCTTCGCGGTGATCGCGCTCGCCGTGATGTTCCGCGTCGATCCGCTCATGACGGCGCTCATCTGCCTGCCGCTCGGGTTCACGCTCGTCTTCTCCAACCTCCTGCGCCCTCACATCCGGCGCGTGCGGCGCGAGATGCGCGAGGCGACCGGTCGCGTCACGGATTTCTTGGGCGAGACGTTCAACGCCGTGCAGGCCGTGCAGGGGGCGGGGCGCGAGGAGGCGGTGCTGGCCGAGTTCGAGCGCCTGAACGTGACGCGGCGGCGCGCTGCGCTGCGTGACTCGCTGTTGGCCGAGCTCTTCAAGTCGCTGAACGACAACATGGTCCACGTCGCCACCGGCGTGATCCTGCTGCTCGGCGCTGGCGCGATGGGGCGGGGGACCTTCACCGTCGGCGACTTCGCACTCTTCGTCACCTTCCTGCCGCGGCTCACGAGCACCATCTCCTTCATGGGCGCCTTGATGGTGCAGCACAAGCGTACGGGCGTCGCCTTCGACCGACTGAGCGACCTCCTCGGTGACGCGGGACCCGAGGTCGTCGTCGCCGACGTCGATCTGTCGCTACGCGCCGCGATGCCGCCATTCGTGGACGCGCGACCTCGCGCCGAACCGCTCGAGCGGCTACGGGTCCAAGCGTTGCGCGCTCGCCACGCCGACGGGTCGCTCGCGCTCGACGACGCCTCCTTCGAACTCGAGCGAGGTTCGTTCACGGTGGTCACCGGCCGTGTCGGGTCGGGGAAGTCGACGCTGGTGCGCGCCCTCATGGGGCTCGTCCCGCACGAGGGTGGTGAGATCTGGTGGAACGACGTCCTCGTCGACGACCCGGCGGCCTGGTTCGTACCACCGCGCAGCGCCTACACGAGTCAGGTCCCACGGCTCTTCTCCGATACCCTGCGTGAGAACGTGACGATGGGGAGCCCCGGCGGCGATGCGGCGCTCGCCGCCGCGATCCGACTCGCCGTCTTGGAGCGCGACATCGACGTGCTGCACGGCGGGCTCGACACCGAGGTCGGCTCCCGCGGGGTGCGTCTCTCCGGCGGCCAGGTGCAGCGTTCGGCCGCGGCCCGCATGTTCATGCGCGACGCCGAACTGCTCGTGTTCGACGACCTGTCGAGCGCGCTCGACGTCGACACCGAGCGCCGCCTCTGGGACGGCCTGTGGGCGAGTCGTCGGGAGCGGATCGTCACCTGTCTCGTGGTGTCACATCGGCGTGCGGCGCTCGAGCGAGCCGATCGGGTGATCGTGATGGCAGGGGGTCGGATCGCCGCGGCCGGCACGCTCGAGGAGGTCGTCGCCGAATCGGTCGAGATGGCCGAACTCTGGGGCGACACCGGCGCCGAGGAGGCGGAGGTGGGGGGCGACGTAGGCTACCGTGTGCTCCGATGACGGACGATCTCGAACGCCTGTACCTCGAAGCTCGCGACGTGATCCTCGCCCGGCAGCATCCGATCAGTGGACTGCTGCCGGCCGGAACCGCCGTGAACACCCATGGCGATTACACCGACGCCTGGGTGCGCGACAACGTCTACGCGATCCTGGCCGTGTGGGCGCTCGCCCTCGCCTACCGCAAGGTCGACGACGCGCGTGGCCGCGGCTTCGAGCTCGAGCACGCCGTGGTCCGTCTCATGCGCGCGTTGCTCCGTTCGATGATGCGCCAGAGCGACAAGGTCGAGGCGTTCAAGGGGTCGCAGGATCCGATCGACGCGCTGCACGCCAAATTCGACACCCCCACGGGCGACGTCGTGGTCGAGGACCACGCCTGGGGGCACCTCCAGCTCGATGCCACCTCGGTCTACCTGCTCGCCCTGGCACAGATGACGGCGTCGGGCCTCGCGATCGTGCAGAGCGACGCCGAGGTCCGCTTCGTGCAGAACCTCGTCTACTACGTCGGTCGCGCCTACCGCACACCCGACTACGGCATCTGGGAGCGGGGCGACAAGACGAACCACGGTCTCCCGGAGCTCAACGCCTCCTCCGTCGGCATGGCCAAGGCGGCGCTCGAGGCGCTCGACGGGCTCAACCTCTTCGGCCCCCGTGGCGCCCAGTCCAGCGTGGTCCACGTCGATCCGGATGAGATCGCGCGGGCGCGCATCACGCTCGACGCGATGCTGCCGCGTGAATCGGCCTCCAAGGAGGTCGATGCCGCGCTCCTCTCGGTGATCGGCTTCCCCGCATTCGCGATCGAGGACGCCGCGCTCGTCGATCGGACCCGCGCGGCGATCACATCGAAGCTCCGCGGGCGCTACGGGCTCAAGCGCTTCCTTCGCGACGGGCACCAGAGCGCGTTCGAGGACCCCACGCGACTCCACTACGAACCCGAGGAGCTCGAACGCTTCGCCGGCATCGAGAGCGAATGGCCGCTCTTCGAGGCCTACCTCGCCCTCGATGCGCTCTTCCGTGGCGAGAACGCCGAGGCGGACGAACACCTGGCTCGGCTCGAGTCGCTCGCCATCGACGTCGACGGGCGTCGGCTCCTACCCGAGCTCTACATGGTGCGCCCGGCCGATCTCGAGCGCGAGCGCTCGCGACCCGGAAGCAGCGCTCGCATCCCCAACGCGAACCTCCCGCTGGTGTGGGCGCAAGGCCTGTGGCTGGTCGCTCGTCTGCTGCGCTCGCGGGTGCTGCGCCCGGCCGATCTCGATCCCATCGGCCGCTACCGCGCCGCACGCGGCCGCTCGCGGCCGGTGGTGCAGCTCGCGCTCGTGGCGGAGGACGTCGAGGTCGCGCGCGAACTCGCCGACCTGGGCGTGGCCACCGAGCTCGTGCGCGACCTCGAGAGCGTCCGGATCCGCCGCGCCGCCGAGCTCGCGCAGGTCTTCTCGCAGGTCGGCCGGCTCGAGGTGCTCGGGCTGAGCGGCCGCCCCGTGCGCCGGCTCCAGAGTCTGGCGACGTCACGCGTCTACCTGCTCGGTGGCGAACGCTACGTGTTCTTGCCGGCACTCTTCGACCAGCAGGAGTTCTACCTGGCGCTCGAACCGGCGACCCTCCTGGAACGCGTTCGCTCGGAGATCGCCTACCTCCACCGGCACTGGCGGCTCCTCGGGCGCCCGACGGTGACGCTGCTGCTCACGCGCGACCACCTCCGGCACGGGCGCGACGCGCTGCTCGCCTTCGTCGCCCGGGTCCGCTCGGGTGACGTCGACGGCGTGCCGGTCCGAACGGGACCGTTGCTCCAGCTCCTGGCCGCGACGGCCGAGGAACGCATCGACGACCTCGGCGCCTGGCGCGACGAGGAGGTGCCGCTCCAGGTCGCCCGCGCCGCGTCGAGGAAGCTCGCGAGTGGCGCGTCGCACAGTCCACTCGGTGCGGAGGAGGCGCTCGCGATCGAGCTCGAGCGAGACCCTCGCGTCCTCGGCGAGCGTCTCGCAGGGAGCCACGATCTCTTCGAACAGGTCGAGCTCCTCGGCGCGCTCTCCGCTCGCTCGGGACTCGACGGTCACGTGGCGCCCTTCGACGCCCCGGTCCGAGGGCTCCTCGAGGAGGTCTACGCGGCGGCAGGGGAGGAGCGGCTCTGGGCGGTGGTCCGCCAAGCCGCCGGCTTGCTCGGGAAGACCGACCCGATCCTGGCCGATGCGCTCGCCGACATCCTCGTCGCCCAACGGACCGTGGTGATCGGCCGCGCCTGGGCGGACGCCGCCACCATCCGCCGTCCCCTCCCGCACGCCGAGTTGTTGGAGAAGATCGACCGCTTCTGCCGCGAGGACGTGCGCGACAGGATGATCACCCAGGAGGTGATCGTGGCGCTATCGAGCCTCGTGCGTGGTGCGCCCGACGTGTTCAAGGGCGTGCTCACGCTCCGGGTCGGGCACTTGATCGGCCTCCTCGCACTCCGGCTCGCCGACGACCACGATCTGACACCCGACGAGGGGTACGAGGTGCTCATGGCGCGGTCGCCGGCCGAGATCGTGGCGCTCCTGCGTGGCGTGCTCTCCGCGTTCGACGCCGCGAAGGACACGCAGCGTCGCCGCGAGTCGCTCCAGCTCAGCGCCGGGAGCGCGTCCGCGAGCGCCGTGGCCGTATTGCCGGCCGCCGAGGAAGCGGCGCCCGCCGGGGGCTGGTGGCGGTGGCGGCAGCGCGAGGGGGCGCTGACGCGCGTCCCGAACGGGTTCTATGCCCGCGTCTGGCGGCTCCTCGCCCACGCCGACGGGCTCGTGATCGGCGACAAGCTCGACCGCCGCAATCGGCTCGCTTCGGCGCCACTGCGCGCCGCGACGACGGCCGGCGAGAAGAACTTCGCACTGCGCGTCGAGCAGCTCCTCCACCGCATTCCATCGCACGACTATCGACACCTGGTGGTGGAGGCGCTGGAGACCCTGGCGCTGCTCGCCGAGGAGTCGCGCGATCTGCGCGTCGAAGGTGACGTCGTGCTCGACGTGATCCTCGGACACGCCGTGCGGCAGGCCTGGCTCGCGCGCCACCCTGGCGCCGAGGGGGCGTACGAGCGTGATACGGCGGCCGCTTGGGCGGCGTTCTACGACATCGGTCCGAGGGGTGTGACGCGCCACGTCCGTGCCGCCTTCGACTTCCTGGCGACCACGCCCGAGGCCTCGACGGCACGGGCGTAGCGAGCGTGGCCGATCGTCAGCGGACGCTGTCGGGGGTGCGCCCGCGCACCACGACCTCCGTCCACTGCGTGAGCCAGCGCTCGATCCGCTCCGCCGAAAGATCGGTTGGGAGCGGCGCTATCTCGTCGCCGCGAGGGACTTCCGCGTGCCGCTCGAACGCCTCTGGGAGGGGCGTCCCCTCGCGAACGGGGTAGACGAACATCTGCAGTGGTACGTCTTCCTGGAACTCCGCGGAGAGCAGGAAGTCGATGAATGCGCGCGCCCCCTCCGGGTTCGCGGCGCCACGGAGGACGCCCGCCGCCTCGATCTGACGCACGCTGCAGCCGAAGCAGCGCAGGTTGAGCGTCGGCGCTCGGGTGGTGGGCGCCTCGGCGTAGATCACCTCGGCCGCCGGGCTGCTGGCGTACGAGAGGACGATCGGCCGGTCACCACCGTAGCGACTGAAAGCCGTGTAGTACGCGTCGCTCCAGCCGTCGCGGACGGTGAGACCGTTGTCGCGCAGTGCCGCCCAGTAGTCGAGCCAGAGATCCTCGCCGAGCAACCCGATGGTGCCGAGCATGAAGGCGAGTCCGGGACTGCTCGTCGCGGGGTCGCTCACTACGGTCAACCCCTCGTATGCGCGCTCGGTGAGATCGGCGAGCGACGACGGCAGTGCCAGGTCGCGCTCGTCGAACCAGCCACGGTCGAGGTTGAAGGTCACGAAGCCGGCATCGATCGGTGTGACCACCCCCTCGAATGCCTCGGGGCGGTACTCGGGGTCGACGCTGTGGATCAGATGGCTCTCGTAGGGCTCGAAGAGGTCGGCCGCCGACGCGCGCGGCAAGAGGCCCTCGTCGACGCCGAAGAGCACGTCCGCGACGGGATTCGCACGGGTGAGGATGGCGCGGTTGAGGGTCGCACCCGCGTCGCCGCCGGCGACGAAGCGAACGGTGTAGCCGGTGGCTCGCTCGAAGCCCCTGACGACGTCGCGCGTGACGGCGAAGGAGCCGTGGGTCAGCACGGTCACGACCTGCGCCGTCGCGCTTCCCACGCACGCGGCCACTAGGAGCACGAGTAGCGCGGCGAGCCGCCGTTGTGGCGAGGGGGTGGTGGTGTGGTCGCGCATCGGTACCGCCTGTCCGTCACGGGGGCGGGCATCGGGGGGAAGGTCCGACACGAGGAGGTCTCCTCGTGCGCCACGCTTCCTCCGCCCGAATGACCGGGATCAGGTTCTAGGGTCTCTCTCAGCCCCGAAGGGCACCCCTGGTGACGCTGTCATCCTACCGCGCTGGTGAGCCGAGTCGCGGTACGCGCCAGATCACGAGCAGCACGGTGAGCGCGAAGAAGGCGGCCGCCGCGAGGAAGACGACGCGGTAGTCGCCCCCCGAAGGGGCCAGCCCGGGCGCAGCGACGAGCGCAACGAGCGCGCCGCCGATGATCGGGGAGACGGCCCGGGCGCCTGCGCCGACGGCGTTGTCGAGCCCGTACACGGCGCCGGCCTCCTTCGGGTCGGTCGCCTGACCGAGCATCGCCGAGAGGGCCGGTAGGACGCCGCCGATCGCGCCACCGGTGAGCGTGTAGAGGACGATGAGGTGCCACGGCTCGCTCACCAGCGAGAGCGGCAGGTAGAGGAGACCCGTAGCGAGCGCCCCACCGATCAGGACCGTACGGTGTCCGATCCGGTCACCGAGCCGCCCCAGCGCGATGGAGGTAAGGGTCCCCGCGAACGACGATCCGCCGATGGCGAGGCCGGTGACGAGGCCGGCGGCGGGCGCACCGGCCATGAGCGCGGCCACGAAGAGCGGCAGGAAGGGCACGATCATGGTCCTGCCCGACCAGGCGAGGAACCGCACCACGAAGATCGTGCCGACGCCTGGCGTCCGCAGCACGTGCGAGAGGCCGTCGGCGAACCCCCGCACACCTCCGCGCTCGCGCTTCGGTGGCACGAACACTTCTCGCACGAGTGTGGTGACGAGCACGCCGCCACTGAGGAGGAGCACGGCGGTGATCACGAAGGCGAGGCGGTAGCCGAAGAAGTACTCGAGCAACCCGCCGATCACGGGGCCGATCGAGACCCCGCTCCACAGCGCCGTCTGCATAACGCCCATCGCGTACCCCAGGCGCTCACGTGGCGCGACCGCGGCGACCATCGACGTCGACGCCGATACCACGCCGGTCGTGAGTCCCTGGACCAGCCGGAGCCCGACGAGCTCCTCCGCGGACCTGACGAACGCCATCAGCAGGATGAGGACGGCGCCCGTGTACATCGCGCGCTCGACCATGCGCTTGCGACCGAAGCGGTCGGCGAGGCCGCCCCAGATGGGTGAGGCGATCATCATCGCGAGCGCCTGCACCGAGAAGACCGCCGTGACGAGCACGAGGATCGGCAGACCCGTCGACGAGCCGAGATGCTCGACGTAGTTGGGGAGGAACGGGAAGATCGTCGAGAAGCCCACCGAGGTGAGGAACTGGGCGGCGAAGAGCACGACGAGCACCCGGCGCCAGTGGCTCGCGGCGGGGGGGTCCGGGCTGCGCGTCACGGCTCACAGCGTACTGCGTCGGTCGAGCCTCGGCCCCGTCAGTCGGCGGAGACCACCACGCGGGTCTTGGCCAAGCCGTCACCCCAGCGGCGTCCGTCGGGATCGGTCGTGACCTTGACGATCTCGATGATCACGAAGACGACGCCCGCGATGAGCACCAGTGGGATCAAGGCCCACCCGAGGATGGGGATGAAGACGAGGAGCTGCGTGAGCGAACCGAACGCGAGCGGCCAGTTCCGGCGCGCCGACGTCATCAGGTCCATGGGCGCGCCGTCGTCGCGCACCACGGTGAGCTTCATGAGTGTCTTGCCGAGGGAGCGTCGCCGCATGTACTCGACGTCGAGCCCGTCTCGGAAGAGGACGTAGGCGATCCCGGCTATTCCGCCGATCACCGGAACGAGGCCGACGAGGCCGACGGCGATCCCGTCGATCAGGAAGGCGAGGAACCGCGTCAGCGTGTCGGGGGCCTTCGCGGCGTCGTCCGTCGAGGTCAGCGGGACCGAGGGTGCGGCCGCCTGACTCGTGCTCTGCACTCGGGACTCGTCGGCTCCGTTGGACTCGGGGATCATGCTGGTCATGGTGCCTCCCATCGACGGTCCCGTGTGACCACGCCCGGGCGAGAGCTCGTGCGTTCGGGGCCGCAATTCGTGTCCCATACTACGGTGTGTGCTACGTGAGGCTCGCGTGAGGCACCGGCGGGGGAGCGCCTCGCACATTGGCACGGGATCACGTTGCACCTGCGTGGGGTGCGCGTACCATGCACCATGGCGCAGACACACGTCTTCTTCGTCGTGAGCGTCGGACCTGGTGCCGGTCTCACGTCCGTCTGCCTGGGGTTGGTGCGGGCACTCGATCGCGAAGGGCTGCGGGTTCGCTTCGTCAAGCCGATCCGGCAACCCGGCGACGTAGAGGGGCCAGAGCGCTCCACGCACTTCGCGCGCCTCGCGACCGGGTTCGCCGCGCCGGAGCCACGCCCGTACGCCGAGGTCGATGCGCTCCTCGCCGCCGGTGACGTCGGCCGCGTCCTCGAGGGCGTGGTGGCGGCGCATCAATCCGTGGCGGCCGACGCCGACGTCGTCGTGGTCGAGGGTGTGGTGGCGACGGCCCATCACCCCGGACTCGCGGCGCTGAACGCCGAGATGGCGCGCGCGCTCGACGCCGAGGTCGTGTTCGTGGGCAGTCCCGGCAAGGGTGGGGTGGCAGCTTTCGCCGAGCGGCTCTCCGCCGCTGCGCGCCCCTACGGTGGTGTGGCCCACGAGAGCGTGCTGGGCGTGATCGTGAACCGCCTCAACGAACCGATCGGCGAGGTGGTGGGCGGCACGCGCAGTGAGATGCGGCTGCCGGAGGAGCAGCTCGACGCGCAGCGGCTCCGCGAGCGGATACCGGCGCTCGCCGTCGGCGACCTCGAGCTCGTCGGCGCCGTCCCGTGGAAGCAGGCCATGGTCTCGCTCCGCGTGGTCGACGTGGCGCGGCAGCTGGGTGCCACGCCGCTCTTCGCGGGCCAGATGGCGACGCGCCGGGTCGTGGACGTGGCGATGGTGGCGCGCACGGTGCGCAACATGACCCACCGGCTCCGGCCGGACGCACTCATCGTCACGCCCGGGGACCGTGACGACGTGCTCCTCGCAGCGTGCATGGCTGCGCTCGCCGGTGTGCCCCTTGCTGGCATCGTGCTGACCGGCGGTCTGGAGCCGGAGCCGGCAGTCCTGAAGCTCTGCGAGCGTGCCTTCGCGACCGGGCTGCCACTCCTTCGCGTCGACGCCGACTCCTACGTGACCTCCGCACGCGCGGCGAGGCTCGACCTCGAGGTGCCGATCGACGACGTCGAGCGCATCGAGACCGTGATGGACGCCGTCGCGAGCGAGCTCGACGTGGCGTACCTGAGGCGGCGCGTCGCCACGGACCGGGAGCCTCGGCTCTCGCCCGCCGCCTTCATGCACCGGTTGGTGCGTGAGGCGCGGGCTTCCCATGCGCGCATCGTGCTGCCCGAGGGGGAGGAGCCCCGGACCGTGAAGGCGGCGAGCGAGTGCCATGCCCGCGGGATCGCCACCTGCGTACTCCTCGGACGGCGAGAGGAGGTGGCGCGCGTGGCGGAGGCGCAGGGGGTGACGCTCCCCGACGACGTGGTGGTGATCGAGCCGACGGTCGAACGTCGTGAGCGCTACGTCGAGCGCATGGTGGCGCTGCGACGCGCGAAGGGCATGACGGAGCCGATCGCGCGGGAGGCGTTGCAGAGCACGGTGGTGCTCGGGACGATGATGCTCGAAGCGGGCGAGGTCGATGGTCTGGTGTCGGGGGCCGTCCATACGACCGCCGACACGGTGCGACCGGCGCTCCAGTTCATCAAGGCGCGCGAGGGAGCGAAGCTCATCTCGTCGGTCTTCTTCATGTGCCTGCCCGAGCAGGTCGTGGTGTTCGGCGATTGCGCCATCAACCCCGATCCCGATGCGGAGGAGCTCGCCGACATCGCCGTGCAATCGGCGGCCTCGGCCGAGGCGTTCGGCGTGACGCCGCGCGTCGCCATGCTGTCGTTCTCGACTGGCACCTCCGGCGTCGGCTCCGACGTCGACAAGGTTCGCGAAGCGACGCGAATCGCGCGCGAGCGGCGCCCCGACCTCGTGATCGACGGGCCGCTGCAGTACGACGCTGCGACGGTCGAGAGCGTCGCCCGACGCAAGGCCCCCGAGAGCCCCGTCGCCGGGCGCGCCACGGTGCTCGTGTTCCCCGACCTCAACACGGGCAACACGACCTACAAGGCGGTCCAGCGCTCGGCGAACGTGATCGCGGTGGGGCCGATGCTCCAGGGGCTCCGCCGACCGGTCAACGACCTCTCGCGCGGCGCCTCCGTCGACGACATCGTCTACACCATCGCGCTCACCGCCATCCAAGCCGCGCAGGCGCGCGCGCACGACGATGCGGCCGCGGTGGCGTCGGCCGCGGACGCGAGCGCCCGTTAGCTCGGACGGCGACCGACGCGTCGGACGGCGAGCCGCGCGCGAGGGGTGGAGCGCGTATAGTCGGCACGCCATGCGTGTCGCCCCCACCACCCTCGAGAAGCTCGCATTCGCACGCGTCGTCGACGCGCTCGCCGAGCGCGCCTCAACGCCGCTCGGTCGCGCTCGAGCCGCGGACGTCGCGCCCGACCTCGACGACGACGAGATCACCGTCGCCTGCGAGCGTGTGGAGGAGATCCTCGTCGGCGACGACGTGCCCCTCGGCGGTGTGGAGGACGTGAGGCCGCTCGTGGCACGCGTGCACGACGGGAACGTGCTCGACGGCCGCGAGATCCTCCAGATCGCGTACACGATGGACGCAGCCGGCACCATTCGGCGTGCGCTCGCGCGCGGCGAGCGACCCCGCCTCGGCGAACTCGCCGTGCGGATGGCGTCGTTCGACGGCCCACTCCGACTCGTGCGCGAGCAGCTCGATCCGAACGGCGAGGTCCGTGACGACGCCACCCCCAAGCTCCGGGAGATCCGGCGCCGACTCCAGCCCCTGCGCGGGCGGATCCGCGAGCGGCTGACGCAACTCCTCGCACAACACGGCGAGCACGTGCAGGATCCGATCATCACGCTCCGGCGCGATCGCTACGTGATCCCCATCAAAGCTTCGTCGCAGTCGCGCGTGCCGGGCATCGTGATGGACGTCTCCGACTCTGGCCAGACCGTGTTCGTGGAGCCCGCCTCGGTGGTTCCGATGAACAACGAGCTCACGCTCCTCGAGCTCGAGGACCGTGACGAGGTCCGGCGCATCCTGATCGCGCTCGCGCAGCGGCTGGCGTTCGATCCCGATCTCGAAGAGACGCTCGACGCGCTCGCCGAGCTCGATCTGGCGGTCGCGAGCGCGCGCCTCGCGCGCGACTGGTCGCTCGTCAGACCCCGCATCGCCGAGGGGGCGCCGCTGCGGCTCCCCGCCGCGCGCCATCCGCTCGTCGCGGGCTGCGTCGCGAACGACGTCGAGCTCGACGACGAGGGGCGCGTGCTGATCGTCACCGGGCCGAACGCCGGCGGTAAGACGGTGCTCCTCAAGACCGTGGGGCTGGCGGTGCTGATGGCGCACGCCGGACTCTTCGTCGCGGCGTCGGCAACGCGTGTGGACGGGCGACCGCAGCGCGTGAGCGTGCCGCGTGTGCGAGCGGTGCTCACCGACATCGGAGACGAGCAGAGCATCGAGGCGAGTCTGTCGACGTACGCCGGCCACCTCACGAATCTCCGCCGCGTCGTGGAGGAGGCGGCTCCCGACTCGCTCGTGCTGATCGACGAACTCGGGTCGGGGACCGATCCCGACGAAGGGGCGGCGCTCTCGCAGGCGATCCTCGAGCGGGTGCTGGAGCAGCGCGCCGTCGCCATCGTCACCACGCACCTGGCGCCGCTCAAGGTCTTCGCCTCCCAGCGCCCGGGTGTGCGCAACGCCGCGATGCGGTTCGACGTCGACGCGCTCGAACCGACCTTCGAACTCGTCGTCGGGCAGCCCGGGCGATCGTACGCGCTCGCGATCGCCCAGCGGATCGGCCTCGACACCGATCTGCTCGAGCGGGCGGCCGACCTCCTCGGGCCCGAGGGCGCTCGGCTCGAGGTGTTGCTCGAGACGCTCGAACGTCAGCGCGAGTCGCTCCAACGGGAGCTCGACGAAGCGCGCTCGGCTGCCGACGCTGCGCGTAGCGACGCCGAAGTGCTCCGGGAGCAGATCGAAACCCTGCGCGAGCGCGAAGCGGACTTGCTCGCGCACGCTGCCGAGAAGGCCGACGAGATGCTCAAGGGAACGCTGCAGCGCGCCACCGAGCTTCGCCGTACCGCCTCGACGGACCCGCAGGGACGCGGCCAGGCGATCGAGGCGCTGCAGGCGTTGCGGAAGGAGACGCGGGTGCTCGGGAGGCCGCCGCGTGAGGGGGCGCGCACGCCGAAGGCGGCCGCAGCGCTCGGCGTGGGATCGCTCGTGCGGGTGGCGTCCTACGACGCCGAAGGGCCGATCGTCGAGGTGCGCGGCGACGGTTTCGTGGTGCAGCTCGGGCTGCTCAAGGTGGAGGTGCCCAAGCGGGATGTCCAGGGCGTGCGGCAGCCACCAGAGCGCCCCAAGCGCCCCGTGGACGCGCCTCCGCCGATGCGCTCGAGCGCCGTGCGCGAGCTCAACGTACGCGGTGAACGCGTGGAGGGGGCGCTCGAAGCGATCCGAGACTTCGTCCACGAGGCCCATGCGGTCAAGGCCGAGTCGATTCGTATCCTCCACGGCAAGGGGACCGGTGCCCTGCGCGACGCGGTGCGTGGCTACCTCCGCTCGGAGCGCCTCGTCGAACGCTTCGAAGACGCCGTCCCCTACGAGGGGGGGCACGGCGTGACGGTCGCCTACCTGCGCCCGTGAGCGACCGCCGAGAGGAGCGACCGGCGATCGTCTTCGATCTCGACGGCACGCTCGTCGATTCGCTCCCCGACATCCTGGCGAGCTTCGTGCACGCGTTCTCGACGTGCGGGCTCGCTGCGCCGTCGCAGCGCGAGCTGCGGGACCTGATCGGGCTCCCGCTCGAAGGGATCTTCGCCGAGTTCGCCCGCAGCGACGCGGTCCCCGCGCTCTGCGCAGCCTATCGGGAGCACTACCCGCGCCATTTCACCAACCACTCGCGCCCCTTCCCGGGCGTCGTGCGCGTGCTCGAAGTGTTGCGGCGTCGCGGCTACCTGCTCGCGGTCGCGACCACGAAGCGGACCGCGATGGCCGAGCGATTCGTGGCCGCGATGGGCTTGACCGATCACCTCGACCACGTCCAGGGGACCGACGGATTCCCTCACAAGCCCGCTCCCGACGTGATCCTCCGGGCGCTGGGCGCGTTGCGCGCCCGCGGCACGTGGATGGTGGGAGACACCGTGCACGACGTCGAGGCGGGGAAGGCCGCGCGCCTCTCGACCTACGCGCTCACCTGGGGGACGCACGACGCCGAGCGCCTGCGCGAGGCGAAGCCCGATCGTCTGTGCGACGCCATCGAACCGTTGCTCGATGCGGTCCGAGGCGACGCTGAGGGAGTCACGGGGTAGCATCCGCCATGGATTCCGAGACGAACGACCGCCAGTACGTGATCGAGTCTCTGGCGCACGACTCGTGGCGGATGTTCCGCATCCTGGGCGAGTTCGCGCAGGGGTTCGAAGAGATGGCGAGGATCGGCAAGGCGGTGACGATCTTCGGATCGGCGCGACTCGCTCCCGAGCACGTCTACTACGGTCGAGCCGAAACGCTCGCGGGTGATCTCGCGAAGGCGGGATACGCGGTCCTCACGGGCGGTGGCCCCGGCGTGATGGAGGCCGCCAACAAGGGCGCGATCGATGCGGGGGGGAAGAGCGTCGGGCTCAACATCGATCTCCCGCACGAGCAGGCCCCGAATTCGTTCCAGACGCATGAGCTGCGCTTCAAGTACTTCTTCATCCGCAAGGTTATGCTGGTGAAGTACTCGACGGCGTTCGTGGTCTTCCCGGGCGGGTACGGTACGGTCGACGAACTCTTCGAAGCACTGACGCTGATCCAGACGAAGAAGATCACGCCCTTTCCGGTCTTCCTCGTGGGGGTCGAGTACTGGCGCGGGTTGGTCCAGTGGCTACAGGGCACGCTGGTGCGGTCCGGGACGGTGAGCGCGGAGGACCTCCACCTGTTCAAGGTCGTCGACGACGTCGCCGAGATCCCGGCCGAGATCGACGCGTACTACACCACAGCGAACCACGCCGGCTTCAATCTCCCCTGGTGAGTGCGAGCGAGCGCCCGGGAGACCTCGAGGGCGGTTGCGATCTCACGATTGCGCGGCGCCACGGCCGCTCAGTGCACCCGGGCGCAGAGGGCACCCGTCCGCTCAGGGCACCCAGCGCGGTGGCAGCGCCGAGCGTCCGAATACCTGTCCGGCCATCTCGAAGATCTGCTGCGGGTCTTGGCCCTGACCGAGGTAGAGGGTGTCGCGCCAGATCTCGACGTGCGGATGCGGGTCGTCTTCGGTACCCTGCGCCGCCTCGAGCGTGCCCGAGTTGCCCGTGAATCCCACGACCTGCCCCTGCTCGACGCGACCCCCCAGGGAAACGTCGGACGGGATCGCCGACAGGTGGGCGTAGCGCGAGACGAAGCCACCGGCGTGCTCGACCCAGACCTGCATGCCGCGGAGTCTGTCGAGCGCCTCGGGGGGTGTGTCGAGCGCCCGGCGCGAGACGTCGATCACGTCCTCGTACTCGGCCAGCGTCAGCTCGACGTAGTCGTGGTCGACCCGAGTCACCCGACCGGCGGCCACGGCCACGATCGCCGTGCCGTACTCCACCGCGACGCCGGAGACGGCGCCATCGTAGAAGTCGAAGCCCTCGTGGATACCGTTTCGATAGGCGCGCGGCGCGTTGGGCCAATGGGCGGCGCGTGAACTGATCGTCGCCCCCGGGACCGGGACCACGTACCCGCTCG
Organism: Trueperaceae bacterium; assembly: GCA_013697735.1. Classification (GTDB taxonomy): domain Bacteria; phylum Deinococcota; class Deinococci; order Deinococcales; family Trueperaceae; genus SKWV01. Next base: position 4,695 of record JACCWH010000167.1, on the reverse strand, counting down.
GCCACCCGCGCACGAACGGGTTGCCCGCGACTTCACGAAGCCGCGCGTAGAGGCCCGAACTCCTGACCACCGAATTCTGGTCCGCGTACCACATCACGCTGCGCCCCTCGGCGTCGACGACCGTGGGATCGGCCCCGGCGTTCAGGAAGAGGAGGGGGATGAGCGACTCGCGGCCGTGCTGCAGCGCCATCATCAGCGCCGTGGTGCCGTCGGCGGCCTGCCAATCGAGGTCGGTGCCCGACGCGAGCATCGCCTCCACGACCGGCGCCGAACCGTGCTGGGCAGCGACCATGAGCGCGCTGCGGCCGGTGGCGTCGAGCTGCCGAGCGTCGGCGCCGCCTTCAAGCGCCGCGCGCGTACCGTCGACGTCGTCGGTCGTGAGTGCGGTGAGCAGTGCGGGTACGGCGGGCGCACGCGCGGTGGGCGCGAACGGATTCCGTAGCAGGTCGAACTGCCACGCTGCCACGAGGACGGCCACGACCACCAGCGCGGCGACTGCGAGGACTCTGATCATGCCTCAGGCTACCTCAGCCGCCCCAGCCGGTACGATGCGCCGTGCTCGCCGCCTGCCGTCGTGAGGCCCCCGTACTCGTTCGTATCGCAATCCCGCTCGTCCTTGCCCAGATGGCGCAGAACGGGATGAGCCTCGTCGATACCCTGATGGTGGGACGCCTCGGTCCGGAGGCGCTCGCGGGCATCGCCATCGGCGCCGTGGTGCTGTTCAGCCTGTCGATGAGCGTCGGGGGCGTGCTCTTCGCGGTGGCGCCCCTCACCGCGCAGGCGGTCGGCCGCTCGCAGCGCGACGAGGCCGGCCGTACGCTCCGACACGGAGTCCTGCTGGCGCTCCTGCTGGCCGTCCCGGTGATGGTGGCACTCTGGACGCTCGGTCCCGCCCTGCCGCTACTGGGGCAGGATCCCGACATCGCGGCTGCGGCGACGGACTACCTCCGCGCCGTCGTCTGGGGTGTGCCCGGCTACATGCTCTTCGTGGCGCTCCGCGGCACGCTCGAGGGGCGCGGTCACACTCGGCCGATCATGGCGGTCGCCTTCGCCGGCGTCGGGCTCAACGTCCTCGCGAACAGCGCTTTCGTGTTCGGCCGCTGGGGGTTCCCCGACCTCGGCCTGACCGGCGCAGGTGTGGCCACGGCGATCGTCCACAGCGCGATGGCGCTCGCACTCTACGCGTTCATTGCCAGGAGCTACCGCGAGGAGCGGATCTTCGCGCGTGAACGCGTACGGCCGGCCGTGCTGTGGGAGCTGGTGCGGCTGGGGGTGCCGATCGCCCTCACGGTCGGCTTCGAGATCGGCCTCTTCGCGGCCACCGCGCTGCTGATGGGGCTCTTCGGTCAGGCGTCGCTCGCTGGTCATCAGATCGCCTTGCAAGCCGCGTCGTTCACGTTCATGATCCCGCTCGGTCTCGGCATCGCGACCACCGCGCGCGTCGGCTCCGCCGCCGGCCGCGGCGACGCGCTCGGCGTACGCGCAGCGGGCCTCGTCGGGATCGGGTTCGCGATGTGCGTGATGATCGCTACGGCCATCCTCTATTGGACCGTGCCTCGCGCCGTGGTCGGTCTCTTCCTCGATCTCGGCGATCCGGTGAATGCGGGCGTGATCGCCGCCGCGATCGCCTTCTTGCGGATCGCAGCCGTCTTCCAGCTCGTCGACGGACTCCAGGTGACGGCCATCGGGGCGTTACGCGGGCTCAAGGACACCCGCGTCCCGATGCTGATCGCGCTCGTCTCCTACTGGTGCTTCGGCATCGGGAGCGGTGTGGTCCTCGCCTTCGGCGCCGGCCTCGATGGGATCGGGCTCTGGCTCGGGCTCGTCGTCGGACTCGGCGTGGCCGCCCTCTGGCTCACGGGGCGCTTCGTCCGATTGGTCCGAGCGATGCCGACCGGATAGACTCGTCGAGGAGGATGCCGTGACGTTCGTTCTGATCCTGACCTACGCCGCCCTCGTGCTCGCCGGCCTGCTGGCCCTCTCCGTGGCATTCATCGGGCTCGCTCGCTGGGTGACCCAGACCACGTACGATCCCGACGCCGAAGCCCACTGACCACGGTGACGTCGTCGCGCGCGCCGCGAGCGACCGCAGGCTCGACCGCATGAACGTGCCGCGGGGACCGCTCGCGCCCTTCCTGGCGGCCGACGAGCCGAGTCTCGCCGTCGCGACGCAGGCGCTCCGGTTCGTGTTCCTCGGTCTCTTCGGAGCCCAGGTCACGGTCGCGCTCGCGCTCGGAGCGACCGTGGCAGCGTTCGTGCCGCAGCGGCCCGCGCCCCACGACGTCTTCGCACTCGTGCTGGTGGCGATGGCCGCGCTCCACGTGCCACTGGCGTGGCTCCTCTCGGCCGCCGCCAGGCGCTCCGGCGGCAAGCAGGCGGCATTGTCGTCCACCGTCCTCGGTGGCGTACTGGCGTCGGTTCCGGCGTGGTTTGCTGCCCTCATGCTCATCTCCGGTCAGCGCAGCGTCTACCTCCTGTTCGTGATGACGATCCTGGCTGCGGCCTACGCCCTCGGCTTCATCGGTGCGGGGCGCGCGGCCGTGGCGGCCACGCGCCCCATCGCCGACGCGGGTCGCGAGCGCTCGTGAGGTTCGCGCCGACCCCGGGCGCTCGGCGGATGCCGGTGCTCGCCCGCAACGTGGTCGCCACCTCGCAGCCCCTCGCCGCGCAGGCCGGCCTCGACGTCCTCCGCCGCGGCGGGAACGCCGTCGACGCCGCCATCGCCACCGCGATCACCCTCACGGTGGTCGAGCCGACGTCGAACGGTATCGGCTCCGACGCCTTCGCGATCCTCTGGGACGGCTCGCAGCTCCACGGCCTCAACGCCTCGGGGCGTTCTCCCGCCGCCCTCACGCCCGAGCGCTTCGCCGGCCTCAGCGCCATGCCCTCGCTCGGTTGGGACGCCGTCTCCGTACCCGGCGCCGTCTCCGCTTGGGTGGCGCTCTCGGAACGCTTCGGGGCGCTCCCGTTCGAGGCCCTGTTCGAGCGTGCCATCGAGTACGCCGAGGGCGGCTTCCCGGTCTCGCCGATCACGGCGAGAGCATGGTCGCGTGCCCCCGCACGCTTCGCCGAGTACCCCGACTTCCAGGCTGCCTTCCTCCCGGACGGGCGTGCCCCGGCTGCGGGCGAGACGTGGCGGTTCGCAGACCAGGCGCGCACCCTGCGAATGATCGCCACCTCGCGCGGTGACGATTTCTACCGTGGGCCGCTCGCCGAGGCGATGGTCGCGGACGCACGAGCGCACGGAGCGCTCCTCACCCTCGGTGACCTGGGTGCGCACCGTGCCGACTGGGTCGATCCCATCGCCGTCGACTACGGCGAGGTTCGACTCCACGAGATCCCGCCGAACGGTCAGGGGATCGCCGCACTCATCGCCCTCGGGATACTGCGCCACACGACGCAGGCCGAGTGCGAACCCGACGGCGCCGACGCGCTCCATCTCCAGATCGAGGCGATGAAGCTCGCGCTCGTCGATTCGGCGCGCTACGTCGGTGATCCCGACCATCTCGACGTCGCCGCCTCCGACCTCCTCGATCCCGACTACCTGGGGGCGCGTGCGGCCACCATCGATCCGAAGCGCGCGGGCGATCCGGGGCACGGCACGCCCCGCGCGGCCGGCACCGTCTACCTCGCGACCGGTGACGCGAGCGGCATGATGGTCAGCTTCATCCAATCGAACTACGCCGGGTTCGGCTCCGGTGTGGTCGTCCCCGGGACGGGAATCGCGCTCCAGAACCGCGGCTCCGGGTTCGTGCTCGAGCCCGGTCATCCGAACCGCGTGGGCGGCGGCAAGCGTCCGTTCAACACGATCATCCCCGGATTCCTCACGCAAGCGGGGAGGCCGCTCGCGGCCTTCGGCGTGATGGGCGGCTTCATGCAGGCCCAAGGGCACGTCCAGATGGTGCTCCGCACGGTGGACGGGGGGCTCGATCCGCAAGCCGCCTCCGACGCGCCGCGGTGGCGCGTCGACGGTGGTCGTACGGTTGCGATCGAGCCTGGCGTCGCGGAGCACGTGCTCCAGGAGCTCGCCGCTCGCGGCCACGACGTGGTGCACACCGAGGGAGACGTCTCGAACTTCGGCGGCGCGCAGCTCGTCTGGCGTGGCGAGGACGGCTTCGTGGCCGGATCCGACCATCGCAAGGACGGACAGGCGGTAGGGTACTGACCGAGCGCGTTCGCGCGCCGGGAAGGAGGTCGCCCATGGCTACTGCCACGCAAGGCGACACCGTCCAAGTCCACTACACCGGCCGTCTCGAAGACGGCACGGTGTTCGACACCTCAGAGGGCCGCGATCCACTCTCGTTCACGGTCGGCGCCGGCCAGGTCATCCCCGGCTTCGACGAAGCCGTGTCGGGCATGGGACCGGGAGACAGCAAGACTGTCAGGATCGGCCCCGGCGACGGGTACGGAGACCGTCGCGACGACCTCGTCCTCCAGGTCCCGAAGGAGCAACTCCCCGACGGACTCGAACCCGAAATCGGCATGGAGCTCTCGCTCCGCGGTGAGGACGGTCGGCAGCTCCCCGTGCGCGTCGCGGACGTTGGCGACGAGGCCATCACGCTCGACGCCAACCACCCGCTCGCCGGGCAGCCGCTGACGTTCGATCTGACGCTGGTCGAGGTCGACTGACGCCCGACCACGACGAAGGGGGCCGCTCGGCCCCCCCCCCCCCCCCCCCCCCCCCCCCCCCCCCCC
>JACCWH010000162.1 GCA_013697735.1 Trueperaceae bacterium | reverse complement strand
GCCGACGGTGTGGACGCCGACCGCGCCGACGCCGCGCGCCGCGGGCGAGCGCTGCGTGTCGGTCTCACCGGGAACATCGGCTCGGGAAAATCGACGGTCGCTGCGCTCCTCGCCGAGCTCGGCGCCGCGGTGATCGACGCCGACGCACTCGCGCGCGAAGCGACGCGCGACCCGGGCGTCCTGGTGCGCATCGCCGACGAGATCGGGTCGGAGTACGTCCGCGCGGGCGAGCTCGACCGCGCCGCGCTCGCGGCGCTCGTTTTCGACGACGCCGTCGCGCGGACGCGTCTCGAGGCGATCGTCCATCCCTGGGTCCGCGAGGCGGCCGCCGCGCGTGAGGCCGACGCGATCGCCCGCGATCACCCTGCGCTGGTGGTGCACGACGTACCGCTCCTGTTCGAGACCGGGCTCGACGCCACGATGGACGCCACCGTCGTGGTGCGCGCGCCGCTCGCGGCGCGTGTCGCGCGCGTGGTCGCCCGGGGAGGCGTCGACGCGGACACCGTGCACGCGCGCGACGCGGCGCAGCTTCCGCTCGACGAGAAAGCGGAGCGCGCGACGTTCGTCGTCGACAACAGCGGCCACCACGAACACTTGCGTACACGGGTGGCTGCACTCCAGCACGACCTGATGGTGCTACGCTCGTCGCGGAACCAGCACTGATCGAGGAGGCTGCGATGCGCACGGTCGGTGGAAGCGCGTTCGTGCTGGTGCTCGCCGTGGTGTTGATGCTCGGCGGCGGGGTACTCGCGTGGTCGGTCCGGACGGACTTCGGGAACGTCGACGTCGAACGGCTCCGCTTCGCCACCGACGACGGGAGCATCGTGGCGGCCAGACTCTACCGCCCCGTCGAAGCGACGGCAGCGACGCCCGTCGCCGGAGCACTCCTGCTGCACGGCTACGGCGACGACGAAGGCATGCTGACGCCGTACGCGATCGAACTCGTGCGGCGTGGCTACGTGGTGCTCGCGGTCGACGCGCCCGGCCACGGCCGGTCCTCACCCCCGATCGGTCGCCAGGACGACTTCGGAGCGCACGCCCTCGCGCTCGTGCGCTCGCTCGCCTTCGTCGACCCCGACGCCATCGTGATCGTCGGCCACGGCAGCGGCGGCGAGGCCGCGCTCGCTGCGGCGCGTGCGGACGAGGGGAACCATGCTGCCGTCGTGCTCCTGGGCGCCGTAGCGCTCGCCGCCGACGACGACTCGGCGGCGCTTCGCAACGTGGCGCTGGTGACCGGCCGCTTCGACGAGTTCGCCCCCGCGGCCTGGCGCGTCGCTTCGGCGGGCCGCGCGGTCGCGAGTGACCCGGTACGTTCGCTCTTCGGCGCGACCGAGGTGCTGGTGCCGAACGAGATCTACGGCAGCGTCGAGGAGGGGACGGGTCGCATCCTCTACCTGACCCCCCTCACCCATCACGCGCTCCTCGCCTCAGGGAGCGCGATCGCGCCCACACTCGACTGGGCACAACGCGCGGCCGCGCCCCCGCGCCCGCTGCCGCCGAACGACCAGGTCTGGATCGGCTCGTCGGTGGGGAGCGGCATGGTGTTCGTCGGCTTCGTGCTCGCGCTCTTCGGGCTCTCGGGCGTGCTGCTGGCGACGCGCGCCTTCCGCGAGTTGTGGATCCGGCCGGCGCCCGCGGCCGGGATGCGCGGCAGCGGCTGGTGGCTCGCCGCGATCGTGACCGCCGCCGTGCCCGCCATCACCTACTTCTGGGCCTTCGAGCGTGCCGAAGCGCTGCTCGGCGTGACCAGTCTCTGGCCGCAGCCGCTCGCCACGGGAGCGGTCGTGTGGGCGTGTCTCAACGGTGCGGTCGCGCTCGTGGTCGTGCTCGGCTGGTGGCTCTTCGTGGGCCGCAGGCGCGGCGCGCGCTCCGACACGCTCGGTCTGCACGTCGGCGGGTTCGGTCGCGCCACCCTCTTCGCGGTGCTCGTGGTCACGCTCGCGCACGCACTCCTCGGCACCGTCGAACGCGCCTTCGGTGTCGACGCCCGCCTCTGGATCCTTGCGCAGGGTGCCCTCGACGGCTCCCACGCCACGGCGTTCGCGCTCAGCGTCGTGCCGTTGGTGCTCGTGTTCGCGGTGCTCGGCATGCTCCTGCACGGTCAGCTCCGTCCACTCGAGAGCGGTGGCGAGGGGGCCGACGCCATGATCGCGAACGCGCTCATCGCTGCCGGCGGTCTGCTGGTGCTCCTCGCCGCGCAGTACGGCGTGCTCGCGACGCAAGAGCGGCTCCCGTTCGGGGAGCCGCTCCTCAGCGTGTTCGCGATCGAGCTCGCGTTCCTCGCCGCGGTGGCGGCGACCCTGTCGACGTACCTCTTCTCGCGTACGGGCTCGGTGTGGCCGGCCGCCCTCCTCAACGGGGCGTGGGTGGCTGGCTACCTCGTCGCGGGCGTCGCCACCCACGTGGTGGCCTGAGCACTCCCGGCGTCGATCAGCGCCAAGCGACCTCACTGCGGCCGAAGGTACGGATGACCGCGCCATCGACGACGCTCCAGCTGACCGATCCGCCGAGTCGGCTCGCGACGAACGCCAGGAACTCCTCCAGCGCGTCCGTCGCCTCCACCACGGCGTCGAAGTCGAGCGCCGCACCGCCGCCCATGCCTGCGAGGAGTCGGACCTGCGCGGTGAGCTGATCGGCCGTCCCCTCGAGCCCTGCCCGGTCGTCGGTGAGGAGGAAGCCGGTGGCGTTGGCGGGCACGTCCGGCAGGAGCCGCGCCAGGGTCGGTGCGAGGTCTCCGCCGCGAAGGATCGCCGTGACCGTCGCGTCGGTGCCGTCGTCCGTGGTGCCGATCACGGCGAGCCCCCCCGTGACGGCGACCGAGACGCCGGCCCCGGGGAAGAGGTCGAACGACGTCACCTCGACGCCTTCGACCATGCGCGTCCGGGTCGGAACGGGCCCCCCTTGTGCCATGGGGTCGGTGAACATCGAGACCGTAGCGCCGAGGTGCTCGAAGAGGCGCGTGAGGCCCGCGCGCGCTGCACTCTCGTCGGCGGCGACGAGCACGAACACCGACTCCCCGAGGAGCGCCTCGGAGGGGATGCCCGGGTCGACGGCGGCGCCGAAGCCGGTCGTGAGGGTCATGACGCCGCTGCCCGTCCAGCTGAAGAGATCGCGGCGGAGGTCGACGCCGGTCGTGTCGCGCAACATGCGCTCGGGGTCTCGGATTCCGAGCTCGGGGAGACCGGCGACGAGGTCGACGAGGTAATCCCACCAGGCAGCGGGGCTCGCGTTCGCGACCTGCACGGAGAAGGCGCGCTCGGGCACCGCGCGCAGCAGGTCGCGCGGCGCTGCGTGGGAGCGGGTGAGGAGCGAGAAGAGCGCGAGGTCGCCGCCGTCGCCACGCAGGACCTGGATACCCTCGCTCTCGGTTCCGTCGGGGGTCACGCGGATCACGCCGGCACCGGAGCCGAACGTCGCGAACATCGCGGAGAGACGTGCCACGCTCGCGTCGAAACCGAGCCCGGCGGCGAGCGGGGCGAGGGCGTCCGAGACCGAGACCACGTCGAGGTAGCCGTAGAAGGCGCCGTCACCGAGCGTGCCGAGCGTGGTGAGATAGCCGTCGGCGTCGTCGAAGGAGGGGTCGCTGCTCCCCTGTGCCTGGCGCAGCACGCCGCGCAGCACGTCGGGGTTCGTCGAGAGTGCGAGGAGGTCGCCGAACCGGGAGGCGGCGAGCGGCACGCCGTCGCCTGCGGGTGTGACCACGAAGCGCGCCTGCCCCTCGTTCAGCTCCACCGCGCCGGGTTGCGCGCTCGCTTCGAGGAGGAGCGCGTCGAAGCGTGCGCTCGTGGCGTCGTCGATGCTCGCGACGAGCGTCAGCACCGGCAGCGGGTTGAAGGGGCTGATGCTGAGCGCCACCCAGGCTTCGGCGCCGATCAGGTCGAGCGGTTCGAGTCCCTCGAGTTCGCCCGGGAGCCCGGCGTCGGGGAGATCTTCGTCGAGCGGCACGCCGAAGGTTGCGCCGAGCGCCCCGGCGCCGGCGAGGGCGCCCTCGAGCTTCTCGCCGAGGTCGAGCCGCTCCCACTCCGTGAGGAGGTCGTCGAGCAGATCGGCGTGGGCGTCGAGGCCGACGGTCCCGATCGCGAAGAACGTATCGGCGGGCAGGTATCCCGCGAGACGCTGCGCGAGCGCGGGCGCGGAGAGGAGTGAGGCGGCGACCAGGAGTAGGACGAGTCGAAGGAAGCGGGACGGCTGGTGTCGTGGGTGTTCGTCAGCACGATGCATGCCGCCATGATACGTACGGGCGCCCCCTCGTGCATGTCCCAGAGCCTCAGCGCGTGCGGGCGAGCGACCGCCTCGCCGCCTCGACCACCCCTTCGGGCGTGAAGCCGAGCTCGCGCAAGACGACGTCGCCGGGGGCGGAGACGCCGAAGCGGTCGATGCCCACGATCTCGCCGAGATCGCCGACGTAGCGCTCCCACCCGAGCGTCGCTCCCGCCTCGACCGAGACGCGCGCGCGCACGGCCGGCGGCAGCACGGTGTCGCGGTAGTCGCGGTCTTGTGCGGCGAAGAGCTCGAAGGAGGGCATGCTCACCACGCGCGCCGCGACCCCCTCCTCCTGGAGCCGGCTGCGCGCGGCGAGGCAGACGGCGACCTCGGAGCCGGTGCCCACGAGTAGCACCTCGGGGGGACCGTCGACGGCGTCGGCGAGCACGTACGCGCCGCGCGCGACCGACCCGGCGGGCACCTCGAGGTGGGGGACGCTCTGCCGTGTGAGCGCGAGGGCGACGGGGCCACCCGTCCCCTCGATCGCGACCCGCCATGCCTGCGCCGTCTCGTTCGCGTCGGCGGGGCGGATCACGGTGAGGTTCGGGATGGCACGCAGCGCCATCAGGCTCTCGATGGGTTGGTGGGTCGGCCCGTCGCCCCCGAGGCCGATGGAGTCGTGGGTGAAGACGAAGATCGCGTTCGTCTTCATGAGGGCCGCGAGGCGGAGCGACGGACGGAGGTAGTCCGAGAAGATCAGGAACGTCGCCACGAACGGGCGGAGCCCGCCGTGGAGCGCCATGCCGTTCGCGGCCGCGGCCATCGCGTGCTCGCGCACGCCGAAGTGGAGGATGCGGCCACCGTGATCGTCGGCCGAGAACGACGATTCGCCCTGGAGGTCGGTGTTGTTGGAGCCGGCGAGATCGGCGGATCCGCCGATGAGCTCGCCCAGGCGCGGAGCGAGGGCGTTGAGCACCTTGCCCGACGCGGCCCGCGTGGCGATGGCCTTGTCGTCCTCCGACCAGCTCGGGAGGTCCTCCAGGGCGCCCGGCGGGAGCTCCCGGCGCATCACGCGCCGGAATTCGCTCGCGAGCTCGGGATGGGCTCCGGCGTAGGCCTCGAGACGCTCCGACCACTCGGCGCGGGCGTCGGCCCCGCGGCGCTGCACCTCGCGGTAGTGCTCGAGCACGTCGTCGGGCACGGTGAAGGCGGGCCAGTCTATGTCGAGCGCGCGCTTCGTCGCCGCCGCCTCTTCGTCGCCCAGGACGGAGCCGTGGATCTTGCTGGTGCCCGCGAGGTTGGGCGAGCCGTAGCCGATCTTCGTGCGCACGGCGACGATCGACGGCCGCCTCGTATCGGCGTGGGCGGCGTCGAGTGCCGCCTCGATCGCCTCGACGTCGTTGCCGTCCTCGACGCGTTGCGTGTGCCAGCCGTAGGCGTCGTAGCGCGCCAGCACGTCCTCGCTGAAGGCGATGTCGGTGGCGCCGTCGATGGTGATGCGGTTGTCGTCGTAGAGCACGACGAGCTTGCCGAGAGCGAGGTGACCGGCGAGGCTCGACGCCTCGCTCGTGACGCCCTCCATCATGTCGCCGTCGGAGGCGATCACGAACGTCCGGTGATCGACGATCTCGTGACCGGGTCGGTTGAAGCGAGCGGCGAGGTGCGCCTCCGCCATCGCCATGCCGACCGCCGTCGCGAAACCCTGGCCGAGCGGACCGGTGGTCGTCTCGACCCCCTCGGTGTGGTGGACCTCGGGGTGCCCGGGGGTGATGGAGCCCCACTGCCGGTAGCCGCGGAGATCGTCCATGGCGACGCGGTAGCCCGTGAGGTGGAGGAGCGAGTACTGCAGCATCGAGCCGTGCCCGGCCGACTGCACGTAGCGGTCGCGATCCCACCACCCGGGGTCGAGCGGATCGTGCTTCATGACGTGGCGAAAGAGGACGTAGCCCATCGCGGCGGCGCCCATCGGCATGCCGGGGTGGCCGTCACCAGATTCCTGCGTGGCGTCGATGGTCAGCGCGCGGATCGCGTTGACGCTCCGTCTGACCAGCGCCGGATCGAGACTGGCGATGTCGCTCATGGGCTCCTCCTGTCGGCTCGCGCTCGCGTCGGCCCCGTGCGGGATCGAGAACTTCGGGAGCCTATCACGCGCCCTGCCCGCGGCTCGTGACCGGTTCGGTCGCGCGGCGCGTGAGGATCGCCTCGCGCACGCGTGCGCCCGTGGCCCAATGCGCGTGCTCCTCGGCGGTCGCGACGAGCAGCTCCGGTACCGGGCAGGGCCTGCCGTCGTCGCCGAGCGCCACGAAGTTCATGTGCCCCATCGTGCACAATCGGCGCTCCCCCGTGAGGGCGTTCTCGCCGTAGACCTCGCAGCGCACGATCATGCTGGTGCGACCCGTCCACGCGACGCGGCTCTTGAGCTCCAGGATCTCGCCCACCCACACGGGGTTGCGAAAGTCGATCGGCTCGGTCGAGGCGGTCACCACGATGGCGCGCGCGAATCGTTGGCACGCGATCGCGGCGTTCACGTCGAGGAGCTCGAGGACACGACCGCCGAAGATGGTCCCCAGCGAGTTGGCGTGGTGCGGGAAGACGGTGTCGACGGTCGTGACCCAGTCGCTGCGGCGCGCCCCGTCGCTCGCGGCGGTCCCCCGGGTGGACGTGGTGGGCATGCGGCTATACTAGGCGCCCGAAGCCGCCGGCATCGCGGGCGGCGCTGGAGGACATCGACATGACCACCACCGCGCTCACGCCCACACTCCGCACGCCACTCATCGACCGGCTCCTACCCGTCCCCAACGTTGCGCTGCGAACGATCGTGCAGGTGGTGCTCGGCGTGATCCTGCTCGCGGCCCTCGCGCAGGTGCGGGTCGTGATCGGTCCCGTGCCGATCACGGGCCAAACCTTCGGCGTGCTGTTGCTCGCGGCCGTCTACGGTCGCTCGCTCGGCGCCCTCACGATCGTCGCCTACCTGAGCGCCGGGCTCGCCGGACTGGGCGTGTTCACGGGGGGCGTCGGCGGGCTCGCCGTGCTGTCGGGGACGACCGTCGGCTACCTCGCGGGCTTCGTGCCGGCGGCATTGGTCGTGGGGTTCCTGGCGCAGCGCGGCTGGGACCGCTCGTTCCGCTCGACGGCCGCCGCGATGGTGCTCGGCAACGCGATCATCTACCTCGGCGGCGTCACGTGGCTCCTGCGCTTCGCGCCCGACCTCCAGACCGCGCTCGCCTGGGGGCTCTGGCCGTTCATCGCCGGCGACCTCATCAAGCTGGCATTCGCCGCTGCACTGGTGCCCGCCGCCTGGCGGCTGCTCCGACGCTGAAGCGCGCCCCGGGGCACGAGAAACGCCCCCCGATCGAGTCGGGGGGCGTCGGTTACCCGCCTGAGTATCGAGGGAACCACGTGGTTCTCCTCAACGGAGGCGTGACCTGGTTACCCTCGGCGGGTACCTCCACTGGCCGTTGTTGATTCGTTGATTCGGACCACCTCCCTTCTGTGGTGCGACCAATCTACCGGACCGCAGCGGCGTGTCCATGTAATTTGCCACACGGCCCTCCAGATCCCTTCGACTCAGCGGACGTGATTGGTGCAGGCTGCCCGGTAGGTGCTGCGGTACGATCGCCCCGACGCCCCGGGAGGCCCGCGTGCTCACCACGCCCGAGAAGATCCTCTTCATCGTCCTCGCGCTCGTGTCGCTGTGGTTCGCCTTCGTCGGGTTCCGCCGCGTGGCGCGCATCGTGGGACGTGGCTCGCGCCGCTTTCACTACGATCGCCTCGGCGGGCTGCCGCGTCGCGTGGGGGCGTCGCTCACGCGCACGCTGTCGCAAGCGACGGTGTTCAAGGACCGCCCGGTGGTGTCGTTCTTCCACGCCTTGGTCTTCTACGGCTTCGTCTACTACCTGCTCGTGAACGGCTTCGACGCCGCGCGCGGGCTGCTCCCGGCGGCGTGGACGGCGTTCGACATCGGTCTCCCGGGCCACCTCTTCCGCCTCGGCGCCGACGTCCTGTCGGTGCTGATCCTGGTGGGTGTCGTCTTCTTCCTGGTGCGTCGCTTCGGCGCGAAGGACCCGCGCCTCGACCAACGCGAGGGCACGCTGCTGCACGAACGAGTTCGGGCCGGAGCGACGCGGCGCGACAGTGCCATCGTCGGCGCGTTCATCCTCGGCCACGTCGGCTTCCGACTCCTGGGTGAGGGCTTCTGGGTCGCGCACGAAGGAGCGCCCGATCCGTGGCAGCCGTTCGCGACGACGATCGCCGGTCTGGTCGGCTACGGCCCCGACCGTATCGTGGGTTGGCACGTCGGCTGGTGGGGCGCGCTGGGGCTCATCCTCGCGTTCCTGCCGTACTTCCCCCGTTCGAAGCACATCCACCTCTTCGCCGCGCCCGTCAAGTTCGCCGTGGAGCGGCGCGGGGCAGACGGAGCGGCCGTGCCGCTCGGCGCGCTCGAGCCGATCGACTTCGAGGACGAGGCGCTCGAGCAGTATGGCGCGGCGTCGCTCGAACACCTCAGCGCGCCGCAGGTACTCGACGCCTACGCCTGCATCCAGTGCAACCGCTGCACGAACGTCTGCCCGGCGAACGTCACGGGGAAGGTCCTGTCGCCCGCGGCGCTCGAGATCAACAAGCGGCACGAGCTCGACGCCCACGCGGAAGCGTTCGCCGGGGGCGCGGAGAGTCCACGGCCGCTGGTCGAGTTCGCGATCAGCACCGAGGCGATCTGGGCGTGCACCACCTGCGGCGCCTGTATGGAGATCTGCCCGGTCGGCTGCGAGCAGATGATCGACATCATCGACATCCGGCGCGACCTCGTGATGATGCAGGGTGAATTTCCGAGCGAGCTGCAGAGCGCCTTCCGAGGCATGGAGCGCACGGGAAACCCCTGGGGCCTCGCCGCCGACGCGCGCCTCGATTGGGCCGACGCGCTCGAGGGGGGCGTGCGGACTGTCGAGGAGCATCCCGACTTCGAGGTGCTCTTCTGGGTCGGCTGCGCCGGCTCCTACGACCCCGCAGCGCAGGCGACCACGCGCTCGATGGCGCGGCTCCTCGAGCGCGCGGGCGTCAACTACGCCGTGCTCGGCCAGGGGGAGAAGTGCACGGGCGATCCGGCGCGGCGCGCCGGCAACGAGTATCTCTACTATCAGCTCGCGAGCGAGAACGTGATGGTGCTGAACGAGACGCTCGCCGCCCACGCCGTCGACGCGACCACGCCGAAGAAGGTGGTCACCACCTGCCCGCACTGCTTCAACGCGCTCTTCAACGACTACCCGCAGCTCGGCGGGCACTACGACGTGGTGCACCACACCCAGTTCCTCGACATGCTCGTGCGCGAGGGGCGTCTCGCGCCGCTGGCGCCGACGCAGTCCGAAACCCCCGACGCGGCGGCCGGGAGCCCCGTGCCCGCCCGTGCGACGGCGGACGATCCCGCAGTGACCTTCCACGACCCGTGCTACCTCGGTCGGCACAACGGGGTGTACGACGCGCCGCGCGACCTCCTCGACGCGTTCGTCGGCGAGCGGCGTGAGATGCGGCGCGCACGCGAGTCCTCCTTCTGCTGCGGCGCCGGCGGCGCTCAATTTTGGAAGGAGGAGGAGCCGGGCGAACGCAAGGTCGCCGACGAGCGCGTCGCCGAGGCGATGGCGACGGGCGCCGAGGTGATCGCGGCGGGGTGTCCGTTCTGCAAGGTGATGCTCGGTTCCGCCGCGGGCGCGCCAGTGGTCAAGGACGTAGCGCAGCTGCTCGAGGAGCGCTACGAGCGGATCGAGGGGCGTGGCGGCGGCGGCGCGGCAGCGACCCTACCCGCGGGCGACTGAGGCACGTCGTTCCCTCCCCTTGTGTACTTCCTCACGGTGCGTGTCATGAAGCTGTGAGATTCGTGAGGCTAGGATGTGCGCCGCACGTACTCGAGTGTCCCGACACCGCCTGATACACGAGCGGAGCGGGTGCAGGAGGAACGAGTGAGCGCGATCGTGACGAGCCTCGCCATCTCGACGGAGACGCTGTTCTACCGTCACCCGCAGCCGCTGCTGCTGGTGGATGGCGTGTCGCGACGCGTGCTCGAAGCGAACGAAGCCGCGCTCGCGCTCTACGGATGGACCGACGACGCCTTCTCACGTCTGCGGCTCGACGACCTCTGGCACCCGGGTGAGTCGCTCCCCGACTTCGACGCGCTCGTCGCGACGGACGACGAGTGCGTGGCGTACCACGACGGCGCCGACGCTGCACGCCGCTGCGTACAACTCACCATTCGCTCCCTCGAGCCACCCCCGCGCTCGCGCTGGCTCGTCGCCTTGCAGGACGTGACCCGCCGGGTCGAAGCGGAGGAGAGCGCGCGCCGTAGCGAGCGGCTCTACAAGGCGATCGTCGAGAATGCCTTCGACGGCGTCGCGCTGCTCGGGCCCGACCTCACCAACCGCACGGTCGGCAGTCGCGCGGCGGCCGCCCTCGGCTTCCGGACGCTCGAGCTCGCCGGGCGCGACCGGCGCGACCTCATCCACCCCGCCGACCGGAACCGGTTCAAGGAGGTCGTCGTGCTCCTCGACGGCAGACCGGGGGAGCGGGAGAGCATCACCTACCGCATGCGCGACGCGCAGGGGCGCTGGCACTGGCTCGAGGGGACGCTGACGAACATGGTGGCCGACCCCGACATCGCCGCCTTCGTACTCAACTATCACGACATCACCGACCGAGTCCGCGCGACGGAGGCGGCGAAGGACCTCAACGCGCAGCTCGAGCGACGCATGCTGCACCTCCAGGCGCTCCGGCGCATCGACATGGCGATCACCAACGCCGTCGACGTCGCTCTGGCGCTCGACATCTTCCTCGAGCAGGTCCAGGCCGACCTGAAGGTCGACGCCGCCGGCGTCCTCCTCTACGATGCGCACACGCAGACGCTGCAACCGACCGCCGCGCGCGGGTTCGACGGCGACCTCGACCGGGAGGCGCGGGTGCCGCTCGGAGCGGCGCTCGCCGGGTACGCGGCGCTCGAGCAGCGCACCGTCTATCTCCAGGACCTGCAGCGCGACCCGCGCTGGGGGTCGGTGGTCGGCGCCGAGTGGCAGTCGTCGTACGCGGCCTACTGGGCGGTGCCGATGCTCGCCAAGGGGCAGCTCCAAGGTGTGATCGAGCTCTACGCCACGCACACGTTCGTGCCCGACGCCGAGTGGTTCGAATTCCTCGAGACCTTCGCCGACCAGGGGGCGATCGCCGTCGAGAGCGTGCTCCTCTTCCGGTCGCTCGAGCGATCGAACATCGAGCTCCAGCTCGCCTACGACAAGACGATCGAAGGATGGGCGTACGCGCTCGACCTCAAGGACGAGGAGACGGCGGGCCACAGCCAGCGCGTGACGCAGATGACCGTGCGCCTGGCGCGACGGCTCGGCGTGGAGGGGAAGGAGCTCACCCACATCCAACGCGGCGCGCTGCTGCACGACATCGGCAAGATGGGCATCCCGGATTCGGTCCTGCTCAAGCGCGGTCCCCTCGACGTGGAGGAGCGTGCGTTGATCGAGCAGCACCCGGTCTACGCCTTCGACTTGCTCTCGCCCATCGACTTCCTACGCCCCGCCATCGACATCCCGTACTGCCATCATGAGCAGTGGGACGGCAGCGGCTACCCGCGCGGCCTCGCCGGCGAGGAGATCCCGCTCCCGGCTCGCATCTTCGCGATCGTCGACGTCTACGACGCCTTGACCAGCGAGCGTCCGTACCGCTCGGCGTGGAGCCGCGAGCGTACGCTGGAGTTCGTTCGCGAGCACGCCGGGAGTCAGTTCGATCCCGAGATCGTCGAAGCGTTCATGGCGATGGTGCGGGCCGAATCGTAGGTCGCGAGGCGCCGATGGTAGCCTCGACGCATGCAGCCTCTCGTCCGTCGCGCCCTCGTGGTGTCCGTCGCGCTCCTGGCCGGAGCGCTCGCGTACGCTTTGGGACTGGCGCTTCGGCCGCCGCCCGAATTGGCCGGCACCGAGCTCGATCGTCCGCCGCGGGTGGTCGACCTCGACCTCGTCGCCGCCGACGGCTCCGACGTGCGCCTCGCCGACTACGCGAAACGGGGCACGCTCCTCGTCTTCTTCGGCTTCACGCGCTGCCCCGACGTGTGCGCACTCACGATGGCGCAGCTCGCGCGCGTGTACGACCATCTGGGTGCGCCCGACGACCTGACCGTGGCGATGATCACGGTCGACCCGGAGTACGACACGCCCGAGGTGCTCGGGCCGTACGTGGCCGCGTTCCATCCCGACTTCGTCGCGCTGAGCGGCACCAACAGCCAGATCGCGACGGCCGCGAGTACGTTCTTCATCGGGTACGCCGGCATCGGCTCGTCGAACTTCGTGCACACCGACGTGGTCGCGGTCGTCGATCGCGCGGGCACGTTGCGATTCGTCTACGGCCAGGAAGCGCTTCGGCGGCTCCCGGCCGACCTCGCCGACATACGGCGGCGCCCCGGCTTCTGAGCGGTCCCGGGCCGCGGGCGCCTGTCGTGCGCTAGCGGCGGTGGATCATCAGCACCGCGCACGAGGCGGGCAGCGCCGCGACGAGCGATCGCGCCATCGCGCCGAGCACGCCGCGCGATTCGTCGCGCCGCGGTAGGCCGAGGATGACGAGATCGACGTCGGTCGAGCGCTCGAGCACGCTCGCCACGGGATCGTCGGAGCGCAGGCAGACGCTCATCACGCGGCCGAGTTCACGCCCCGCGAGCGTGTCGGCGAGCGTGCGGGAGAGCCGCGCCAGCGACGCGTCGGTGGTGTCGAGCGGGAGCACGCGCAAGAACTCGACCTCGGGGTGCGCCAGGCGCGAGAGTGCCCCCAGCAGGCGGGCGCGCAGGCGATCCTGGTCGCCGCGCCCCGCGAACGGGACGAGCACGCGCTCCACGCGTTCGAGGTGCCAGCCCGCCGGGGCGCGGAGGATGACGACGTCGCTCCGGACGGTGGCGATGAGGTCGTCGACCCTCGCCAACGTCGCGCGGTCGTCGAGCTGCGAGAGGCCCAGGAGCAGGATCTCGCAGTCGTGCGTGCGCGCGACGCGACCGATCTCGTCCCACGGATCGCTCGCCACGGTGGTGAGCGCCTCGGGGAAGAGTTCGAGCTCGATCGCCGCGCTCAACGACTGTCGCACCACACGCTGGGCGTTCTCGATCGCGGCTTCCACGTCGGCGGTCGGCGCGCTGTGAGGGTCGAGCGCGCGCACCGTCGCGCCGCGCTGCACGTCGGAGTGCTCGACCACCGAGAGCAGCATCACGCGGCCGATGCGGACGGGCGCCAGGGCGCTGGCGACGGTCACGAGCGGCTCTGCGCTCGCGGGATTGGCGATCGGTACGAGCACCAGCGGCCGCCGGCCGCGGAGCTGGACGAGGTCGGGGTGCGCTCCCTCGTGCTCGGCGTCGACCGCGGCCGCCTGGCGGGCGAAGAGCCAGACGTAGATGACGCCTCCGAGGACGAGCCACACCAGCACCAACGCCCCGGCGGCAGGCACGGCGAACGCGTTCAGCACGACGAGCGTGAGCGCCGCCGCACCTCCGATCGACGCAGTGAGCGCGAATGCGGGGGCCTGGAACGGCGCCGGCGCGTCGGCGCGGAGCCGCGCCAGGAACGCCATCAGGTGCGAGAGCGCGAAGATGGCGAGGTAGATCAGGCCCGCTGCTGCGCCGGCCGTGGCGATCGTCGGCAGGGCGATGGCGATGGTGCTCGCCACGGCCGCCGACAGTACGACCGCGCGGCGGGGGATGCCGCCCGGGGCGAGGGCGGCGAGGCCGGGGGGGAGCGTGCGGTCGCGAGCCATGGCGCGGGCGATCCGCGACGCCGCGAAGAGATTGGCCTGCAGCGCCGTCAGCATCGCGAGGACGGCCGTGAGCGTCACGAGCCAGAAGCCGGCCGGTCCGAGGAAGGTGCGCGCAGCCTCCGCCACGGTGGTGGCGCCGTGGAGCGCGGCGAACGCCTGGAGTGAGGTCCCCGCAGGAACACCCACCGTGATGATGGTGAAGAAGAGTGGCAGGTAGAGTGCTGCCGCCACCGCGATCGCGATCAGCATCGCGCGTGGCAGGTTGCGTGCCGGGTCGCGAACGTCGCCGGCGGTGGCGGCCACGAGCGCGAAGCCCTGGAAGGCGATGAAGAGGAGCCCCATCGCTTGCGCGAGACCGAGGACGCCGCCCGGCGCGAAGGGGCGGAAGCTGCCGACGACGTCGTCCGGCGACACCGACGCCGCCGCGATCACCCCCGCTGCCCCGAGCAGACCCATGGTGCCGACCTTGGCGAGCGTCAGCCATACGCCGCCGCTCCGATTGCTGCGCGTGAGCATGACGGCGTACGCGCCGATCGCGACGAGCGCCAGGGCGACTGCGGACGGTCGCGTGGCCCAGAGGGGCACACCGTCGTCGGGGCCGAGCGTGGCGCCCAGCGCAGCGCGGATCTCGAGGGCGCCCGCGAGCGCGAACTCCGCGAAGCCGAGCGCGAACACGGCCGAGGCGGCGAGGGACGCGAACCAGACGAGCCAGCCGACCGCGAAGGCCGCGTCGATTGAGATGATCTGCTGCGCGAACGCGTAGGCCCCTCCGGAGCGTGGGAAGCGCGCTCCGAGTTCCGCCAGGCTCAGCGCCGCGAGCACCGCCAAGACGGCGTTGAGCGGCACCGCCAGCAGCGCCGCGGGGCCGGCCACGACGATGGCGGGACCCGCCAGCACGAGCGCGGCACCGCCGACGATCGCGCCGATCCCGAAGAGGATCGTGGCGCGTCCGTCGAGGGAGCGTTCGGTTCCGGGCACGAGAGAAGCCTACCCCCGAGGGGTGGCGACGGGCTTCAGTTCTTCGGGTCGAGCGACGTGAGGGCGTCGCGGAGCGTGCGCTCCACGAAGCGGTAGCGGCCGCGTGTGCCATCGACGCCGGCCTCCGCGCGCAGCGTCGCGAGCGCCGCGCTGGTGGTCTCGCGCGCCGCACCGATCATCGCGGCGAGATGCTCGTGCGTGAGCGGCAACGTCAGGCGCGTGGCGCCGTCCTCGCCGAGGTGCCCGTAGCGCCAGCCGAGGTCGATGAGCGCGAGCCCGAGGCGGACCACGACCGGCCGGTCGGCGTCCTCGAGCGCGTAGCGCAGGCGTGAGGCGTGGCGGTCGAGCGTCTCGAAGAGCGTGCGCTCGAAGGCGTCGTCGAGCTCGGCGCGCGGCAGCCCGATCACCACGACGGTGGCGGAGAGCGCCTCGGCCCGCTCCTCGTGTTCGCGCCGTTCGGGGGCGAGCGCGCCGAGGAACTCGCCCGGGCCCGCGAGCGCGACGATCCGCTCGCGCCCCGAGCGCAGCGGCAGCGACATCGCGAGCAGCCCCGACTCGACCCGATAGACGGTGTCCGACGCCGAGCCGACGAGGTAGAGCGGCTCGCCGCGCCGCAGGACACGCGCATGCCCCGCCACCGTCGGGAGGTGCAGGGGCGCGGCCGTGCTCCGCAGCGTCGCGGTGCGGTCGCCGATGGTCATTGGCACGAGGCGATCATACGCGAGCGCCGCCCTGCACACGCCGGAGAGAGGCGGCGGTGAGCGTCGTCGACGCGGTAGCATGGTCGAACGACGAATGACCACACCCGCCACGCCGCCCCCGCACGACGAGATCTCCCTGCGCGACCTCTACCTGGTCGTGCGGCGCAATCTGCTCGCGATCATGGCAGCGGCGGCGATCGCCGCGCTGGTGGTGGGGGTGGCGACGTCGACCCGCCCGGCGAGCTTCGAGGCCGAGGCGACCACCGCCGTGGCGCGAGCGCCCATCTCCGTCCAGCAGGAGGTCGGACTCGCGTTCCGGCCCGAACTCGACGTCACCTACGACACCTACCAGACGCTCGCGTACTCACGCGGCGTGCTCGAGCAGGTGGCCGAGCGGGTGCCCGATGCCGGCGGCACGCTGCCGGGCTCGCGCGACACCTTCACGCTCGAGCGGCTCGCCGGATCGGCGAACCAACCATCGAGCCTCCTGGCGGTCGCGCACCGGGTGCGGAGCGGGGATGCGGGTATCGCAGCTGAACTCGCCACGGTGTGGGCGAGCGTGACGATCGAGACCGTTCGCACGCTGCTCAACGAGAACCTCGACGCAATCGAACGGATCACCTCAGACGGCGTGCTGGGCGCGGGCGAGCGGCTCGCCGCAGCGGACGCTGCCCTGCGTGAGGTCCGCGAGGCCCAGGACGTACAGTCCGACCCGCAGTGGCTCGCGCGACTCCAGGGGCGGCTCGCCAGCCTCGACGTGCTCGCGGACGACGTAGCGCGTGCGATCCGCGCTCGAGAGGCCGAGGCGGCGTCGCTGCGCGAGCGCACATCGGCCGGCGGCGACGAACTCGTCGTGCTCACCGACTCGCCGGACGTGGGGCTCTCGCTCGTCGGGGCGTTGTGGGCCACCGAAGCCCGTCTCGCCGCCCTCCACGCCGAGGGAGAGGCGATCGGCGAGCAGCGTGACGCGCTGCGGCTCGAGATCGCGGAGTCTGCGCCGAGCGTGGCGCGCTACCAAGCCGACCTGGTGCGCCGATCGCGCGAACTCGCCCAGGCGCAACGCGCCTTCGATGCCCTCGCCGACATCGAACCGACCGTCGCCTACGTGGCGCAGCTCGCCCCCACCGGCGCGCGGCTACTGAGCGAAGCCGCCGTGCCGAGCCATCCCGAGCCCCAGCGCGCCGTGCTCGCGAGCGTCATCGCCGCCGTGATCGCCGGATTCGTGAGCGTGGTGTTCGTGCTGCTGCGCGAGGCGGTTCGCGACCCGAGCGTGTCGATCGAGGAGCGGATGGGCGGGCGCGCTCGCGGGCGTCGGATCACCTGAGATCGTACGCCGACGCCGCGTGCGTCGCGTCGCGGTGGCGTCGCTCCGCGACCTCGGCGGCGCGTTCGAAGCGCACGCACGACGTGGAGCGGCTCCGTTGCGAGCCGCGCTCCTCGTGCGCCAGCGTCCGCAGGAGCTCGATGGTGCTCGGCACCGCCGCCCACAGGGTGCCGTCGACGACCGCCTGACTCGGGCGGCGCCGGCCGCCGCCCTCGTGCGGAGCGTCGAGCAGGGCGCCGGTCTCGGCGTCGCAGTAGGCCTCGAGGATGATGTCGGCGAGCACGATCGCGCTCCCGTGCGCCTCTGGGACGCCCGCGCCCGCGGCCAGGCACGCCGTCGCGAGGGCCGTCTGATCCTCGAGCCAGTAGCGGGCGCCCGCACGTGACGTGCGAGCGTACCCGAGGTTCGGGTCGAAGTGGCCCGCGAGCAGCGCACGGAGCCGCCGGTCGAGCATTCCCTCGTCGACGTCGACATCGTGGCGACCCGCTTCGAAGAGCCAGCGGAGGGTCTCCGCGTGCCAGGCGGGGGCGTCGACGGCGTGCCGGGCAGGTGGTGGTCGCCGCATCCGCACCCGTAGGAGGTGCGCCTTGCCTTCGTCGATGCGCTCGCTCAGCACGGCCGGATCCTCGTCGGCGTAGTCGCCCATCTGATCGGCTTCGAGCGCGCGGTAGAGGACGTGCGGCGAGTCGTCGCGCGTGATCTTGAAGTGCAGTCCGAGCGCCTGGATCAGGCCCGGATCGAGCTCCTCCTGGAACTGCCCCGGCGTCCAGGTGTAGTGGCGCGCGTCGGAGGCGATCACCATCGTCCCGCTCTCGAGGCCAGCCGCCGCGAACGCCGCAGCGCCATCGGCCGTGGCGAGGAAGTCGGGCCGATCGAAGAGCGACGCCGCGCGGGCGTACACCGCTGCGAGGGCGGCGTTCGTCGGGACGAGCTTCTCGAAGTGGGGGACGATCCAGCGTTCGTCGCGCGAGCAGCGGTGGAAGGCGCCGTCGAGCTGGTCGAGGATGCCGCCGCGCTGCATGCCCTCGAGCGTGCGCACGAGATGCGCACGCACGGGCGGGTGGGCGGCTTCGTCGAGCAGTTGCCACAGCACGTGCGGGTGGGGGCACTTGGGTGATTCCTGCAGGCCACCGAATCGCGCGTCGACGTGATCGCGTATACGCTGCCACGCGGTGTGCCGTGGGGCGCTGGCGGCGCGCCCCCCCGCTCTCGCCTGCAGCGCCATCGCCTCGTTCTCCAGGGCGGTGCGGCGCTCCCGGTCTAGGTCGGCGACGGATCGCAGCAGCGAATGGAGTGATGGGTACGGGTCGCGCCCCTCCGGCCAGAGGGTGCAGTAGGCGAGGAAGGGAGACCCACTCGGCGTCAGCAGCGCCAGCAGTGGCGGCCCCACCGTGCCGGTGAGGGTGCTCGCAGCCCAGGCGAGGCGCGCAGCCACATCTGGTCGTTCGAGTGGATCGACGATGACGGGGACGAACGACGACTCGACCAGGTCGCGCGTTTCATCGTGCTGGCCGAGCACGAGCGCGAGACGCTGCGCGCCGTTGCTCCACGGGCTCTCGGCGAGGCACAGGATCGGCACGCGCCGTGCGGCGGCTTCGTCGAGCCCGGAGTGGATGTCGCGCCATGCGAGCGCCTGGCGGACGTCGGGGAGCCGCGTGGGTGCCGCCATCACCGGCCTTTCGGCGGTCGACCTAGCCATGGTTGCGGGCGTCGTCGACGTCGGCGCGGCCGTCGATGATGGCGTCGGCGAGCCAGTACGACAGCATCCAGATGGTCTGCGTCGGGTTCTTGCCCCCCATGGTCGGGAAGACCGCGCCGCCGCCCACGAAGACGTTCGGGGCATCCCACATCTGGCAGTAGCGGTTGGTGACGGAGGTGTCGGGGTCGTTGCCCATGCGCAGGCCGCCGGTGTCGTGCGTCATGGTGGGGATGGCCTGCACGTCGCCCGAGCCCCAGATGCGCGCGGCGCCCGCGGCCTGCAGGATCTCGACGCCGCGATCGTGGATGAAGCGCCCCATACGACGCTCGTTCTCGCCGATGCGCCGAGTGACGCGCGCCCCCGGCACACCGTAGGAGTCGCGGTGATTCGGATCGAGATCGATGCGCGAGTGCTCGTACGGGAGCGGTTCCGTGAGCATCTGCAGGCCGATGTAGCGGTTGAGGTAGTTCGTGAGGTAGCGCTTGTACTCCGGTCCCCACGTCGGGACGCCAGGGGGGACCTGGTTGTAGGTCTGGAGTGGGTTTCGCTGGCTCGGTGAACCGATGAACGCGCCACGGATGAAGAAGTCGTCGTTACTCAGCTCGAGCTTCTGCTCGAACGCGACCTCGCCGTTGTAGTCGTCGAGACCCTGGCGCTGCACGGCGGGCCCGTTGTAGCCGTTGAGGAAACGGTCGTCGAAGACCGCGTGCACCGACGGCTGCGAGCGCGTCATGAAGTGCTGCCCGACCTTGCCGTCGGCGTCGATGCCCGAGTGCAGGAGCAGCCGCACGTTCTGGAACGTGTAGGCACCGAGCAGGAAGATGTCGCCCGGCTGCGTATGGCGCTCGCCGCTGGTGGTATCGACGTACTCGACGCTCACGACGCGGCCGTTCTCCTGGTTCAGGCGTGTGACGTGACACCCCGGGCGCAACTCGAAGTTCCCCGTGGCCACCGCCGCCGGCAGCAGCGAGACGCGGGTGTCGGACTTCGAGGCGTTCCAGCAGCCGTGGCCCGTGCAGAAGGTGCAGTAGGTGCACGGTGGGCGCGAGATGCCGTAGGGGGAGAGGTAGGGGCGCGTGAGGATCGCGGTGGGCACGTGGAAGGGGTGGAGTCCCCGCTGGAGCGCACCGTGACGGAAGGTGAGGTTGGTGGCGTTGTCGCGCAGCGGCCGGAACGGGTAGTCGTTCTGGCGCGGCGCTTCGAAGGGGTTCCCTTCGTCGGCTTTCACGGGCCGGAGCTGCCCCTGGATGTTGCCGGGCCAACCGCCGATGCCGACGTGCGTCTCGACGCGTTCGTAGTACGGCTCGACCTCGTCGTAGCTGATCGGCCAATCGACGATGGAGGCGCCGTCATCCTCGAGGTAGCGCAGCCGCTCCTCGCCGTAGAGCTCCATCACGGTCGAGCGGACGCGGAAGTCGTCCTCGAAGAGCCGCCACGACTGCCCCGACCAGTGGATCGTCGCGCCGCCCACGAGCGTCGACATGAGGTAGTCCGTGGGCGTGGCTTCGTCGTCCTCGTCTTCACGGAACGTGAGCGGCATGCGATCGAAGTCGGGGATCATGCCGTCGCGGATCACCCAGCGGAGCGTGTCGATCTGCGACGGCGAGAAGTCCCGCTGAGCGGTCAGGTGCGGCCCTCGTTCGAGGGCGACCACCGAGTACCCGGCCTGGGAGAGCGCGACCGAAGCAGGACCGCTGCCGGCCCCGTAGCCGATCATGACGACGTCTTTCCTCGCGTGCTCAGCCATGGCGTGCTCTCCCTCGCGTGCTGCTCGAGCGCGTCACAGGTCCGCCACGCTCTGGTACGGCTTGGTCAACGGCTCGAAGACCTGTTGCTCTTCGGCCGTGTAGACGTAGTGGGCCCCCGGGTAGTTCACGGCTCGCCAACCGGCGAAGTCGCGGTTTCCGCCGTAGATGGGATCGCAGAAGACCCCCTCCATCACGTGCGTGCGGACCATGTCGAAGCTCGAGTCGGGGCCGAGCCCGAGTTCGAGCCGGCGACCCGGCAGGCCGGCGAGCGGATCGTCGCCGTCGGCCCGCTCTTCGAGCTCGCCGAGGAGCGCGTCGAGCTGCCGTTCGTCGAGGTCGCGGACGCTGCCGCCGTAGCGTCGACGAATCTGCCCGGCAAGGTCGTGCAGCAGCACGCGGTACGCCTGCTGGTAGGCGGCGTAGGGGCCGGAGAGGGCGCGGTCGATGTAGGTGACGGCGCCAGCCTCGATCGCGCCGGGCCCGTCGTCGTCTGCCGGCCAGATGCGCCCGGCGATCGCCTCCATCAGCTCCCCCTCCTCGCGGGTGAAGAACTGGTACCCGCCGCGTGCCGCCTCCTGGGCCACCGCGTCGAAGCGGAACGCCATGTTCACGGCGATCACGGCCATCGTCCCCGCAGCGCGTTTGAGGAAGGTGCGGCGGTCGAGATCGCTACCGGTGGGGGCCGCCTCCATGCTCGTCATGTGATCGCTCCTCATAGGGCACCGCCGGATGCGGCCCGCGCGGGGCCACGGGCGTCGTCGACTTCATCGACGGGATCGCCGTCCTCGTCGTCGTCTTCGGGCTCGTCTTCGGGCTGCGCCGGGGAGGGGTCGGCCGAGGGGGGCGTGGGCGCGCCATTCTCATCCTCGGCGGTGGGTGCCGCTGCCCCGGGCTCGACCGCGATCGCGGCGTCCGTCCTCCCCGGCGGTCCGATGGGGGAGGCCCCGGCGTCGTCGGGCCACTCGATGGGCGCGATGCGCCGCCCAGTTTGGCCGGCGTCGCCCTCCTGGTGTGGTGCCTGGACCGACTCGCGGAGGCGGTCGACGCGCTCCTCGAGCTCCGTCCGATCCTCGACCGCCGACATCGGCTCGATCACCAACATGCGGAACTCCTCGTCGTGCGGTCGGTACTCCTCGAAGCCCTCGAGCACCCCCGAGCGCGTGAGCGCGAAGACGATGATGTCGGCGTAGACCTGCTCGTCGAGGAAGGCGGGGCCGTGCGGCGGCATCGCCGCGCGCGCCTGGAAGTAGAACCAGTCGACCGGGTGCCCGCCCCAGCGTTCGAAGAAGACGTCTCCCGCCAGCGCAGGGGCGACGTTGCCTTCGAGATTCTCGCCGTGGCAGCGTGCGCAGTGGAGGGCGTACGCGTGGAAGCCGCGCTCGGACTGGAGTTGATCCTCCGGAGCGAGCCCCGGCCCCTCGTCTCGTGCCTCCGTCAACCGCATCACGTCGGCTGCGTCTTGGGTGACGTCGAGCTCCTCCGCCTCCGCCGCGTCGTTCTCCGCCGCGTCGTTCTCGGCCGTGTCGGCTTCGGCCGTGTCGGCCCCCTCGGTGTCGGCTGCTTCGGCGTCGCGTTCGCCGTTCTCGGTCGCTTCGCCGTTCTCGGTCGCTTCGTCGTTGTCGGCGTCGGCTTCGGTGTCGGTCGCTTCGGTGTCGGTCGCTTCGGTGTCGGACGCTTCGTCGGGGTCGAAGGGCATGTCTTGCATGGCGTCTTGGTCGTCGGCTTGGAGTTCGTCGTCGCCGGCGGGGAAGTCGTTCTCGCGGAGGACGAACGCGATGATGTCGGCGTAGGTGCTGTCTTCGAGGGATCCTGGGTTGTCTTGGGGCATGGTCTGGCGGGTGTAGTCGAAGAGGTCCCAGACGGTGTCGAAGGAGTCGTGGAAGGAGTCGCCCTGGAGGGGCGGGTTGCCTTGGAGGTCGTCGCCGTGGCATTGGGCGCAGTGCTGTGCGTACTCGTCCG
>JACCWH010000141.1 GCA_013697735.1 Trueperaceae bacterium | reverse complement strand
GAACTCGATCTGCTCGGGCGAAGGATGGAGGAGCGGATCGGCGAGCCGGTCGCGCATGAACTGCCAGTTGTCGCGATTGTCGCCCGCGAGCGGCAACCCGCGACCCATGCCGTTCGTGGTCATCGTCCAGTCGATGGCGTTGAAGTGGTCACCGGAGTCGTACGAGTTCCGATCGAAGCTCTTGCTGCGCAGGAGGTCGGAGCCGGCGTGGAAGAACGGCACACCCTGCGAGAACATCACCGTGGAGAGGGCCACGAGCTGCGCGCGTACGCGCGACTCGGTCGCGAGGTCGCGCGGGAGCTTGTAGGCGAGGATGTCCCAGAGGGTCTGGTTGTCGTGCTTCGACACGTAGACCACGTGGTCCTGCGGCACGCGACCGTAGCCGGCCGGCTGGCCGTTGTAGTCGACCTCGTCGCCGCGCACGCGAACGCCGTCGGCGCTCTCGAACGTGAACGACTCGAGGTTGCCAGCGAGTCCGACTCGGACCTGGTCGCCGGCGCGGCGCATGCCGGCGATCTCCTGTTCGAGGCTCGCGGCGCTCGTGACGTCGTTCGGTAGCACGCCGCGACCCGAAGCGAACCCCTGATTCGCGATCAGCGCCGCGCCGCCGTCGAAGGGCCCGCCGCCCCGCACTGCGTCGCGGAGTCGGTCGTTGAACGTGCCGATGCCGCTCCCGGCCATCGCGCGTTGCGTGGCGTTGGTGCCGCGAGCGCCGTCGGCCACCTCACCGAAGTTCCAGCCCTCGCCGTAGACGTAGATGCCAGCGCCGTGTACGCCGTGCTCCTCGGGTACGAGCGCGTCGAGCGCGCCCCGCACCGCCGTGAGGTTGCGCGTCATGTGGTGCCCCATGAGGTCGAAGCGGAACCCGTCGACCTTGTACGTCTCGGCCCACAGCGCAACGGAGTCGACCATCAGGCGCTCCATCATGGCGTGCTCGGTGGCGGTGTTCGGACAGCAGCTACTGGTGGTGACGGAGCCACTCGCGTCCAAACGGTGGTAGTAGCCCGGAACGATCCGGTCGAGCACCGATTTCGCTCCCTGACCGCTGGCGTTGGTGTGGTTGTAGACGACGTCGACCACGAGGCGCAGGTCGAGGAGCCAGAGCGCCA
The DNA here is from genome assembly GCA_013697735.1 of Trueperaceae bacterium. Classification (GTDB taxonomy): domain Bacteria; phylum Deinococcota; class Deinococci; order Deinococcales; family Trueperaceae; genus SKWV01. The sequence goes on along the minus strand of JACCWH010000141.1, from coordinate 1,840 downwards.
TCACCATCTCGCGATACTCGAGGATGCGCTCCGGGCCGTCTGGATCGGTCGCGTAGGAGCCCTCGGGCACGTTGAAGTGCCACGGGTCGTAGCCCCAGTTGAACGCGTCACGATCGCGGACGGCTTGCACCGCCTCTTGCGGACGGACACTGGCGTCGGGGAAGTCGACGTCGATCGTCGGCTCGAGCCAGGTGGAACGGTCCTCGTCGACGGTCGCGAGGTCGAACGTCGGCAGGAGTTGGACGTGCGTGAGCCCCGCGCGCGAAAGGTCGCGCAGGTGGCGCACACCATGCGTGTCGTCGAGGGTGAAGGCGCGATACGTGCCGACGAGCGGCTCCGGAACGAGGGGATCGGCGGTCGAGAAGTCGCGCACGTGCAGCTCGTAGACGACGATGTCGACGGGATCGTCGACGGCCGGCTTCACCAGGTCGCTCCAGCCGTCGGGCATGAGTGCGGGGTCGCGCACGTCGACGATCTGGGAGCGCGCCGAGTTCGTCGCCAGGCTCACGGAATACGGATCGGTGACGACGTTGCGTTCGACCCGCCCCGTCGCGCTCACGAAGACCTCGACCTCGAAGAGGTAGTACTGCCAACGCCAGTCGGCGGCGCCAGCGACGCTCCAGACCCCACCATCGGGGTCGAACACCATCTCGTGCACCTCGGCCGCTGCCGCCGTGGCGTCCGGGAAGCGGTGGAGGCGCACGCTCCGCGCGGTCGGCGCCCACACTGCGATGCGGGGCTCGTCGCTTTCCCACGTGACGCCGAGCGGGGCGTCGGTCGCATAGCGGTCGTCGAGTACGCCCGGGATCTGCAAGCCGGTGGCGTCGGCGAGGCGCGCACCCACGTGGTGGCTCAGGGCGAGCTGACCGCGGAGGAGGTCAGCCACGTCGGCCCCTTCCGCCGGGAGCCGCAGCGCCGTGAGGCCGGCGAGGTGCGGGAACTGGCGCACGACGTCGGCAGGAACCCCGTCGGGGTCGACGCTCAGCGGCAGGGAGACGGTCGACGAACCGCCGCCGATCTCCCCATCGGCGAGCTCGAGGGCCCCGTCGGCGTCGCCGTGCAGCGTGAAGCGCGAGCCGTCGAGCTCGAGCCCCGTGTCCCAGAGGATCAGGTCGGTTCGTACCCAGTGGGCGCGAGCGCTGCGCAGATCCCCGCCTCCGCTCGCGCGGACGTCGGGGCGCTGCACGTGGATCGTCGCGCTGCCCGACACGAGCCAGATCTCGTTGCCGTGCACGTCGAGCTCCAGGAACATGTCGGGCCCCGGGTCCTTCTCGTCGCCGCGGTGGACGATGAAGCCGACGCGCTCCGCCTCCGGGAGGAGCGGGACGTCCCAGAATGCACCGTAGTCGGTCATGCCGGTGACGTCGAGCCCCGCCTCCCACGTCACCGACGAGGCGGTGTCTTCCCAGACGTGTAGCGTCCAGCCGGCGTACTCGCCGTCGGGGCGGTGGAGGTGGATGCGTGCGACGTCGTCGGTCGGGGGCGCGATCGGCGGGGCCGTGAGGATTCTGTCGCTGCCCGACACCAGCCAGATCTCGCGCCCGTGTTCGGAGAGGACGAGGAACATGTCGGGCCCCGGGTCCTTCTCGTCGCCGCGGTGGACGATGAAGCCGACGCGCTCGGCACCGTCGCGCAGACGGACGTCCCAATGGACGCCGTCGCCGTCGCTGCCCGTGATCGCGAGGCCGTCGCTCCAGGTGACCTCCTCGAGCGTGTCTTCCCAGACGTGCAGCTCCCAGCCGGCGTAGTCGCCGTCGGGGCGCAGGTAGTGGATGCGGGCGACATCGTCCGGCAGGTCGCTCTGCGCGATCGCCACGCCGAAGAGCGCGCTCGCCACGAC
>JACCWH010000085.1 GCA_013697735.1 Trueperaceae bacterium | reverse complement strand
GATCACACCGGGGTGCGTCGCCTCCTCCAGCACCACGATCTCGCTGAGTTCCAGGACGAAGGACGTCACCCCCTGCTCGTCCATGACGTGGTGGAAGTCGAGACCGTTCCACGTGAAGTGCACGCGGTAGAGGTCTCGGTCCTGCTGGCCGACGTCGACGGGAGCCAGGCCGCGGGGTTCGAAACGCTCCAGGATTGCCCGCACCTCGGTGCGAACGGTGTCGTCGAACCTCATGGCGCTCTCCCTCTCAGTCCGTTCCGGTGTTCACGCGTCCATGACCCACAACGCGTAGAGGTCGGCCGTGATGGCCTGCAGGGGCGTGTGGTGGACGGGGAGCCGGCGGAGGCGGTGCCTGTTCTGCTCGGGGTGATGATGGTGCTTCCAGGCCCAGCCGTCGATGTCGCGCGCCTCCTTCTCGTAGACGGTGAGGATGGTGCCTTTCGCGTGGGGCGCGACCCAGTAGCTGTCGGCGGTCCGTACGATGCGGAGCTGGACGCGGGGGTGGTTGGGGTGGCGGCCGAGGAAGTCGGTGCCGCTGCCGGTGCGGAGGAGCTCGAGGACGCAGTCGGGAGCCGTCCGCTGAGTCCGGCGGTGCTCGGCGTGGTGGGTCATCTGGAGCGGCGTGTTCATGGGCGGACCTCCCTTGAAACAACGGTAGATCGCGGCTGCGACAGGTACGGACGCGCGCGGTGCGTGTCCGGATGCCGTAGGCTGACAGCATGCCCCTCGAATGGACCCGCGCGGAGCGTCCGACGTTCGGTGCCGGCGCCATCGTGACCTCGTGACACTCGAACGCATCACCCTGATCCTGCTCGCGATGCTCCTGGCCGGATGGACCGTGGGGTGGCTCGCACGGCTGCGGGCGACACGAAGAGGGCGGACCGTCGCGGTGGGATGGGCACCGCGGACGGCAGAGGCGAAGGAGCAGGCGCTGCTTCAGGTCGTTCCTCCGCAGTCCGATGCCGATGACGTCCTCGCGCTCGCAGCGAGAACGCTCCTCCTCACGCGCCTTCCGAACCCACTGGCCATCCTCGCCGGCCTGCGGCTGGAGGACGCGCTCGACGTGCGTCGCTACGGAGCGGCGGCCGCAGACTTCGAGCGCCGTGCGCACCACCTCGAGATCGACATCTCCGGGAACGCCGCGACGGTCGTCATGAACGTGCGCGATCTCGCGCACTCGGGCAGGTACCTCACGTTCGAGCTGACCTCGTCGATCCAAGGCGGCATCGCCCGGGGCACGTTGCAACTCGCCCGGGACGGGAACGGCAAGCTGCTGGCGATGGTCAAGGATTCGCGAACGGGCAAGGTGACGGATCTGCTGCGTGGCGTGCCGAGCGGGGCTCGGCTGGGCGCGCTGACGGCGACGGTCTACGGGCTCGCGCACCTCGTGTCGGCGAAGGACCTCGCGACGAAGCTCGACGCCCTCTCGGGCAAGGTGGATCTGCTGCTCGCCTTCAGGAGCATCGACCAACGCGCCCGGCTCGAGGCCGCATACGCGAGCGTGAAGGAGCTCGGGATGCAGCAGTTGGATGCTGCCGGCCTCGCCGAACTTCGACGTGTGCGCAACGAGCTGCGCGAGCTGCGTCATGTGTGGCGGGGCGAATCGATGCACCGCCTCAGGTCGCTGCACGCTCTGCCACACGTGACGCGTGTGAACCGGCTCTTCCCGCGAACCAAGGCGAAGCACGCCGCCCACAACGCAGCCGTGCGCGACGTCGTCGGTCTCGTCGCACTGATGGAGTTCTCGCTGCGACTGGAGCATCTCCTCGCCGTGGCGGGGGACGACGCGGAGCCGTTCCTCCGGGTGCTCCCCGATGAGCTCGATGGGTGGGAGGAGCTCACGAACCTGCTGCACACGACGGCGGAGATGATCGAGTACGAGGATCTCGCCGCCTTGCCCTACGTGGAGGCCGTGAAGGACGTCGTGAACGTCTATCGCGATCGGACTGGGACGGGGATCTTCACGGAGTCCGCAGGCGAGGCGGTCGCGTCGATCAGGGACGGAAGTTTGCCCGCCGGGAGCTCGAAGGTGTGACACATCTGGTCGTCCGACGTCGAACGTCGCCACCTCATACAACGACCGTACTTGACGCACCCATGATCTAGTCTTGGCGCATGCTTCCCGCACGCCGACAGCACCTCGTTCGCCCGAGCCCCGCCTTTCCCCCGCCGGATCTCCCATGCGCCTGAAACCCGAAGGCTCGCTCGACCTCAGCCCCAGCGACCTCACGACGTTCACGGCCTGCGCCCACGCCAGCCGCCTCGACATCGACGCGGTCGTGGGGCGGCCGGTGCCGGAGCGGGGCCGCGATCCGGACGCCGACCTGCTCGCGGAGCTGGGTCGGCGGCACGAGGGGGCGTACCTCGACCACCTGCGCGCGCAGGGGCTCGAGGTCGAGACGATCGGCGCCCTCGAGGATCCCGACGAGGCGCGGGCCCGCCTGCTCGAGCTGATGCGCGCGGGCGTAGACGTCATCGCGCAGGCGCCGCTACGCGACGGCGCGTGGCGTGGCGTCGCCGACGTGCTGCGCCGCGTCGAGGGCGCGAGCGCGCTCGGCGCCTTCCACTACGAGGTCGAGGACACGAAGCTCGCCACCACCACCCGCGCGGCGACGGTGCTGCAGCTCCTCACGTACGCACGCATGCTGGAGCGGCTGCAGGGCGTGCCGGGGGAGTACGTGCACGTGGTCGCGCCGGGCGTGGCGCCCGATTCGTTCGCGCGTTCGTCGCTGCGCGTCGACGACTACGACGCCGTCACCGGCCGCGCCACGAGGAGGTTCGAGGCGTTCGCGGACTCCGCCGTCGCCGGTGAGGCGCGGACCGTGCCCGAACCCGTCGACCACTGCGCGGTGTGCGGCTGGTGGGCGTCGTGCCGCGCGCGCTGGCGCGATCAGGACCACCTGTCGCTGGTGGCGAACCTCGGCGGCACGCGCCGCGCGGAGCTCGAGCGGCACGGCGTCGACACGCGCCGCGCGCTCGCCGAACGCCGGCACGGCATCGGCTTCAAGCCCGAGTACGGGCGCGCGGAGGCGTACCTGTCCGCAGCCCACCAAGCCGAGGTGCAGGTCCGCAGCGAGGACGCGGCTGCACTCCAGGTCGACCGACTGCCGCTCACGGCCGACGACGGGCTCGCGCGGCTGCCGCGGCGCAGCGGGGCCGACGTCTACGTCGACCTCGAGGGGACGCCGTTCTTCGCGGGTGGCGGCCTCGAGTACCTCTGGGGCTGGTCGATCGGCGACGGTCCGGTCACGCACGTGTGGGCGTTCGATCGCGTGAGTGAACGCAGGGCGTTCGAACGCTTCATCGACACCGTCGGCGAGCATCTGGTGCGGCATCCGGACGCCCACGTCGTGCACTTCGGCCCCTACGAGGTGAGCGCGTTCAGGCGCCTGATGGGGCGCCACGCGACGCGCGAGGAGGAGCTCGACGCGCTGCTCCGGCGCGAGGCGTTCGTCGATCTGCTCCCGGTGGTGCGTCAGGGATTCCGGGTGGGGGTCGAGGCGTACTCGCTCAAGGACCTCGAGCGGCTGCACGGCTTCGTCCGGGACGAGGACCTGCGCACGCTCGGCCCGCTCAAGCGTGAGGTGGAGCACGCCACGGTGCTCGGCACGCCGGAGGCGGCGCGCGACGTCGCGCGTGACGCGGTGGCGCGCTACAACGCCGACGACGTGCTCTCGACCGTCGCGCTGCACCGCTGGCTCGAGGCGGAGCGCGAGGCGCAGGGCGTGGCCCCGAAGCAGCTGCCCGACACGGAGGGCGAACCCAACGAGACGCTCTCCGAGGCGCGGCAGCGCGTCCAAGACCTGGTCGACGCGCTCATGGCCGGCGTCCCTGAGGACCCGGTCGAGCACGACGACGACACCCGGGCCAAGGTGCTGCTCGCCCACCTGCTCGACTTCGAGCGGCGCGAGGCGAAGGTCGCGTTCTGGGAGCTCTACGCC
>JACCWH010000125.1 GCA_013697735.1 Trueperaceae bacterium | reverse complement strand
CCTCCGGCGTGGGCGCCACGGGCCGGAATCGAATCACCACGCAGCGCGAGGCGACCGTGGGCGGCACCGCATCCGGCCCGGTGGCGACGAGGATCACGATCGCTCGTTCGGGCGGCTCCTCGAGCGTCTTGAGGAAGGCGTTCGAGGCCTGCTCCGTCATTGTCTCGGCCCCGTCGACCACGCCGACGCGCCGTCGGTGGCGCGGCGGGGTCCACAACCAAGGGCCGAGCGGCTCGGGATCACCCCCCTCGCGCGCGACGAGCTGATCGATCACGATCCTCCGCCTTCGTGCCGGTTTGCCGTCGCGCGTGGTGGCGCTGGCCACGATCTCGCGGTAGTCGGTGGCAGCGATCGACCCCGTCTCGTCGGGCACGTACGCTCGGCACGAAGCGCAGCGCCCACACGGATCGTCGGTGCGGAGCTCACAGTTCAGGAGTGCGGCGTACCAGCGCGCGCTCAGGCGCCGCCCAACGCCGTGCGGCCCGGCGAACAGGAGCGCGTGTACCCCCGATGCCTCGAGATCCCGCAGGGTGGTGAGCGCGTCGTCCTGGCCGACGGGCACCACCACGTCAGCCGCCACGGTGCCCCCTCGGTTCAGCGCCCACTGCCGAGACGGATGCCGACCGCCGGTGGATACTTCGCCTCCGCTACGCGCTGTTGCACGAGCGCGATGTCGTACTCGACGCGGTGGACGTCGAAGAGTTGGCGTTCGTCGTCGTAGAGGGCGTACGCCGCCCACGGGGAGCCATCGCGCGGCTGCCCGACGGCCCCCGGGTTCATGAACGCCTTGGCGCCCGGGGGCAGCCGGTACTGCGCGTGCGCACCGCGGAAGACGACCGTGCGCCATATTTCGCCGTCGGCCGTGGTGACCGAAGCGAACGCCTTCGGCACGTGCGTGTGCCCGACGATGCCGACCGGCCGCGTGAGGTACGGGAGGTTGGCGCGAGCGTTCTGCAGCGTCGAGAGGTATTCGAATGGGCTGCGGAAGGCGCCATGGGAGACCTGCCAGCGCTCGAATGTGCCCTCGAGCGCGAAGCTCCGCAGGTACTCGAGGTCGTCGCTCGTGAGTGTGTCGAGTTGGCGTGCCACGATCTCGGTGACGTGCGACTCCTCCCTGTGGGCCGTCGAGCCCTCGCCGTCTGCCAGCGCGAGCAGGAGCGCGTCGTGGTTCCCGAGTAGCGTGGTGGAGGGTGCGAGACCGCGCAGCTGCGCGATCACCTCGCGTGGGAACGGGTAGTAGCCGACGAGGTCGCCGAGGAAGACGACGTCGTCGAACGTTCGCCGCTTCGCGTCCCGCACCACCGCCGCGAGCGCAGGTGCGTTCGCGTGCACGTCGCTCAGGATGAGGTATCGCATCGCGCGCAGCCTACCACCGGGTCCGGATCGCGCCCCACGCGGCCGCCGCGTGTACCGAGCCGCGGCTATACTGGACGCGATGCGTGAGCCTGCCCCTCCGGCGCCTCGACCGCGTGTGCTCCGGCGCGACCGTCCGCGCTGGCGCGTCGTCACGATCGCGCTCCTCCTCTGCGCGTGGTGCGTCGGCGGGGCAGCGGCGAACCAAGTCGCCGTCCCCGACCTCCCAGCCCGACCTGGCGTACCCGTCGAGGTGGCCGAGTCCCTCGTGGCAGCCTTTCGTGCCGCACTCGTGGAGTCGGGCCTCAGGGTGTCGGTCGCCGCGATCATCACCCCCGGGATCGCGGGGTCACTCGAGGTGGAGTTCACGCGCTTGATCGCGGAGCTCGAGGGGACGCAATTCGCCGTTTCCGGCGAGATCGTGGCGCGCTCGGGGGCCGGTGGCGAGCCCTTCGTGATCAACATCCTCGCGGTCGACGTCGTGCGCAATCGCACGAGCGACCTGCTCTCTCGGCCGCTCGCTGCAGCGACCGTCGCGCGCGTGGCGAACGAGCTCGCGGCGCTCGTGTCGGCGTTCGTGAGTGCCGAGATTCCGCTTGGCGACGCCGGGCTCTTCGTCTCGAGCGAGCCGCGCGACGCCGAGGTCCGACTCGACGGCGTGCCTCTCGGTAGGACCGGCAGCCTCGACGTGGTCGGGCTGCAGCCCGGCCGCTACGAGCTCGAGGTCCGCCGCGAGGGCTACCTGCCCGAGATCCGCTTCGTAGAACTTCGCGCACGCGACACCACCTTCGTGCACGTCACGCTCACCGAGGTGACGGGGGGGAGCATACGCGTCACCAGCACGCCCACGGCCGACGTGATCGTCGACGGCGAGCGCGTCGGCCGCACGCCGCTCACGCTGTCGTCGCTGCCGGGGCTGCGGACGGTGCGGCTCGAGCGCCCGGGCTTCGCGCCGTTCGAGTCGACCGAGCAGGTACGCAATTTTCGCGTCACCCGCACCGACGTGTCGCTCGCGCCGCTTCATCCCACCATGCTCGTATGGGACACGGCGCGACCGGGATTGGTCGTGGTCGACGGCACCCTACGCCAAGACGGGTACGCCGAGGTGGGGGTCGGTCTCGTGCGTATCGAGTTGCGCAGCGCCGGGAACACCCGCTCGTTCCTCCGCGCCATCCCCGCGCTCGGTGTCCACGTGCTCGATCTAGCAAGCGGCGAGATCACGCCGCTCGCACGCTAAGGACCATCAAAGTCGACGCGCGCGCCCGGTGGCGCCGCTCGCGCGCGTTCGAGTGCCAACGACACCGAGAACGTCGGCGAGTCTCGCGTCGACGAACGGGCAGCGTGGCCGCTCGGCGTGCCGACCACGGTGGCGCGCACGCGCCACGTGGCGCCGACCGGCGGTGGTGCGTCCGTAGCGGCGTCGAACGTGACCCGCCAGGTCGACGTGTCGAGGCGATGGGGTACCCAACCGACTGCGAGCGCCCACGATGCGCCGGGGGAGCGGGCGCTCACGAGCCCTTCGATGCCAGGGAGGACGCGCTCGCCGTCGCCGCCGATCCACAGCCGAATGGAGGAATCGGGTTCGCGGCGCCTGGTCCAGATGACGCCCGCGCCGACGGCGGCGGCTCCCGCCTCGGCGAGCACACCCCCCTCGACGCCCAGCCAGAGGTCGAGGTCGTCGCGGAGGCCGGCACGGCGGAGTGTAGCGATGGCGAACGCAACGACGTCACCGTCGACGACACGGATGCGGGGGTCGAACGCGATCGCCGATTCGCGATCGATGCGGTACGTGACGGAGGCGCGCGCGCCGGCATCCCAGGCGCCGGGCCGGACGCCGAGGACGCGTCGTGGAGCATCGGGTCGCAGGGTCGCGTCGAGTTCGTCCTCGCCGACCGTACCGGCGTCGAGGCGCAGCGAGGCTGCCACCGGTCCGAACACGCCGCGGGCGCCGATCGCCCATCGGAAACCAGGGTCGGCGCCCGTCGCCACGCTCGGGAGGAGGAGATCGGTGCCTCCCTCGACGATCACGTTCCCCAGCGGACCGAACACGTGTGCGTAGCGCCAGACGACGCCGAAGGCGGCGTCGCTCCCCACCCGCGCCCAGGCATCGACGGTGCCACCGCCGTCACGCACGCCGCTCACGCGGAACAGCGCAGACGCTCCCGACGCGGTGGCGATCACGCCGGTGCTCGTCACCTGCGCCCACGCACCCCCCGCGCCCCACACCCCGATCAGTGCGAACGCCGCGAGCCGGAGCGCGGCGCGCCGGCCCCCGCGAGGATTCAGGAACGCGCGCTGGCGACGAGCATCCATGCACCAGCCTACTCTCGAGGCCGGAGCGCCGGGTGGTAGCATCACCGCGCTGTATGCGTCAGGAGGCCACATGAACATCCTGGGACGGTTGACGGTGCTCCCGCACCTGCCAACTCCGCTCGGGCGACTCGACGAGCTCGCACGCAACCTCTACTGGACCTGGGACTCGAGTGCGCGCCGCGTCTTCCGCGAGCTCGACCGTGAAGCGTGGGAGGCGTCGGGGAACAACCCCGTCGTCATGCTGCGCGACATCGACCAAGCGCGCCTCGACGCACGCGGCCGCGATCCCGAGTACCTCGCGCTCTACGCCTCGACGATGGCGTCGTTCGATGCCTACCTCGGGAATGGCGCCTGGCGCGACCCGAACGGCGTCGCCGGTGCAGGATCGGATCACGTCTACGCGTACTTCTGCGCCGAGTACGGCTGGCACGAAGGTGTCGCGCTCTACTCGGGCGGCCTCGGAGTGCTCGCCGGAGACCACACGAAGGCCGCATCGGACCTCGCCCTCCCGCTCGTTGCGGTCGGGCTCTGGTATCCAGAGGGGTATTTCCACCAACGCGTCGCAGCCGATGGGCGCCAGGAGGCCGTGTACGAGCGTAAGAACCCGACGGACCTCCCGTTGGTCGCTGCCACCGACGACGAGGGGAAGCCCCTCTCGGTCGTGGTGCAGATCTTCGGTCGCGACGTGCGCGTACGCGCGTGGCGCGCGCAGGTCGGTCGCATCCCGGTCTACCTCCTCGACGTCGACGTGGCCGAGAACCACCCCGACGACCGGGCGCTCCTCAAGCGCCTGTATGGCGGCGATGCGCGCACCCGCGTCTCGCAGGAGATCGTCCTCGGCGTCGGCGGGGTCCGTATGCTGCGCGCGCTCGGCGTCGCTCCGACGTCGTGGCACATGAACGAAGGGCACAGCGCCTTCATGGCGCTCGAGCGGTGTCGGGAGCACGTCGTGGCGGGGTTGGCCTTCGAGCAGGCGCGGGAACTGGTGACCGCGGGCACGGTCTTCACGGTCCATACGCCCGTCGCGGCGGGCAACGACGCCTTTTCCTTCGAGCTCGTCGCGCAGGCGTTCGGCGGGTATTGGGGCGACCTCGGGCTGCGCCAGCAGGCCTTCCTCGAACTCGGTCGAGCCGACCACGGGTGGGGGCCCGTCTTCTCGATGCCCGCGTTGGCGCTCCGCTTCACGTCGGCGCGCAACGGTGTCGCACGACTGCATGGGGAGACGAGCCGGCGCATCTGGAACGACCTCTGGCCCGACGTACCCGAAGACGAAGTGCCGATCGGCCACGTCACGAACGGGGTGCACCTGCGGACGTGGATCGCGCCCGAGATCCAGGACCTCGTCTCGCGGACGCTCCCCCCGGAATGGATGAAGCGAGTCGACGACGTCGAGATGTGGCGTGCGTTCGAGGAGGTCGACCCGGCCGATCTGTGGAGCACGCGCCGTGCCCTCAAGGAGCAGAGCGTGCGCTTCCTCAGGCGTCGCGTGCTCCGTCAGCTCGACCGCCAGGAGGCGAGCGAGCGCGTCCTGCGCGAGACGCTCTCCCTCTTCGACGCGAGCGCGCTCACCATCGGCTTCGCCCGCCGGTTCGCCACCTACAAGCGCGCCACGCTGATCTTTCGCGATCTCGACCGCCTCGCGGCGCTGCTCGGTGACGCTGCGCGGCCGGTACAGCTCGTGTTCAGCGGCAAGGCGCACCCGGCCGACGAAGGGGGTCAGGGACTCATCGCCGCGATCCACAACCTTTCGAAGGAGGTGCGGTTCGCGGGTCGCGTCCTCTTCGTCGAGGATTACGACATGGCGATCGGTCGAGCGCTGACGCGCGGCGTCGACGTCTGGTTGAACACACCGCGCCGACCGCTGGAGGCCTCCGGGACGTCGGGACAGAAGGCGGCGATGAACGGCATCCTCAACCTCTCCATCCTCGACGGTTGGTGGCCGGAGGGGTTCGACGGCCGGAACGGGTGGGCGATCGGAGGCGAGCGCACCTTCGAGGACGAGGAGAAGGCCGACGCCGCCGACGCCGAGGCGCTCTACGCGCTGCTCGAGCGCGAGGTGGTGCCGCGGTACTACGAGCGTGACGCGAGCGGCGTGCCGGTCGCCTGGATGCGTCGCTCCGCCGCGGCGATCGCGTCGGTCACTCCGCGGTTCAACGCCCAGCGCATGGTGCGCGACTACGCGACGGCCTACTACGCCCCCGCCAGCACACGCGCGCTGGAGCTCGCCCTTGATCCCGCCGCGATCGCCGCGCTCGCACGGTGGCGAGAACGCGTCGCGACCGGGTGGAGCGACGTCGAGATCGAGGCGACACCCCTAGCCGACGAGGTCCGGCGCGTCGGTGAGGAGGTCGTGGTCGAGGCGACGCTGCGCCCGGGTGAACTCGGAGACACCGACCTGATCGTGGAGGTCGTCCATTCGGCCGATCACGACGAGCTGCGACGGAACGTCGAGCGCGTGCCGATGGAGCTCGTCGCGCGCGACGAGGACGGCGCGCAACGCTACCGCGCGCGCTTCACGCCGCCCGGCAGCGGCCGCCTGGCCTACGGTGTGCGGGTGATGGCCGATCACCGGCTCTTGACCTCACCCTTCGACTCCCACGCCATTCGCTGGGCCTGACCCGGGCGCCGCCGCGGCGTCCGCGAGCACGACCAGGCGGCCGGTGGGCACGAGTGCCGTGAGCGGGAGTGCGTCGGGGTCGACCTCGCTGCGGAGCGTTCGTGCCAGCGCCGCGCGCTTGTCGGCGCCGGCCACGAGCACGAGTATCTCCTCGGAGCGCGACAGCGCCTCAGCCGTGAGCGTCAGCCGGCGTGTCCCGTCCGGTGCCGTGGTCACCGCCGTGATGCCACGAGCGGCCGCTGCACCCGTTCCGGGGAAGAGGCTCGCCGTGTGCGCGTCCGATCCGAGACCGAGGAGCACGAGATCGAACGCCGGGGGGTCGCCGAGGACGTCGACGAGCCGCCGCGCGTGCGCGTGCGCGAGCTCCTCCGCCGAGCCACCCTCCCCCCAACCGAGGATGTGGGCTTCGGGCACGCCGACGTGCGCGAGGAGCGTCTCTCGCGCACTGCGCTCGTTGCGATCGGCGTGGTCGAGCGG
>JACCWH010000068.1 GCA_013697735.1 Trueperaceae bacterium | reverse complement strand
TCCTGGCGCTCGCCAGCGCGTGGTCTCAGGCAGCCGCGATCGCTCTGGTCGCGGTCATAGGCGGCTACGTTGCAGTCACGGGCCCCTTTGCATTGGTCGTTACGAAGCCACCCGCTTCGCCCTTCGGGGTGTGGCTCGCGTTCGCCGTGATCCACATGGCGTGGGGACTCGGCTTCCTCATCAGCGTCGTGACGCAGGGGCGCTTCCCCTATCGCGCCGAGCAACCGAGCGTTCCGGGTATCGGCAGCGGGGCTCCAGAGGCGCTCCGTAAGTCCGTGGGGCCGCAATCGGATGGGCTGCTCGACGAGCTACGCATAAGGGATCCGTCTGCCGATCCGGGTTGACGCTCAGGCGCGCTTGCGAGCCACGAGGTTCGTCCAACGCTCGTGGTACCGCCCCACGCTGACCTGGCGATCGAAGTCGCGACGAATTACGGCATCAGCTTCGCGTGTCAGCTCCGAAATTGGGACGCGCCTCCCAAATACATCGGCGACGTGTCGCACGGCCGCATCCACGTCACCCCGCTTCACGACGAAACCGCTCGTGCCATGTGTGATCAGCTCGTCGATTCCGTCGGTGTCCGTCACGACACAGACACAACCGCATACCATCCCCTCCTTGACGACATTCGGCAGCCGGTCGTAGTGCGTCTCGGAGAGGAACAACAGGACTTCCGCGCGGCGCATTTCTTCGAGGAGGTCCGCGTGCGACACGTGTCCTTCGAAGCTAACGGCGTCACCCACGCCTAGGTGCTCGGCCAAGGCCCGTAACTTCGGTAGGAGCGGTCCGTCACCGAGAACGCGCAGGCTCGCATCGGGATAGTCTTGGCGAAGACGGGCAATCGCTCGGATCACATGGTCGACTCCCTTGTCCTCCGCCAGGCGACCCGCAGTGATGATGCTTCGCGGTACGCGCTGCGCCGGCGGTGGGAGTCGCTCGAGGTCGACCCCGTTGTACACGACCTCGATGGTGTCGCCCGGAACTCCGAAGGCATCCTCTACTTGGTGCACGTTGACCCGCGCCAAGGTCCGCACGAAATCGGCCTCGTTCGCAACAGGACCGCTGAACCCGTGCCGCTCGAGGATGTCGTGTGCACCGAACGAGATCGACGTGACCACGCCCGGCATGTGCCTCTGCACCAAGTACACGACGAGCGAGGGATAGTTCGACCAGAACGCGTGTACGACGTCGGGTCGTTCGCGTTGGAGATCGTCGAAGACCTCGAGCACACGCGGCGCCAAAACAAGGCTCTTGAGGAGGTGCTCCGGCCTCGAAGCGCAGTGGCGCACGATCGCCGTGAGCAGGTCCAGCGTGGCCCTCGGACGCTTCACGGCCACCATGAGACTTGTAACGAGACTTTGCCACCCACGGTTGTACGTCCGTGGAACGCGATCAACCTCGCGTTCCACGGCGAGCCCAGGCGTTGACCGCGCCGCAAACCGAAGCGAATGGACGGACATGTCGATGCCACGAGCGACGAGCGCGCGCACGTCACCGGTTGCGAAGGTCTCGGACGCTGCCGGGAAGAGCATTGTGATGTAGGCAACTCTCACCGTTGATTACTCCCCTGCCGACAGCGAGCACGTGCCCTGCGGAGGTTGCGACCCTCGCACCTCGGACGATCCGCCCCACTTCGCCGAGCGTCACGCTACCGAGCGTGCGGAGGGATGGCTGTGGAAAATCACATCGCCGCGCACCAGCGGCGCTCGCGCACGTCGCCTACCATCTGCGCCGAGACGTTGAAACGATTGACCTTACACAAGCCGGCGACGAACCGGGTGTGGCAGGAATCATTCGATCCGGCCCACCTGCCGGCACGCGCCACCATCGGCGTCGCCGACCTAGGCCCCGGGGTCCGTCTCGAGATGATCGGCAGACTTGGGCAGGGCGGACTGGCCGGCGCACCGCGGTGCGGGGCGGCCAGGCATGCCACCTCCGCGACCAAGTCGAAATTCATCGATTCCGACGCCATCCCGCGCTCGCTCCCCGGTGTCGAGCCGCCGAGGGACGCCGAGGCGACTCGTTTGGCCCGCGATCTGGCGATGCGCTTCTCGTGCTCTCGAAGTTCGACGAAGGGCCCGACTTGGTGCTCTGCCACACGCACCTAGCGACGCTCGTCGGCGACGACGCAAATGTACGTTTGGTGGACTCGAGTGACGTGTCGAGCGCGAGCCAGGTGCGGATCGCAGAGGCGCAACTGCGGCGACCCCAGGCTTGGTGGCGTGCGTGGCCCGGAGGGACCAGGCAGTGGTCGACGGCACATGAGCGGGCGCCGGATTGCCGATGCGCCTCCCGCCCTCGCGATCGCAGCCGTTGCTCGCCACACAGGAGCGTGCGGGGAGACGACTCGGCCCCAGGGTGCTCGGAGGCCGAGAGCTCAGCGGTCATTCCACGCCCGATCGCGCACGCATCCGCCGCAGTAACGTCGTCACGCGCTCGTCGTCGCGCTCGGGGTAGGCGAGATCGAAGCGCACCGCCACGTCGCGGGCCACACGCCTGAAGAGCACGGTCATCGCCTCGAGGGCGTTCCAACTTCGACCCAGGTCGGCGTCCGCATACGTCGCCTGCAGCAGCGTCCACGTCGCGGGATCGAGTTCGCGGCGCAGGAAGCGGCCCGCCTTGCCGGGCCCGCGCGTGAAGCCGCTCGCGGTGGCCACCCACCAGCCGAGTACGCGCATGAGCTGCGCGCGCATGACCGTGTCGAGATGATGCCGCGCGTAGGTCGTCTCACCCCGGACCAGACCCTTGGCAACGTACGGCGCCAGCCACCAGAATTCGTTGCACGTATCGGCGAAGGCGTCTGCCGTCGGCGGCGCGGGCACGTGGTGGCGTGCGCCCGTTGGCGGGGGCGGCGGAACCACGCCATCCGGGTCGTACGGCACGACGGCCGGCCCGTCATGCCGGAAGTGCGCCATCGCCTGCAGGGGGAGCAGCGTCAGGTCGATCCGGTGGCCGTCGGTGAACTGCATCAGGGTCGTGGTGCCACCGTCACTGCGCGGCGTCGTGTCGAACATCGTGTCCGGGTGCTGCACGATGGCTGTCTCGCCGAACGCGTCGATCCAGTCGCGGTCGTCGCGGAACGACTCGACGTCGCTCACGACGCAGACGACGTCGAAGTCCCGGAGCGCATCGCTGGGTGCAGTCGGGTCGGCGCGAGAGCCCGACAGAACCAACGCGCGTATGCGCTCGTCGGCGCGCGCGGTCGCCAGGATCAGGTCGAGGAGGTCGTCGTCGCTCCGCACGCCGTCCGTCATCACGCTACCGAGACCCGACCCCGCCGCGACAGGTAGTCGTGCCACAGGAACCGCGCCGCGACGGCTCGCCGCGGTCGCCAGCGCTCGGCCCACGCGTCGAGCTCATCCCAACTCGGGAGCGCCTCGAGGCCATGGAGCTCCTGCACGGACTTCGCCAGCGCCAAATCACCCGACGGCCAGGCATCGGGGCGCCGGAGCGCGAACAGCAGGTAGACGCCGGCCGTCCAGCGCCCGATGCCGCGGAGCTGCACGAGCGCCGAATGGACTTCTTCGTCGGCCGCGACATCCAACGCGGCCAGATCGAAGACACCGCTCGAGACCGCCTCCGCGAGACCGCGCGCGTACGCGGCCTTGGGACGGCTGAAGCCGATCGCGCGCAACGTGGAGTCGTCGAGCAGCAGGAACGACGCCGGCTCGACGCTCCCGAGCGTCGCCTCGAGCTTGCCGAACGCGGCGACCGCGGACTCCAGCGACACCTGCTGCGCCAGGATGCCGTGCACCAACCCGGCGAAGCCCGCGGGGTGGCGCCAGAAGGGCGGGGCACCCCAGCGGGCGACGACTCCGCCCAGGATGCTATCCGACGCCGCCAATCGTTCGACGGCCTCGGTGTAGGACGCCTCCGTCAGCGGCGTGGGGAGCGGAACGTGTCGCATGCGGTCGGTCTCTTCGGATCCACCACAGCCCGTCACCACGCTCTCCTTGTGGGACATGCCCGGAGCATATCCCGTGAGGGACAGTGCTCGGGCCGTGTGACGCCGCTTGGGACGTGCCGGGAGGGGCGCGCCGGCGGGTGGGCGGTGAGCGGCTAGCGATCGTCGGAGGTCTGCGTCTCGGTGTCCGGGTCGCCGTGGTCTCGAGGTGCGTCGACCTCGGTGGCGATCACGAACCGGTTGCGGCCGGCGTCCTTGGCGTCGTAAAGGGCACCGTCGGCGCGTTGGACGAGCGTGTCGCTAGAGTCATCGGCGAGCGCGAACGCACCGCCGACGCTGGCACTCACGGTGAGCGTCTGGTCGCCGACGTGGTATGGGGCGCCAAGCGAGGCCACGATGCGGGCGGCGGCCGCGCTGAGCGCCTGGACGCTGGCGACCCGGTGCATGACGATCGCGAACTCGTCACCGCCCAACCGAGCGGTCACGTCGGCATCGCGTGTGACGTGAAGGAGACGCTCACCCACGCGCTCGAGGAGACGGTCTCCCGTCACGTGACCGTACGTGTCGTTGATCTGCTTGAAGCCGTCGAGGTCGACGAGCAGCAGCACCACGTCGCTTCGAAGCGCGTCGGCGAGGCGCTCACGAACGACCTTCAGGAACGTGGCACGGTTCGCAAGACCCGTCAGCTCGTCGGTGCTCGCGCGTAGTTCGAGCACGGCGCGGGCGCGCTCGTCCACCAGGTGGTTCCGAACCGACCCCGCCGCCTCGAGGGCCGCTGCGCTCCACGGGTTCGCGTGGCCACGCGTCGCCTCGCGCCACACGGCGAACGACGTGCGGGGCTCACGTCGGGGTTCAACGGTCCCGTCGTCCGGTGGGCGGCCTGCCCACTCGACGCTCTCCACTTGCTCGTGCCGCAATAGGGTCAACGACGCGTCGCGCCCCAACGGCAGGTACAGGAGACCACTGGCGATGCGCGCCGCTTCCGGATCGTCGATCAGCTCGGTAGGAACGCGCGACCACGAATGCACGGCGTTTCCCGACTCGCGCGTGCAGACGGCGTGGAGGCGCTCGAGCGTGGCGGGTGTCGGCACGGCGCCATCGGTGTGGCGAACGCCGTCTCGACACGCGACCGCCCCGTCGGCCTGGAACGCCGATCGGAGGTGCGGCATTACGGCGCGAATGTCGATGCGCCCGTTGCGTTCGGCCTCCGACCAGATGCGGGCGAGGTCTGCGCGAAGACGGTCGAGCTCGCGCAGATGCGAGGCGCGCTCGAGGTTCGCGATGTGCAGCGATGCGATGGTCGCGGCCATCTCGCAGGCTTGGCGGGTCACGAACTCGAGCACGCGCGGGGAGCGGTGATGGCACGCGATCATGCCCCACAGTTGGCCTCGCGTCACGATCGACACGCTGAACGACGCGACCACACCCATGTTCGCGAGGTACTCGAGGTGCACGGGGTGCACTGCCCGGAGTTCGGAACCGGTGAGGTCGAGCGTCATGCCGTTCTGCACGCCCACCACCGGCACCGGAGTGGCGCGCGCGTCGGCGATGATGCGTTGCCGCTTGAGTCGGTACAGGCGACGTGCGTTTTCGGGGATGTCGCCGGCGGGAAAGCGTCGCCCGCGGAACCCCTCCAAGCCCTCCGCGAGGCGCTCATCGAGGACCTCGCCGTGCCACTCGGGGAGAAAGCGGTAGAGCATAGTGCGGTCGAAGCCGGTGAGGTCGGCGACGGTGTTCATCAGGACGACCGCGACGTCCGCGGGCTCCTCGGCCTCCTCGAGTCGATCCGTGAGCCGCTGGACAACGTTGGCTGCGCTATTGAGGCTCGCGTCGCCCGCTCCGGGATCGGCGAACTCCAGCACGAGGTGGCTCCCACGTGCGTGCGCTGCGAGCGACAGGGATCGATGTGCGACGCTCACCGTTCGAAGGTGCAACCGGACTGCCTCGTTCCCCGTACTCACCGGCGCTTCGGCGCGAACCGCGGCGAGGTCGATCCCGGGAGGGAGTGACGTTCGCGCGTCGGTGCCGAGTAGCGACTGCGCCGTCGTCACGAGGTACGCATCGACGTTCGTCGACAGCGCCACCACCACGTCTTGATCGTCGAGCACCAGCATGGCGCCGAATGGCTGGATCGAGTCCGCCATGTGCAGCTCCGCCAGGTCGCAATCGGCGAACGGCAGGTTGACCCTCACCGCGGCGCCCTCACGCGTGGACCCTCGGGCTCGGGCGGGAGACTCGCCTCGGGCGCGTCGACTCCGAAGGCGCGCAGGAACGCACCGAAGGTGTCGCGGGCCGCCGCGATCGCGGCCGACGCCAGCTCCCCGCGTGCTGGGAGGGACGCCAAGCTCCGGGCAAACGCTTGCCACGCGATCGCTTCCTCGGCCTGCACCCGCCAGTAGGCGAAGGCGTTCGCGCTCAGTGCGGGGAGGTGCTCCTCGAGGCGCCGAGCAATGAAGGCCGCCCCTTGGGTCGACCCCTCGAGCACGTACCGCGTTCCCAGGTAGCGACCGCGTGCGACGGATGGGTCCATGGCGGTTGCCGGTTCGGCCGACGGAACGTCGGATGCACCTGGCTGGATGGTCGAGCGCCCCGGAGTACCGAGCGTCGCGAGGTCCGCGTCGAGCGCAGGGAGCCTGCGACGGTACGGTGGGAGGTAGCTCGGGTGGGCATGCTCGAGCGACACGAGCGTCGCCTCGCTGATGGTGAGGGCGTGGTGGTGCTTCGCCATGATGGTCGTGTAGCGCTGGAGCGTGATGTCGGGTGCGAGGAGCGCGCGATGGTCGGGTGCACGGTCGAGGTAGCGGTGCAACTCCGCCGTCGCGAGGCGGAGTACGGCGCGCAGATCGGGCGCCGCCGTGGCGTCGCCATCTGGCTGCGCACTCGCAGCGCTTGCGTCGTCGAGCGCTTTGAGCGTCGAGTGGACGGCGAATACACGTTCCTCCATCGGATGCCCCCCGAGTCGCTCTGACTGCCGGTTCGACCCGGCGACGTATGACGTGGCGAGGGTAGCATGCACACTGAGGCGCGCTCGGCTCACCAGCGCACCTAGCACACCCTAGAATGAGGGTCTTCGAGACGGCGCTAAAGTTCGTTCCACTCCCGACGTGTGGGAGTCGAACGCGCGCGCTCGACTCCCGGTTCCGATGGCTTACTCGGCTTACTCGAGCCCTTGCGCCCACTCCAGAATCGCCGCGTTGGTTTCGTCGGCGGCTTCGAGGGTGGCCGCGTGCGCCGCGCCGGAGATGATGACGAGTTCCGAGCCCATGATGCCCTCGTTCATCATCTGGTGGACCTCGTAGGGCGTGACCGTATCTTCCAGCCCGACGATGATGAGGGTCGGCACGCTGATCTGCGCGAGCGTATCGCTCGAGTCGGGGCGGTCGGCCAGCGCGTTGCCGCCGTCGACCGCACCTTCGACCGCGGCTTGCTCCACGAGGCTGGTCAGGTGTTCGGCGATCTCAGGACGGTTCATGCGGGTGTCGCCCGTCACCATATCCTTGAGGAAGACGTCCACCAGCGAGGCGACGCCCATCTCCTGCGCTTGCGTAGCCGCGCCGCGCCACAGGCCTGCTTCGGCTGGGCCAGCGGGGAGGTGAACGGTGTCGATGAGGATGAGGCCCGCGAAGCGCTCAGGGGCCTGGCGGTACATCTCGAAGGCGGTGATGCCGCCCATGGACATGCCGCCCACGACGGCCTGCTCGAGCCCGAGTTCGCCCATCACTGCCAGCACGTCCATGGCGTAGCGTTCGATGGAGCCTCCGTCGCTGGAAGACATGCTCTGACCGAAGCCGCGCAGGTCCACGGTCACGACCTGGAAGCGTTCGGACAGCGGCCCCACGTTGTCGCGGAACAGGCCGCCGTTCAGGGGATAGCCGTGAATGAGCACCAGCGGCTGTCCCTCTCCGTGAATGGTGTAGTAGATCTGCGCGCCGTCATCGGTGGTGACGAAGCCTTCGGACATCGGCATCGGGCTCATCTGTGCCAGCGCCGTGGCTGCGAAGAGCGCCAGAAAGAGAATGAGGAGGTTCGAGCGGATATTCATAGGTGATGCTCCTAACGTGCTTTTCCTGCGCTCATCACCATATGAAGTGAAGCGCCCTCAGCGCGCATCTTGATCACAAACGACCAGCCGATTCAGGAAGTGAAGTGCTGCGTATCCGGAGGGCTAGCCCGCAGCGCATAGGATATGGCCGCTGAGGTTGTAGGCGTATCCCCTGCCGGTTTCTCCCTCACGCCTACGCCACCTCGCTCCTCGTCCACCACGACGAACTCGGCGGTCATGAATGGGTGGAGCAGGCAGTCGTCGAACAAGGTGGAAGGGTCTGAGCGGCGACGATCGGGAACCGACGTCATCTCATCACTTAGGGCCTGACCTAAGTAATCTCATGGCCGTAGGATTGCGCTCATGGCCCCCGCGACCGATCCCGCCACAACCATCTTTCGCGCCCTCGGCGACCCGACTCGTAGGGCAGTGCTCGAGCGCCTCGCCCGCGGCCCCGCTTCCGTCAGCGCGCTCGCGGGGCCGTTCGAGATGGCGCTGCCGTCGTTCGTGCAACACCTCCGGACGCTGGAGGCCGCGGGGCTCGTGCGGTCACGCAAAGAAGGCCGCATCCGCACCTACCGATTGACGCCCGACCCGCTCCGTGACGCAGAAGGTTGGCTCGCACGCCAACGCTCGCAATGGGACCGCCGCCTAGACCAATTCGACGACTACGTCACCCGCCTGAAGTGAGACGCCATGACGACTGCCCGGCACGTGCCCAATCCCGCCCTCGACCTCGTCCTCGAACGCGACATCGACGTGCCCCGCGACCTGGTGTGGGCTGCCTGGACCACCCCGGAGCACATCATGCAGTGGTTCGTGCCGGCCCCGTGGACGATGGCCGCCTGCGACGTCGACCTACGTCCAGGCGGCCGCTTCAAGACCGTGATGCGCTCGCCCGAAGGCCAGGAGTTCCCCAGCGACGGCTGCTACCTCGAGGTGGTGCCCCAACAGCGGCTCGTATTCACCGACACCCTCCTCCCCGGCTACCGCCCCGCCCCCGAGCCTTTCTTCACCGCCATCATCGAGATGCACGACAGCGGCGCCGGCACCCGCTACGTGGCCACCGCCATGCACCGCGACCCCGAGGGGCGCGCTCGCCACGAAGGGATGGGCTTCTTCGATGGTTGGGGGACGGCACTCAACCAACTCGTGGCACACACCAAGACGCTACGCGCGACTAGATAACGACGCACGAGCTCTTCTACGCGCTCGACCGGCTTCTCGCTCATTCGGGCTGGTGACGGGCCGGTCTGCTCAAGGAGGCCTGGCGCGGCGTCGGCCGACCGGGTGCTAGTTCCAGGCGTCGCTCGATAGCTCCGGCAACGCCTCGAACGCGGGCCGTGCGAACAGGTAGCCCTGGACGAGGTCGATGCCCATCGCCCGCACGATTCTCAGCTCCGCCTCGGTCTCGACCCCTTCGGCCACCACGCGGATGCCCAGCTCTCTGCACACCGCCACCATGCCGCGAACGATGGCCTGGCGCACCGGGTCGGCGTCGATGCCGCGGACCAGGCCCATGTCGAGCTTGACCAGGTCGGTGCGCAACTCCGAGAGCAGGTTGAGGCCGGCGAACCCGGCGCCGAAATCGTCGATGGCCACCACGAAGCCGCGCGCTCGGTAGTGATCGAGGATGGCGCGGAGGTGCGGCACGTCGAGCACGCGCTCGCTCTCGGTCACCTCGAACATGATCCGCTCGATGGGGAAGCCGTAGCGCTCGGCCGCCTCCAGCGTCGCGCGGATACACAGCTCGGGACGGTAGACCGCGTTTGGCATGAAGTTGATGCTCAGCAGCGTGTCGATGCCCAACCGCGCGGCGAGTTCGATCGCCTTCGCCCGGCAGGCTTGGTCGAACCGGTAGCGGTTCATGTCATCCACGTGT
The DNA here is from genome assembly GCA_013697735.1 of Trueperaceae bacterium. GTDB lineage: Bacteria > Deinococcota > Deinococci > Deinococcales > Trueperaceae > SKWV01. Next base: position 1,423 of record JACCWH010000068.1, on the reverse strand, counting down.
GCGAACACCGTCCCCGACGGCTCCCCATCGGGCCCACGCACCAACGCCTCGTACGCGAACACGCGCTTCGCGGTCAGGTCGACGATGGGTTGGAATGCCATGCTGAACTCGAAGCCCAACCCCGCGCCCGCCACGCACTCCCGGCAGCCGAGGGGCCGGTAATCCGGCGGTACCTGCCGCCTCATGGTAATGGTCATCGCATCGACTCCCCTCTTGGCCCCGCACCGAAGACCAGGAACGCTCGTGAGTCTAGCCGTGGCGACCTCGACGGCGTGGGACGCTCTCCACAAGTGCTGGTTCCCCAGCAGCGTCGGTTCGTTCCGTTCACCCTCGTTGTCCTCGCCCTGGCTGCATCCGACGGCCCCGCCACCCCTACCGGTCCCGCGACGGCCGACGGTGAGGTCCAAAGCCGCGACGGCTCGCCGCGGAGCTACACCGTGGAGCTCGGTGTCGCCGACGCGGCCGCCCTGAGGCGGTCGGGTGCGGGGCTGGGGCCCGCGGACTTCGTCGAGATCGTGCCCGACTTCCACGCACCTACTCGGTGTTCGAGGGCGTCTAGGTGCCCGGCATGATCGCGTCGACGAAGGAGGGTGCCACGTTGGCGGTCACCATCGACGTGGCCAGCCCGTTCGGATCCGAGCTGGCCGCCTTCACGGGCAGCCGCCGGTCTCGGCCTCCTCCACCAGGCGCTCAATCTCGCGGACGCCGTGCGCCAGCACCTGGACGTCGCTGCCTCTGAGTTCGTGCCGCGAAAAGTCGACCAGGGCGTGGACGGCGTGACCGAACGCGTCGAACTGGTCCGATCGCAGCGAGACCGCATGGAGCGCGTGCTCGAGATCCTCGAGGTAGCGCGTCACGTCGGCCTCGGGCAACGTGTGCCATCGATCGGAGCGCAGGAGGCTGCGGCGGAGGAACCACGCGTCGTACAACAGGCTTCCGCCGTCGCTCGCGTACTCCCAATCGAGCAGGTACAGACGTCGCCGGTGCAAAAGCGTGTTCTGTGGCGCGAAGTCGCCATGCATGGGCGTCCGAGGGACCGGGAATGCGAAGAAGCCGCTGTCCAGGGATCGCCGGTAGCGAACGTACAGGTCCCTCGGAACGCAGCGCTCGATGTGCAGCGCGACCCGGTGCCCTTCCAGGAGTTCGCGGGCGCAGGTCCTCGGGGCTCGGTGCAGTTCGCCGAGGCCGACACGCACCAGGGCGATCATCGCGGTAGCTGTGGCCGCGGGGTCGGCCTCGGGTTCGCGATACGCGCTCACTGCGACGAATGGCGTCCACAAGCGCTGCTCGATCACGTGGGCGCCGTACCCCGTCCAGGAGGTCGCGCGCCGCGCGTGCGCCACCTCCCTCGCGAGCTGGCGGATCGCCCGCGGGTGGACGGCCACCTTGAAGACGAAGCGCTTGGTGATCCAAACCTTGGGGC
>JACCWH010000024.1 GCA_013697735.1 Trueperaceae bacterium | reverse complement strand
CCGCGACGCGCCGGACTCGCTCTCGGAGGAGGGGACCTGGAGCGACGCCATCTCGTCGTCCTCGTCGACGCGCACGAGCACCGCGTCGACCACGCCGTCCTCCATCCGCTGCACCATCCTGAGCAGGTGGTGTGGGGGTTCGAGGTCGACGTAGACGGCGCTCCCGCCAGGGTGCAGCACGAACGTGCGCGCACGGCGGGGGCCGAACGGGGTGTCGAGGGTCACGTCGCTGCCGCGCTGCACGACGACGTCCTTGCCGAGCATGGGGATCCGCCAGGCGCGCCTCACCTCCGGCTCGGTCCCGGTCAGGGTCCGGATCTCGGCGAGGAGCGACAGCGGGTCGCGATAGGCGCGGAGGTAGGGCATCGTCGCCCGGTCGGCGCGGCCGCGTGCAGCCACCACGAGTCCGTCGTCGGCGTCGAAGGCGACGTCGTAGACACGTTGGTCACCGCGACCATCGGTCTCCTCGCGAAATTGGTGGGAGTGGTACCGCTCGGCGTGGTAGCGGCTCGACTGCGTGATCGTCCCCTGCCCGAGGCTCCCCTGGAGTTGGAGGCGTGCTTCGAGGAAGGCGACGCGGCCTCGTTCGCTCCGCTTGAGCGTCTGGCTGCCGACGGGTCGGCCGCGCACGCTGAGGCGGTACGTGCAGACCTCGACCGACATGCCGGAGCGTATCACGCGACTCCTCATACTCCCGGGCTACCGTGCGGCATGATGCGACCCCGCGTGCGCAGGTGGTGCGTCGGCGACGCGGGCGGAACGCTCGCGGCGCGCCTGGGCGCTGTGGCCGTAGTGGTCGCGATGCTGAGCGCGTGCTTGCCTGTCCCCGACGTTCGCGTCCCGCTCGACATCGAGCGGCCGACGTACCGCGTCGATCCGGCGAGCGTGCGCATCGAGACCACGTGGTTCGACGCGCCGAGCGCGCCGCAGACGCCGCCGGAGTACGACCGCACGGGTGTGCGCCGCTCCTTCTTGCCCCACGACGAGCTGCGCGTGATCGTCGTCGCCGTTCCAGGATTGTTGAGCGGGGCGGCGAGCTTCGACGTCTGGGCGCGGCAACTCGTGGCCGCGCAGGCGGGGCTCGAGGTCTGGACGGTCGATCGGCGTTCGAATCAGTTCGAGGACCGCACCGGCATCGCGCGCGCCCTCGAAGCCGGCGATCCCTCGCTCGCGCTCCGGTACTACTTCGGCGACGGCCGCGAGGCCGCCGAATTCGTACCGCGCACGGCCGCCGAACTCGACTTCATGAAGCACTGGGGATTGCACGTCCACCTGCGCGACCTGCACTCGGTGGTCGCTCGGGCACGCGCCACCGGCGCCCGGGTCGTGCTCGCCGGGCATTCGCTCGGCGCGGGCATCGCGAGCGTCTACGCCGCCTTCCGCATTCCGAGCGAAGACGGCGGCGGCGTGGGCGGTGATCACATCGACGCGCTCCTGCTCCTCGACGGCACCATCGGCCGCACGGGCGCCTTCGGACGGACCGATCGCGGCTTCGCGCTCTTCGGCATCCCGATCGTGCCCACGATCGACGATCTCCTCTCGGGCCGCTCGGCGCCCTTCCTGACGCTCACCTACGGACCGCGTCACTTCGTGCGCCACGCCGTGATCGGGGTGTACGCGTTACTCGATCCCGAAGGGACCGCGTCGCCGTCGCTCTCGCGCTTCCCGATCTCCAACCGCGCCCTGCTCGGCGTCATCTCCGACGACGAGTACTCGCTCGCACCGGCGTTCGGTGTGTCGGTCGGAAGCGCGGTCGATGCCCGCTTCTCGGGGAACGTGACGGCCTTCGTGCTGATGGGGGCGCAAGGGGCGCGGAGCCGCACGGTGATCGGCGTCGCTCCGGGAGCCGAGCGGGTCGATTGGACGGCGGGCGATCCGCTGAGGGAGTTCACCGACCTCGCGTCGCTCGCGGCCGTGCGTTCCGATCCGGACGCCGACGTGAACGAGTGGTACTTCCCCCTCCGCCTCCTGCTCGACCTCGCCGCCCTCGATCCCCGTCTCGCCGACATCCCCGGCTTCGTGCCGGGGGTGGAGGTCGACGTGCCGACGCTCGCGATCGGCGCCGCTCGCGGTCTGGTACAGGGATCGGGCGGTTTCGACTCCTACGTCAACACGCGCGCGGGCTCGCCGATCGCCGTGACCATGATGCCGGGCTTCACCCACAGCGACCTGCTCCTGGCGCGCGACAATCCCGCCGTGAGCGTAGCGACGCGGTGGTTGCGCGGCGTGCTCGAGCTGCCGGCGCCCTAGTGCGGTTTCTCACGAGCAATGGGGACTGAGAGAACGGGTTTGTCGGCCTCTCGAGGGACGAACATGACCCGCATGTCGTACCCGAGGGCACTCGCGCACCGCTGCAATGTGCGGAGTTCAAGGTTCGCGCCCTCCTGCTCGAGTTGATGAACGCGCCCCCGCGTGACGCCGAGGCGCTCCGCCATGTCAGCCAGAGATAACTCGGCTGTTGTGCGGGCAGAACGTAGGAGCTGTGCGAGCGACTGCTCGAGTATGGCGTCGGCGAGGCAATCTTGGAGCGCCGCCGCAGTGTGGCTTTCTGCGGCCGTTGCGGCGATACCACCGCGCGCAATGACGCCGGTCGCGATCTCGTCGTCCGCGAACTGCGCGAGCAGGGCCTTGAGTTCGGGTGTGACCTGGTCCACTTCGGGAACCGGGCGCTTCTTCGTGCTCATCTGTTCCCTCCTTGAAGGCGTGCTTGCCCGTTGGCGTAGGCGAGCGTGATCGCGAGCGCCTCCGTGATCTTCGCGACGCTCGGCGTATCACCTGTCTTGACTTCGGCGTTGATCACGAGCGCCTCCCCGTGGCCCGTGAAGGTGAAGTACACCCTGGCCCCGCCCTTCGGCCCACCGCGGGACCTCGTCTTGAGTTCCCAGAGGGGCAGTCCTTCGAGCTTCTTCGCGTATCGACTCTCCTGGCCGTGCTGGTGCAGATCGGTGAGCATCTCGATCATAGCGGTGAGGGCGTGCGCGTCGGTGACCTCCAGCAGGTCCTCGATGATGCATGGGTGTCTCGCCTCTGGGCGGTTGAGCGCGTAGGGAAGGAGAAGCCGTGTCACGACGCCGGTAGCGTACCGCGCCAGATGTCGAGTCTACCCTATACAGGGCGGTTGCTTGGTGCCCGCCGCATTCGGGTTCCAGACTTGGCTCCAGAGGATGGAATCACATGTCGAGAAGCGACAGCGGGTGGTGCCAGGCGTCGACGTCACGCGCATTGCGAATGACGTTCACGAGCGCGTCGCGGACGGTCGTGACGTTTTGACGCCGGCGGGGCGCCGCACCGTTCAGGCGACGTCGTCGAGCGCCTGTGCCAGCAGGTCGAGGCCGTCGTCGAGGTCGCCGGGTCGCACGTTGAGGTGCGGCGCGAGCCGAACGACGTTGCCGTAGAGGCCGCCCTTGCCGATCAGGAGTCCGCGCGTGCGTGCCGCGGCGACGAGTGCGGTCGCGCGCGCGGGGTCGGGCGTCTTCCCGGGCGACGCCACCAGTTCGAGCCCCGCCATCAGCCCCATCCCACGCACGTCGCCGACGAAGGCGTGATCGTCCTGCAGCGCGCGCAGGCGCGACAGGAAGCGTTCACCCTGCACCTCCGCGTGGCGCACGAGGTCGTGCCGTTCGATGTACTCGATCGTCGCGAGGGCGGCCGCCATGGTGACGGGGTTGCCACCGAAGGTCGCGAAGGTCAGGCCCTTCAGCGCGTCGGCGACCTCGGGCGTGGCGATCGTGCAGCCGATGGGGGAGCCGTTCGCCATCCCCTTGGCGAACGTCATGATGTCGGGCTCGACCCCCCAGTGCTCGATGCCGCACCAGTAGCGGCCCGTGCGACCCCAGCCGGTCTGCACCTCGTCGGCGATGAAGAGCCCCCCCGCCTCGCGCACGATCGGCAGGATCCGCCGGAAGTAGTCCTCGGGCGCCACGATGAACCCGCCGACACCCTGGATCGGCTCCGCCATGAAGGCCGCGATGCGGCCCGAGGTCACGGTGGCGAGCGTCTCCTCGAGATCCTGGACGCACAGGTCGAGCAGCCGCTCGGCGTCGAGGCCGGCAGGCGCGCGATAGACGTAGGGATTGCGGACGTGCTTGATCGTGCCGTCGAACACGCCGCCGAGGCGCCACGTGCCGTGCGCCGTGAGGCTCATCGCCGTCGCGGTGCGGCCGGAGTAGGCGTGCCGCAAGGTGATCACGTCGCTCTGGCCGGTGTAGGCGCGCGCCGCCATGATCGCGGTCTCGTTCGCCTCGCTGCCGCTGCTCGTGAAGAAGCACTTCTGCAGGCGACCGGGCGTCTTCTCCGCCACCTTCTGGGCGACCTTCACCATCACCTCGTTCACGTAGAGCGTGGTGGTGTGCTGCACCCGGTCGAGCTGGGCGTGGATCGCGGCCGTGACCTCGTCGTTGCAGTGCCCGACCGACACGGTCAGGACGCCGCCGAAGAAGTCGAGGTAGCGCTTCCCTTCGATGTCCCAGACGTACTGGTCCTTCGCCCGATCGACCACGAGGGGTTCGTCGCCGTAGTAGGTGGCGACGGCCGGGAAGATGAACTCGCGGTGGCGCTCGGCCACCTCCTGGCTGCGTGTACGCGTCTCGAGCACCCTGGATCCTCCTCGACGTCGAGCCGGTCACGCCGGCCCCCGTGTGCGTGGCGTGAGTCTAGCACCGCGCTCCGACGGGCGGCGGGCGGCGGCGTAGACTGACGACCATGCTCGATCTCCGCCACATTCGCGACCACCCGGAGCAGGTCCGCCGCGCGATCCGCGCGAAGCAGCTCCCCGAAGCGCTCGCGGCGCTCGATGCGCTGCTGCTCGCCGACGAGGGGCGGAGGCTCGCCCGCGCCGACCTGGAGGCGAAGCAAGCGGTCCGCAACGCCGCGAGCAAGGAGATCGGCGCACGCAAGCGGCGCGGCGAAGGGGCCGAGGAACTCATGGCGCAGATGACGGAGGTCTCGAGCGAGGTCAAGCGGCTCGAGGACCGTGACGCGAGCCTAGCGGAGCAGATCGATGCGTTGCTGCTCGAGATCCCCAACCTGCCGCACGAGAGCGTCCCCTACGGCGAGAGCGAGCACGACAACGTCGTCGTGGCCGAGCACGGCGAGCGCGCGACGGCCGACGGAGCGCTCCCGCACTGGGACCTCCCGCTCGCTCGCCGCCTCTTCGACCTCGAAGCGGGCGTGACCCTCACGGGCGCGGGCTTCCCCGTCGCGCGTGGTGCGGGGGCGCGGCTCGTGCGCGGCCTCGCGGCCTACTTCCTCGATCGGCTCGCGCGTGCGGGCTACGAGGAGATCATTCCGCCCCTCGTCGTGAACGCGGCGTCGGCGACGGCCACCGGGCAGCTCCCCGACAAGGAGGGGCAGATGTACGGCGTCACCGGCGGGTTCTACCTGATCCCCACGTCGGAGGTGCCGGTGACGAACCTCCACCGCGGTGCGATCCTCGACGAGGACGCGCTCCCGCTCCGCTACTGCGCCTTCACGCCGTGTTTCCGCCGCGAGGCCGGGAGCCACGGCAAGGAGGTGCGGGGCCTGAATCGCGTGCACCAGTTCGACAAGGTCGAGATGGTCCAGTTCACGCGGCCCGAGGAGAGCTACGGCGCGCTCGAGTCGATGACGGAGACCGCGGAGGCGCTCCTCGTGGAGCTCGGCCTGCCGTTCCGGCGGCTGCTGATGTGCACGGGCGACATGGGCTTCACGCAGGCGAAGAAGTACGACCTCGAGGTCTGGAGCCCCGGTCAGGAGCGCTGGCTGGAGGTGAGTTCGATCTCCAACATGGAGGCGTTCCAGACGAATCGTCTCGGGACTCGCGCTCGCTCTGGGGGAGCTGCGGGGCGCGGCCGGACGGGGCCCGTCCACACGCTCAACGGCTCCGCGCTCGCCTTCCCGCGCACCATCGCCGCACTGCTCGAGACGGGCCAACGCCCCGATGGCACCGTCGAGTTGCCCCAGGTGCTCCACGAGTTCGTCGGCAGCAACGTGCTTGCCTGAGGGCGCGCGCGGGTCCGGCGCCAGCTCGACGCGCCCGCTAGCCGCTGCCGTCGACCGTGCGCGGGACCACCACACGCCCCTCCGACGTGGCCGGCGCGAGCGCTTCGAGGTCGCCACTGCCGACCGGGCGCACGGCCTCGTCGTCGCGCAGCACGTCGGCGAGGTGCATCGGTCTCTGCATCGGCACCACGCCGTCGACGTCGACCTCCTGCAGCAGCGCGACGTAGCCGAGCAGGCGGTCGAGGTCGCGTCGGAGTCCGGCGCGGTCCTCGGCCGGGAGTTCGAGTCGCGCGAGGTCTGCGAGGTGGTCGAGGTCGGCGTCGGTGAGGGGCATCAGGGGGAGCCTAGCAGAGCGAGGGGCGCGCGGGTCACGAGTTCGTAGAGGATCACCACGATCACGAGGGCCGGGAGCATCGACGCGACGCTCATCCGCCGGAGCTCGAGGAGTGTGATGCCCAGACCGACGATCATCAGACCCCCCACGCCGTTCACGAGCAGCACGCGGGGGTCGGTCGCCGGATCGCCGAGGTGCCCGGCGATGGCTCCGGCGCCGAGCGAGAGGGCTCCCTGGTAGAGCAGTACGACCAGCGCCGACGCCATGACGCCCACACCGAAGGTGGCGGCGAGGGCGATCGACGAGATGCCGTCGAGCGTCGACTTCAAGAGCAGGAAGGCGTCGTCGCCCGTGAGGCCGTTCTGTAGCGACCCGACGATCGTGAGCGGCCCGACGCAGAAGAGGAGGCTGGCCGCCACGAATCCTTCCGTGAACCGCCCGTGCCCGCGAACGCGTCGCTGGAGGGCCGCGCCCACCGCATCGAGCCGATCTTCGAGGCGCAGCCACTCGCCGAGCACCGCGCCGATCGCGAGCGCAACGAGGCCGAGGATGAGACCCGGCGGCGACCGAACGGCGCTCAGGTCGCCCGCGTTCTCGATCCCGATGAAGATGGTGACCAACCCCACGGCCTGCATGAGCACGGCGGTGAAGCGCGCGTCGAGCCGTCCGCGCACCGCCAGGCCGAGCGAGGTCCCGAGCACGACCGCGACCACGTTCCAGATCGTGCCCGAGACCTGATCGAGCGGGTTCACGCGGGGGGCGGTCCCTCCTCGGCCGCGCCACGGGAGCGGCCGGAGGTGAGGACGAGCACCGTGACCACGACGCCGGCCACGATCGGGAGCCCCACGAGCCAGACCAGCCAGGTCCAGAGGCTGCGCGGTCCGATCGCGGTGGGGGGGAGGATGAACGGGATGCTCCCCACGGCCGCGCCCCCCACCTCGATGAGCACGGAGGCGTTCGCCTCCTCCCACTCGAACGTCCGGTCGCGCACGAGCAGGTGGTACTCGCCCGTTCCGGCCACGACGATCTCGGTCTCGTAGCGCGCCGGAGCGACCTCGAGGAGGCGCTCCTCGAGGTCGGGGTCGGGGAGTTCGGGTCTCTCCGTCGACGCCAGCGGGAGCTCGGCCGTCGCGCGTTGCTGCTCGCGCACCTCGATGAAGACCACGGCGTCCTCGATGGGCGCCATGGCGGGATCGTGCAGCGTCACTCGCACCACGAACGACTCCCCCGGAAGGGGCGGGTCGGGCGACAGGGTCACCTCGCCGAGCACGAGCGTGGCGTGCGCGCGTACCGGTTCACCCGCGAGCGCGAGGAGGCAGAACGCGAGCGCGATCGATGACCACCGCACGCCGAGCGTGGCGCGGCGCATCACGGCGCCGGCTCCGCTGGTCCACGCGCATGGAGCCAGCCGCGCAGCGGCAGCCCGGACTCGTGCACGCGCTCCGCCAGCGCTCGTCCCAGCCAGCGGTAGTGCCATGGCTCGTAGTCGTAACACGTGACGTGCTCGCTCCCGGCCGGGTAGCTCATCACGAACCCGAAGTGGTGCGCGTGGGCAGCGGTCCACGCCCCCGCGGGCGTCGCTGCCCAGTCGTCGAGGTCCCAAGGCGCCGGGCCGAGCGCGTCGCGTAGGTCGACGGCGGTGCCGAGCTGATGTTCGGAGTGCCCGGGGCGAGCGCTCACACGGCGTGCGCGCTCCTCGCCGAGCGCCGCCACCCAGCCGGCATGGACCTGGCGTTGGTAGTCGAAGGAGCGATAGGCAGACTGCACCGCGAGCGCGTGCCCAGCGGCCTCCGCCGCGAGTCGCAGGGCGCGCAGATCGTCGATCACGACGGCGCGCACGAGGTGGGTCGAGTCGAACCCCGCCGCCGACACCGGCACGAGGTCGCGCGGAGCGGCGTCGCTCGTGAGCCGGAAGGTCGTGTCGAGCATCACCGTGGCGTGGTCGTCGTGGAGGTCACCGGCCACGACGACGTCGCCGTACGTGCACGGTGGCGGCGCGGTGGTGGGCGCGCCCCCGCCGTCGCGAGCGTCGACGGGGAGCGCGACGACCAGCGCAACGCCAAGGGCCACCGCGACGGCGACGGCGCGGAAGGCGGCTCCCCTCACGACGCCGGCCCCAGCAGGGTGCCGCGCATCTCCATCGGCTGCCCCATCACCAGCACCGTCACCACCGTGATCGCTACGGCGAAGAGCCCCACGGGCCACATCGCCCACACGCCGCGAGCGCCGAAGTCACGGAGCGCGATGGCAGCCGCTGCCGCCGCGGCCGCGAAGCCGTAGAGACTCGCGATGCCAGCGCCGATGAAGAAGAGCCAGCTCGACGGCACCAGCGCGCCGAAGCGCCAGTTCGTGTCGACGGCGAAGCCGCGGTACTCGAAGAAGTGCGCGAAGACCGGGATGATCTGCAGGGCGCCGGTGAGGAAGTGGAAGAGGTAGTGGGCGGTCCAGATCCCCACGGCGAGGATGACGGCGACGGACCCCCAGCGGCGCACGGCGCGCAGCGGCCCCGCTCGCGCGCCGCCGAGCCGGTCCCCGAGCCAGAAGGTGAGCGTCGTGAGCGCGAGGCCGACCGCGCTCACGAGCGCGAAGAGCGCCACGAGCACGAGCGCCTCGCTCCGGCTGCCGAGGAGCGCGCTCAGCGCGGCCGCCACTTCGAAGAACGGCCCGATCATCGCCAACGCGTTCAGCAGCCCCCACCACAGGAGCAGGATGCCCATGAAGGTGACTGCCGTCCAGCTCCGCCTTCCCCACGCATCGCGCACCGCCTCGCGCCACGGCGCCCGAACGCGGAGGGCGACGTTGTCGTACGGGCACGCCCGAACGCAGTTGAAGCACATGGTGCAGTCCATCGTGGAGGTGACGGTGGGAACGAAGAGCCCGGTCTCGCAGCCCGGGAAGGCGCCGCGACCGTTGGGGTGGACGACCTCGTCGAGCGGCACGAAGCTCGCGCGCCGCGACCCCTCGACGGGGAGCCCGGCCGCTTCCCACTGCGCCCGGGTCGAGGCGTCGTCCGTGACGCGGCCGTGGAGGCAGGGTTTCGTCTCGCAGCGCGCGCAGACGTCGTGATCGAGCGCGGCGATGACGCTCGGCGAGGTGTGCGCCAGCACGAAGTTGAAGTTTCCGAGCGGGCAGACGTAGCGGCAGAACGTTCCGGCGGGGAAGAGCGTGTCGGTGGCGAGCGCGGCGCCGAAGTAGCCGATCACCAGCCAGGCCGTGAGCCAGGGACTGCTCCAGAGCGAGAAGATCTCGTAGGAGAGGAGGAACGCGACCAGCAGCACGATCACGAGCCACTTGGAGCGCAACACCCGCGGCCACGGCCGTTCGACGCCCGTCACGCGCTTCAGCCACCTCGTGGGGCCGCGCGTGAGCATCAGCGGGCACGAGGCGCAGAATGCGTTGCCGACGAACGCGAGCGCGAGGACCACGAACCCGCGGTAGTGGAGCCAGACGCTCGTGGTGGCGACGTTGCGGGGCGCGAGCTGCCGTCCGGTGAGGCCGTCGGCCACGACGAAGAGCGCCAACACGAGCAGGGGAATCTGGAAGAGGAGACGGGCGTAGCGCCAGCGTACGAGCGCGCGGAGCCCGGGAATGCGCAGCAGGTCGAAGCCGACGCTCGCCCCGCGGACGTGGCTGGGTCGCTGGGCTCCGGCGTCGCCGGCCGTGGGGAGCTCGATCACGCTCGATGCTACCAGCGGGGATCGGGACGTACGGCCCCCCGGAACGACGTCAGATTCGTTGCCCGGTGAGCCAGAAGATGACGTGCTCGTTCACGTTCTCGATGTGATCGCCGCAGCGTTCGAGGTAGCGGGCCACGGCGAGCAGCTTGGTCGCGGTGTTGATCGCGTTGGCGTCGGCCATCATGTAGGTCAGGAGTTCACGTTGGATCTGTTCGTAGAGGTCGTCGATCTCGTCGTCCATGGCGAGCGCTGCGCGTGCGGCGTCGGCGTCGCCGTCGGCCATCGCCTGCATGGTGCGCTCGAGCATCTCGTCGAGCACGAGGAGGATGCGCTTCATGTCGAGGTACTTCTTGAGCGGTGGCGCCGCCGCGAGTTCGGCGGCCGCGCGGGCGACGTGGGCGGCGTAGTCGCCGGCCCGCTCGATGTCGGCGAGCGACTGGAACATCGCCCCGAGGAAGCGCAAATCCTTCCCGGCGGGCTGCCGGCGCGCGATGATCGTGAGGATGCGCTGCTCGAGCTCGTGCTGCAGCGCGTCCACGCCCGCGTCCCCCAGCATTGCGCGCTCGGCGGCGTCGACGTCGGCGTCGATCAGGGCGGTGCGGGCGAGACCGACGCCCTCGCGCACCATGCTGAGCATCCGCACGCCGCTGGCGTTGACCTCCTGGAGATCGCGTTCGAGCACGTTCATAGTGTCTTGTACCATGCCTCAGCGTGCGCTCCTTTCGTCATCCGCGTGTCAGCGCGCCCTCGTGGACGCGCTTCGCCGCTGCGCCCCCGATCGGCCGAAGCGTGTACGGCCTGGCTGCCCGACCCGACCCCTGACAGCCCCCTGACATGGGGACGTCTAGCATGGGTGCGTGAGGGCGATGCGAGCGGACGATCACCGTGGCGACTAACGCAACCATCCTGGTTGTCGAGGACGACGCGTCGGTGCGCGAATTGCTCGCCTTCCACCTGGTACGCGCAGGGTTCGCGGTGATCGAGGCGGGCGACGGTGCGAGCGCGTGGCGTGCGGTGGAGCGGGCCGACGCGATCGTGCTCGATTGGATGCTCCCAGACCTCTCCGGGCTCGCGTGGCTCCGCCGACTGCGCGCGGGAGCGTCGGCGGCGACACCCGTGCTCATGCTCACGGCCCGTGCGAGCGAGGTCGACCGCGTCGAGGGACTCGACGCCGGCGCCGACGACTACCTCGTCAAGCCGTTCAGCGCCGCGGAGCTCGTCGCCCGTATGCGCGCCCTGTTGCGACGGGTCCACCCCGCGCGACGGTTCACCGTCGGCGCGCTGGTGGTCGACGTCGAGGAGCAGCGCGTGGTCGTCGACGGTGCGCGCGTCCCACTCACGCGGCGAGAATTCGCGCTCCTCGCGTGCATCGCCGCGCATCCGGGGCGCGTCTTCACCCGCAACGAACTCCTCGATCGCGTCTGGGGTGAGGATTTCGTCGGGACCGATCGTACGGTCGATCAACACGTGGCGCAGTTGCGCGCGCGGCTCGGTGCGGCGCGCATCGAGACGGTCCGCGGGCGGGGGTATCGGCTCGTCGCCGACGATGCTCGTGGCTGACCCGGCGCTCGACGTGCTGCGCGAGGGCGTCGTGCGCATCGCCGACGGCCGTGTGGTCGCCCTCAATGGGGCCGCGGCGGCGCTCCTCCAGGTGGACGCGGAACGCGCGATCGGGGCGCCGCTCATCTCCGTGCTCCGCGACCATCGGATGGAGCGAGCCTACCTGAGTGGCGAGCACGTGGAACTCGAAACGCGCGGCCGCACGCTCCAGGTCGCGCCCTTCGCGGGGGGACTCGTGTTGCGCGACGTGAGCGCGGAGCGGCGCGCCCGCACCGACGCTCGCGAACTGCTCGCGGTGCTCTCGCACGAACTGAGGACGCCCGTGACCACCATCCGATCGGTGCTCGAGGCGTTGCGCTTCGAGATGCCCGACGCGCAACGCGAGCGGTTCCTCGAGCGCGCGGAGGCGGAGGCCGAGCGGTTGGTGCGCCTCCTCGACGATCTCACCGTCGACGTGGCACCGCCGAATGCCCGGTCGGTCCCCGTGCGAGCGCTCGTGCAGCGTGCAGAGAGCCTCCTCGCCTCCCGGCTCGAGGAGCGGTGTATCTCGCTGGCGATCGACGTCCCGGGCGTCGACGTCTGGTGCGATCCAGACAAGTTGCTGCAGCTCTTCTTGAATCTGATCGAGAACGCTGCGCTCCATGGGCCGGCCCGCGCGACCGTGCGCGTGAGCGCCACGCCCGCGAGCGACCGGCCCGGCTGGTACGCGATCGAGGTCCAAGACGCCGGCGTACCGCTCGAGGCCGACGTGCTCGACCGGCTCTTCTCGCCCCACACCCGCGGCAATGGCGCGACCGGGCGCGGGACCGGTTTGGGGCTCTACATCGTCAGGTCGATCGCGGAGCGCTGGGGCGGGCACGCGTGGGGCCGTCCGCTCCCCGCGGGGAACGCCTTCGGCTTCACCGTCGCCCGCGAGCGTGCTGCCACGCGTGCGTGAGTCCGTCATCGCCGACTCGCTCGCCCCGCGCACGCGCCGGCGCGTCAGCTCGGGTCGGAGAGCGTGGGACCGAACGCCGAGCGCTCGAGCTCACCCGACCTGAAGCGACGAGCGACCTCGCGCCACGCGGTTCGTGCGTCGTCGTCGCTCGCCGTTCGGGCGGCGATCTCGGCGGCGGCGAGGACCCCCAGTCGGTGCGCGGCGCGCACCACCGGCGGGGTGTAGCGGCGCGAGACCACGAAGCCGCCGCGGAGGCCCTCGAGGAGGAAGCGCGTGCCGCTCGGTGTGGAGGCGCCGCCTTCGTGCACCACCTCCGTCGCCACGAGTCGGAGGCCGAAGCCGGCGCGCCGCAATCGAAGGGACCAGTCGAGGTCCTCGTTGTAGAAGCGGAGGCTCGCGTCCATGCCCCCCACCCGCCGCACGGCGGACATGCGCACGAGCTGCATGCACCCAGAGAGCCACGGTACGTCCACCGCGGCGGCTTCGCCTCCGGCGTGGCGTTCCTGCCAGCGGAGGCGCGCGTAGTGCAGGCGGTACGGAACGCCCAGGTCTTGCGCATGGCCGGCGGGCGTGCGGGCGAGCGGCCCCGCCATCGCTATGCGCTCGTCGGCCAACGCAGCGGCCAGGAGATCGGCCAGCGTCCGGGGCGCGACGAAGACGTCGGCGTTCATGTGCACGAGGAACGGCTTGCGCGAGAGGCGGAGTGCGGCGTTCACGGCCGCAGCCAGGGAGTGGTTCGGGGCGGCCGTCCACGTCACGCGCGGGTGGATCCCGTCGAGCTGTCGCGGGAGCGAGGGGTCGAAGGCGGTGTCCACCACGCGGACGTCGACGTCGGGGGCGTGCCGGGCGAGCGCCTCGAGGCAGCGCGCCAGCATCGTGGGTGTGCGGTGGTGGACGACCGCGACCTCGAGCGCTCGGGGGATCACGCCTCGAGTGTGCCACGCCTCGCCGGTCGCGTCGACGTGGCACGCTTCTCACCACGGGGCGCGTCCGACTCGGTAGCGTGCAGGCTCATGCATCGTGCGTTCCTCCCCGCTCCATCCCTCGCCCCCACCGCGACCCCCACTGCGACCCCCGCTGAGCCGATCGACCGTCCGCGAATCGGTCTCGCGCTCGGCGGCGGCAGCGCGCGCGGGTATGCACACATCGGGGTGCTCGAGTCGCTCGAGCGCGGCGGGGTCTCGCCCGACGTCGTGGTGGGGACCAGCTTCGGAGCGGTCGTCGGCGCGCTCTGGGCAGCGGGGAAGAGCCCGTCGGCGATGCGCCTCGACGCCGAACGGCTACGGCGTCGCGACGTGTTCCCCCACATCGTCGACATCGGCGTCGGCCGCGGCGCGCTCCTCGCCGGTGACCGGCTCGAGGCGTACTTCGACCGGCTCCTCGAGGGGCGGCACTTCGCCGACCTGTCGCGTTCCTTTGCCGTGGTCGCGACCGATCTCGACAGCGGGTGCCGCGTCGTCTTCCGGGAGGGGCCCCTCGCGCCGGTGCTGCGGGCGAGTGCGTCGCTTCCGGGCCTCTTCGCGCCGGCGCACATCGGTGGGCGGCGCCTCATCGACGGCGGGATCGGCACACCCGTGCCGCTCGATACGCTCGCCGACTTCGACGTCGACATCGCGCTCGGTATCGGCGTGGGCGTCGACGTCGTGGATTCGCGTGCGCTGCGCGTGGCGCGGCGCGCGTTACGCAGTCGCGCGGGGCGCGCCACGCGCGGCATGTTCCGCGTGCGCCCGGGCGCTGCGCCGCGCGCGAGCGGATCGTGGGAGGGATTGGGGCGCGCGGTCGCGCTCACGGTCGACGCCTGGTCGGTCGACGGGGTGGTCGCTCCCGAGCGCAGCGGTCGTCTGCACGTCCAGACCCGGCCACCGATCTCGTGGTTGCGCTTCGATCGCGCCGGGCTGGCGATCGCCGCCGGGGACGCCGCCATGGAGGTGGCGTGGCCGCGGTTGCGGATCGCGCTCGCCGGCGCGCGTGCCGGGTCGTCGAGCGGCCCGGCGCCGACGAAGTCGGTGGTCGCGCCGCTCCTGCTCCCGTAGGAGCTAGAGCACGCGGCGACCGAAGAGGCTCGCCGCCATCTCGACCAGCACGCGGGCGCTCCGGTTCGAGACGTCGAGCACGGGGTTGATCTCCACGAGATCGACGCTCGTGACCAGTCCGCTCTCGGCCAGGATCTCCATGAGCAGGTGTGCTTCGCGGTACGAGAGGCCGCCCGGAACGGGCGTGCCCACCCCGGGGGCCACCGTCGGGTCGAGCGCGTCGGCGTCGAAGGAGACGTGCAACGCGTCGACGTGCGACAGCAGCGCGAGCGCTTCCTCCGCCACGGCGGCCATTCCGCGTCGGTCGATGTCGGACATGGTGCGCACGTGCAGGCCGCGTGCGTGCACGGCCGCGCGTTCACCGTCGTCGAGCGAGCGGACGCCGAGCAGGACGACGTCGTCGGCTGCGATGCGTGCGCCGCCCCCCCAGGTGGCGAGGAGGCGCGCATCCCCCTCGCCGAGGAGGTGGGCGAGGGGCATGCCGTGGACGTTCCCGCTCGGGCTCGTCGTCGGTGTGTTCAGGTCGCCGTGAGCGTCGATCCAGAGGACGCCCGTGCGGCCACGACGATGCACACCGGCGATGGAGCCCATCGATACCGAGTGGTCGCCTCCGAGCACGATCGGGACGGTCTCTTCCGGGAGCGCTCGTAGCGCCTCGACCGTCCGGCGGCAGGTCGCCGCGATCTCGACGAGGTAGCGCGGTCGGACGCGAGGGTCGAGCGCCTCGGGGACGGGCACGTCGATGTTGCCGTGATCGACGACGTCGTGGCCGAGGTCGCGCAAGGTGGTCTCGAGCCCCGCCAACCGGAGCGCCGAGGGGCCCATGTCGACACCGCGGCGCCCGGCGCCGAGGTCCATCGGCACGCCGAGCACCGCGAGCGTCGCCACGGTGTCAGTCGCTCCCCGGTCGGTGCCAGCGACGCCCGACCCGCTCGAGCAGCGCGTTCGCTTCGGCAGGGCCGAGCGACCCGGCGGGGTAGGTGGCGGGGGGAGCGTCCCCGAGCTCGAGGAGCGGCGCCACCGCCGACCATTGCGCCTCCACCTCGTCGGCGCGCATGAAGAGGGTTGCGTCGCCCGCCAGGATGTCGAAGAGGAGCGTTTCGTAGGCGTCGGGCACGGGCCGCTCGAAGTGACCGCGGTAGGCGAAGTCGAGGCTCACGCGGCCGACGTCCATCGCCTGCCCCGGGATCTTGGCGTTGAAGCGGAGCGAGATGCCCTCGTCCGGCACGAGGCGGAGGACGAGGCGGTCACCCGCGAGCGGCTTCACGCCGTCGAAGGGGTCGTGCGGCGGCGTCTTGAACACCAGCACGATCTCCGAGACCTTCGCCTCGAGCCGCTTCCCGGAGCGGACGTAGAACGGTACGCCGGCCCAGCGCCACGTGCGGAGTTCGAACGCGGCGGCTGCGTAGGTGGGCGTGCGGGAGTCGCGTGCGACGCCCTCCTCCTGCTGGTACCCGAGGACGCCCTCGCTGCCGACGTACTGCGCCAGCACGGCGTTCTCGGGAGAGAGGCACGAGAGCGCCCGGAGCACCTTGACCTTCTCGTCGCGCACGGCATTGGCATCGGAGAAGCTCGCGGGGGGCTCCATCGCCACGAGTGCGAGGAGCTGGAGCAGGTGGTTCTGGAAGACGTCGCGCACGACGCCAGAAGACTCGTAGAAGTCGCCGCGCCCCTCGATGCCGATCTGCTCCGCCATGGTGATCTGGACGTGATCGATGTAGCGGCTCGACCAGACCGGCTCGAAGAAGGCGTTGCCGAAGCGCAGCACGGCGAGGTTCTGCGCTGTCTCCTTCGCGAGGTAGTGATCGATCCGGAAGACCTGCGACTCGTCGAAGTGGTCGAGCAGCGTGGCGTTGAGCGATCGTGCGGAGGCGAGGTCGTGCCCGAACGGTTTCTCGATCACGAGCCGGCGGAATCCGCCCTCGCCGCGCGGGAGCCCCGCGGAGGCCAGGCCGTGGACGATCGACTCGTAGGTCTCCGGTGGCGTCGAGGTGTAGTAGATATGGTCGCCGGGGCCGAGTTCGTCGAGCTTCGCCGCGAGTCGCTCATAGCCGTCCGGGCCGTCGTACTCGCCGCGGACGAAGTGGATGCGCGCTTCGAGGTCCGTCCAGGAGCGCGCGTCGAAATCGTCGACGTGCTCGCGGAGCGCTGCGCCGAGGCGTTCGCGCAAAGCGTCGTCGTCGAGGTCGCTCCGTGCGTAGCCGACGATCACCGCCTCCTCGTGGATGCGGCCGCTGCGATGGAGGGCGTAGAGCGCGGGGAGGAGCTTGCGCGCTGCGAGGTCGCCGGTGACGCCGAAGATGACGAACGCGCAGCGTGGGATCCGGTCCATGGGGTCGTACGCTAGCACGCTCCGAGGGCGCCTCAGGCACGTGATAGACTCACGCGCCCGTCCCGGGCGGGCGCCGCTGCGCACGACGGACGGTCCGAGGAGGCCAGGGTGTCGAGCGTAGGGACGGACGAACTCGGAGCGATCGGTCGTGGCGTCGAGCATCTCGTTCCCGCCGGGGAACTCGAGGCGCGACTCGCACGCGCTCGTGAGCGCGGCGTGCCGCTGCGCGTGAAGCTCGGGGTCGATCCGTCGTCGACCGATCTCCACCTCGGCCACACGCTGCCGCTGCGCAAGCTGCGGCAGTTCCAGGACGCCGGCCACCTCGTGGTGCTCATCATCGGCGACTTCACCGCGACCATCGGCGATCCCTCCGGACGCTCGAAGACGCGCCCGCAGCTCACGCTCGAGGAGACGCGCGCGCACGGTGAGACGTACGTCGCGCAGGCGTCGAAGGTCCTGCGCACCGACGAGGCGCTCCTCGAGATCCGGCACAACTCCGAGTGGCTCGAACCGCTCGGTTTCGCGGAGCTGATCCGGCTCGCCGGCTGCTCCACGGTCGCGCGGATGCTCGAGCGCGACGACTTCACGAAGCGTCACGCCGCCGGCACGGCGATCAGCCTGCACGAGTTCCTCTACCCACTGGCGCAGGCCTACGACTCCGTGGCGGTGGGCGCCGACGTCGAGCTCGGCGGTACGGATCAGCTCTTCAACCTGCTCGTGGGGCGCGACGTGCAGCGCGCCTACGGGCTCGAGCCTCAGGTCGCGCTCACGGTGCCACTCCTCGAGGGGACCGACGGCGTGGAGAAGATGTCGAAGAGTCTCGGGAACGCGATCGGCATCAGCGAACCGCCGGAGACGATGTTCGCCAAGGTGATGCAGATTCCGGACGCGCTGCTCGCGAAGTTCGTGACCCTCACGACCGATCTCGACGTCGCCCCGTTCGAGACGCTCGGGCTGGAGGATCCCGTGGGGGCGCATCGCGTGCTGGCGCGGGACCTCGTGCGTCGCTACCACGGCGAGGCGCCCGTCGCCGAAGCCGAACGGCGCTACGACCGGATCGCGAAGGGGGGCATCCCCGACGACGTCGCGGTGGTGGAGCTCGACGCCGGGGCGGCGCCCGAGGGAACGATCGACGCTGCCGGGCTGGCGGTGCGCGTCGGGTTCACCAAGAGCAAGGGGGAGGCGCGGCGGCTCATCGACAACCGCGGCCTCCGCATCGACGGCGAACCGATCCTCGACCGGAGCGCAACCCTCGACCTGCGTGCGCGGCCGGACTTCGTCTTCCAGAGCGGGCGCAATTCGTACGTCCGCGTCCGCTGGCGGGAGTAGCGCGTAGAGAGCGGAGGACTCGGCGGCAGCGCGTCAGACGGCGAGCACGTGCGCGATCTCGACGAGCTCCCAGTCGATCTCCTTCGTCTTGGTCCAGACGTCCTGCAGGGGCACGGTGACGGTGCCACGCTTGTCGATGCCGACCATCACGCCGTGCTCGCCCGCTTGGAGTCGCTTCACGGCGGTGTAGCCGAGGCGCGAGGCGAGGACCCGGTCGCGCGTGCTCGGGGAGCCGCCGCGCTGCACGTGACCGAGGATCGTTGTGCGGGCCTCGTACCCGCAGCGTTCGGCGATGGCGCGTTGCACGGCCATGGCTCCCCCCTCCACGGCGCCCTCGGCGACCACCACCACCGACGAGGTCTTGCCACGCGTCTGCGCCGCGACGAGGGAGTCGGCCACCTGGTCGAGGTCGACGGGGATCTCGGGCATCAGGATCGCTTCCGCGCCGCCGGCGACACCGACGTAGAGCGCGATGGCGCCGGAGGAGCGCCCCATCACCTCGACCAGGAAGAGCCGCTCGTGGCTCGCAGCCGTGTCTCGCAGGCGATCGACCGCGTCGAGGGCGATGTTGATGGCGGTATTGAAGCCGATCGAGACGTCGGTTCCGTAGATGTCGTTGTCGATCGTGCCCGGGATCCCGACCACCTCGATACCCTGCTCCTGCGCGAGCAGGGCGGCGCCGCGGTAGGTGCCGTCGCCGCCGATGACCGCGAGCGCATCGACGCCGTTCTCGCGCAGCGTCTCGGCGGCGCGGGCGCGCCCTTCGGCGGTGAAGAAGGCCTGGCAGCGCGCGGTTCGGAGGATGGTTCCACCGCGCTGGATGATGTTCGCAACGCTGCGCGCACCGAGGGGTCGGAGTTCGCCGTCGATGAGTCCTTGGTAGCCGCGATAGATGCCGGAGACCTCGATGTCTTCGTGGATGGCCGTCCGGACCACGGCGCGGATGGCGGCGTTCATGCCGGGTGCGTCGCCGCCGCTCGTCAGGACACCGATGTGCTTCACGCGCCGCACCATAGCCCAGCGCGACGCTCGCGGTCCATCGCTCGGAGACGGCCCGGAGGGCGTCGTGCGCGCGGTACGTCGGCGGCTCCGGCGCGTGTGTCGTGCAACACTAACGGGCATGAACGTGACGGCGCTGGCCACCCCCGCCCCCGAGCGCCGGCTCGCGCTCGTCCCGGCGGTGGTGGAGCGCCTCGTGCAGGCGGGTCACGAGGTGCGCCTCCCGCGCGGGTACGGCGAGCCGCTCCGGCTCGCCGACGCCGAGTACGAACGTGCCGGAGCGATCGTCGACGATGACGCGGCGAGCACCGCCGACCTCGTGCTGGTGATGGCGCCGCCGGCCGTGGAGGCGCTCACCTCGTTGCGCCCGGAGGCGATCGTCGCCGGCTTCCTCGATCCCTTCTTCCAGCACGATCTGGTCCGCGCCCTCGCCGAGCGCGGGCTGCGCTCGCTGTGCGTGGAGCTCATGCCGCGCACCACGATCGCGCAGAAGATGGACGCGCTGTCGAGCCAGGCGAGCCTCGCGGGCTACGCGGCGGTCCTCCTCGCGGCGGAGCGCATCGACAAGGCCTTCCCGATGATGACGACGCCTGCCGGTACGATCGCGCCGGCCCGCGTCTTCGTGATCGGCGTCGGCGTCGCCGGGTTGCAGGCGATCGCGACCGCGAAGCGTCTCGGTGCGCGTGTCGACGCCTACGACACGCGGCCGGTGGTCGAGGAGCAGGTCCGCTCCCTCGGCGGTCGCTTCGTGACCTTCGACGTGGGCGAGACCGGGCAGACGGAGGGGGGGTACGCCCGCGAACTGACGGCCGAGCAGCTCGAGCGGCAGCGCGAGCAGATGGCGAAGGTGGTCGCGGGCGCCGACGTGGTGATCACCACCGCGCAGGTGTTCGGCCGGCGTGCGCCGCGCCTGCTCGGCGCGCGCGAGATCGACGGCATGCGCCCGGGATCCGTGGTGGTCGATCTCGCGGCGTCGAGCGGCGGGAACGTCGAAGGCTCCGTCGCGGGCGAAGAGGTGGTGACCACGGGGGGCGTGCGCATCATCGGATCGCACCCGATGCCGGCCAAGGTCGCGCGCGACGCCAGCCTCATGTACGCCAACAACCTCTTCCACCTCGTGACGCACGCGTTCGACGACGGCGTGTTGCGCGGGCCCGACGACGATCCCATCGTCGACGGGGTGCTCCTCACCGCCGACGGCGTCGTCAGGAGCGAGGCCGTGCGCACGGCTCTCGAAGGGAGCACACCGTGAGCATCCTCCTGGTGTTCGTGTTCGTGCTGGCGGTCTTCCTCGGTCTGGAACTCATCACCAAGGTCCCATCGCAGCTCCACACGCCGCTGATGTCGGGCGCGAACGCCATCTCCGGCATCACGGTGGTGGGCGCGCTCGTGGTCGCCGGTGAAGGGCTCGGAGGATTCGCGACCGCGCTGGGCGTGCTCGCGGTCGCCTTCGCGACCGTGAACGTGGTCGGCGGATACCTCGTGACCGACAAGATGCTGGCGATGTTCAGGCGCGGGAAGGGCTGACGCGATGGAGACGTGGCAGACGCTCGCGTACATCGTGGCGTCGGTCCTGTTCATCCTGGGGCTGAAGATGCTCGGTCGGGCGGAGACCGCGCGCCGTGGCAACCGCGTCTCCGCGCTCGGCATGCTCGTCGCGGTCGTCGCCACGCTCGCCGCGGGTGGCCTCGACTACTCCTGGATCGTCGTGGGTCTCGTGATCGGCGCCGGCGTCGGCGCGGTGGCGGCGCGCAGGGTCCAGATGACGCAGATGCCGGAGATGGTGGCGCTCTTCAACGGCTCTGGCGGCGTCGCGTCGATGCTGGTGGGGTGGGCCGAGTACCTGCGGACCCCAGACGCCGAGGGCGTGACCGCGTTCGCGGTGGTGGTCACGGTCGTGATCGGCGGGCTCTGTGCCACCGGCAGCGTGGTCGCGTTCGCGAAGCTCTCCGAACGGATCTCGGGTGCGCCGATCCGCTTCGATCGTCAGCAGGTCTTGAACGCCGCTCTGCTCGCGCTCGTGGCGCTTGCTGGGGCGTGGGTTGTGTTCGACGCGCTCGCCGCCGGTGGGCTTCCACTCGTGGGCCTGGCGTTCGCGCTGCTCCTCCTCGGAGCGCTGGCGCTCGGTGTGTTGGCCGTGATCCCGATCGGCGGCGCCGACATGCCGATCGTGGTGGCGCTCCTCAACAGCTACTCCGGACTCGCCGCCGCCGCCGCCGGCTTCGTGATCGACAACAACGTGCTCGTGGTCGCGGGATCGCTCGTGGGCGCCTCCGGGCTCATCCTCACGCAGATCATGTGCAAAGCGATGAACCGGTCGTTGGCGAACGTCCTCTTCAGCGGTTTCGGCAGTGCGCCCACGGGCGTGGCGGGTGCGGAGGTGACGGGGGAGGCCAAGCCCATCTCGGCCGAGGACGCCTACTTCGTGCTCGAGGCCGCGCGTTCGGTGCTGGTCGTCCCCGGGTACGGCATGGCGGTGGCGCAGGCGCAGCACGCGGTGAAGGAGCTCGCCGACCAGCTCGAGGCGATCGGCGCCGAGGTGCGCTTCGCCATCCATCCGGTGGCGGGGAGGATGCCCGGGCACATGAACGTGTTGCTCGCCGAGGCGAACGTCGCCTACGAAGCGCTCGTCGAGCCCGACGACGTGAATCCGTCGATGGAGAGCATCGACGTCGCCATCGTGATCGGTGCGAACGACGTGGTGAACCCGTCTGCGAAAGAGGACCCCGATTCGCCGCTCTTCGGCATGCCGATCGTGGAGGTGGATCGTGCCCGTACGGTGTTCGTGCTGAAGCGCTCGATGAACCCGGGCTTCTCGGGCGTGGAGAACGCGCTCTTCACCCGCGAGAACACGCGCATGCTCTTCGGCGACGCCAAGGCGTCGATCACGGCGCTCGTGGGGGCGTTCAAGGATACGTGATCGGGCCGCGTGGCGCCGACGCCCGGTGTCGATCACGGCGCTGGTGGGTGCGTTCAAGGATACGTAAGCAATAAACTTGACATGACTACGCTCAAGTTTTAGCATCTGGTCATGGATGCGGAGCGTTTGACCGAAACCACCGTGCAGCTCGTCGCCAGCGCCCAGCAGATCGCTCGCACGCGCGGGCATCAGTCGGTCGCGCCCCTGCACATCGCGCGCTCGCTGCTCGCCGATCCCGCCGGCCCCGCTGCACGCGTGGTCGAGCGCGCCGGCGGCAGCGTCGGCCAGATCAACGCGGCACTCGACACGGCGCTCGCTCGCCTGCCGAAGGTCAGTGGCTCCGACGCCCAGTACATGGCCCCGGCCGTCGCCACCGCCTTCGAGCGCGCCGACGAGGTCGCCCGCCGCTGGGGCGACCGGTTCGTGGCTGCCGACACGCTGCTCGTGGCGTTGCGCGCCACGGCGAAGGAGGCGCTCGCGACGCTGCCCGACGCCGAGGCGCTCGAGGCTGCTGCCCAGGAGATTCGCGGCGGCAAGCAGGTCGAGAGCCGGACCGCCGAGTCGAGCTTCGAGGCGCTCGAGCGCTACGGCATCGACCTCACGCAGCGCGCGCGCGACGGCAGCCTCGACCCCGTCATCGGCCGCGACGAGGAGATCCGTCGCACCATCCAGATCCTGCTGCGACGTACGAAGAACAACCCCGTCCTGATCGGCGAGCCAGGCGTCGGCAAGACCGCCATCGCCGAGGGCCTGGCGCAGCGCATCGTCAACAAGGACGTCCCCGAGGGCCTGCAGGGGAAGCGCGTGATCCAGCTCGACATGGGGAGCCTGCTCGCCGGCGCGAAGTACCGCGGTGAGTTCGAGGAGCGACTCAAGGGCGTGATCGGGGAGACGACCGCCTCCAAGGGGGAGGTCGTGCTCTTCATCGACGAGCTCCACACGATCGTGGGCGCCGGTAAGGCCGAGGGCGCCGTCGACGCCGGCAACATGCTCAAGCCGCCGCTCGCGCGCGGCGAACTCCGCATGATCGGCGCCACCACGCTGAACGAGTACCGGCAGATCGAGAAGGACGCCGCGCTCGAGCGGCGCTTCCAGCCCATCGTCGTCGACGAGCCGACGGTCGAGGAGACGGTCAGCATCCTCCGCGGCCTCAAGGAGAAGTACCAGCTCCACCACGGCGTCGACATCACCGACAACGCCATCGTGGCCGCCGCGTCGCTCTCGCATCGCTACGTCGCCGACCGCCAGCTCCCCGACAAGGCGATCGATCTCATCGACGAAGCGGCGAGCCGCATCCGCGTGCAGCTCGACAGCCTGCCGGAGGAGATCGACGTGCTCCGGCGGCGCAAGCTCCAGCTCGAGATCGAGGCGCAGGCGATCAAGAACGACGACGATCAGGAGGCTGCCCACCGGCGCTTGCGCATCGAGGAGGAGCTGCGCGCCATCCAGGACCAGGTCGACCGTGCGACGAGCGACTGGGAGGCCGAGCGCAGCGTCCACGAGGAGCTCAAGGGCGCCACGGAGAGCCTCGACCGCGTCCGCACGCAGATCGAAGCGGCCGAACGCGACTACGACCTCGAGAAGGCCGCGCAGCTCCGTTACGGGGAGCTCCCGCAGCTCGAGCGTCGGATCGCCGACCTGAAGGGGAAGCTCGACGGCGCTCGCTACGTGCGCCTCGAGGTGGGGGAGGACGAGGTCGCGGCGGTCGTCTCGCGGGCCACGGGCATCCCGCTCGCACGTCTCATGGAGGGCGAGCGCGAGAAGCTGCTGCGCATCGAGGAGTCGCTGCACCGCCGGGTGATCGGCCAGGACGAGGCGATCACTGCCGTTGCCGATGCCATTCGTCGCTCCCGCGCGGGCCTCGCCGATCCGGACCGGCCCATCGGCTCATTCATCTTCCTGGGGCCGACCGGGGTGGGGAAGACCGAGACCGCCAAGGCGCTCGCGGCCGAGTTGTTCGACAGCGAGGAGCACATGATCCGGCTCGACATGTCGGAGTTCATGGAGAAGCACACCGTAGCGCGGCTCATCGGCGCCCCTCCGGGGTACGTCGGCTACGAGGAGGGGGGGCAGCTCACGGAGGCGGTGCGCCGCAAGCCGTACGCCGTGCTCCTCTTCGACGAGATCGAGAAGGCGCACCCGGACGTGTTCAACGCGCTGCTGCAACTCCTCGACGACGGTCGCCTCACCGACTCCCACGGGCGCACGGTCGACTTCCGCAACACCGTCGTGATCATGACGAGCAACGTCGGCTCGCCGCAGATCCTGGAGGCGTCTCGGAGCGGTCAGGATGCCGAACGGATCAAGGCGACGGTGTTCGGCCTCCTGCAGGCGCAGTTCCGGCCGGAGTTCCTCAACCGCGTCGACGACATCATCGTCTTCCACGCACTCGGCCAGGAGCAGGTCGAGCGGATCGCCATCATCCAGCTCGAACGCTTGCGCGCTCGACTCGCCCAGCGGCGGATCGAGCTCGAGGTCACGCCCGCCGCACTCGCGCAGCTCGCGCGCGTCGGATTCGACCCGGTCTTCGGCGCTCGGCCGCTCAAGCGCGCGATCCAGGGGACGATCGAGACGCCGCTCTCCAAGCGCCTCCTGGGCGGTGAGGTCGAGACCGGCGACACGGTGGTGGTGGACGCCGGTGCCGGCGGCTTCACCTTCAGCACGCGCCGCGCGCCGCCGCCGGCGACGAACTGACGCCGAGACGCCGCCGCGGTATCGTCGCTCACGTGGACAGCGACCTGATGGTGATCGTCCCCCACCCCGACGACGAGGTCTTCGGAGTGGGTGGGCTCCTGGCGAAGCTCGCCGATGCGGGGCGCCGCACGGCGACGCTCCACCTCACGCGGGGCCGCTCCGGCCGCTCGCTCGGACTCGCCCGCCCCGACGAACTCGGAGCGTTGCGCGAGGCGGAGCTCCGCGCCGCGCTCGCGACCCTCGGCGTGTCCGACGTGACCATCTGGGACGAACACGACTTCGTCCCCGACGCAGACCGCGGCATCGCACTCCACGCCGGGTTGGCAGCGATCCCGACGACCGAACTCGCCGAGCGCGTCGCGGCGGAGATCGATCGCGTGGCACCACGCGCCATCGTCTCCTTCGGTCCGAGCGGATCGAACGGGCACCCCGATCACGTCGCCACCTACCGGGTGGTGGCGGCGGCGCTCGACCTCCTCGGTGCCGAGCGCGACGTGCGGCTCTACGCCTACGCGGCCGAGTCGCCGTTCAGCGGCGTGGCACGCTCGGGCTTCCTGGGAGCGGACGAGATCCGGAGCCTCCACCTCTCGCCCACGCACGTGGTCGAGGTCGACGCGTGGATCGAGACGAAGCTCGCCGCCATGGCGTGCCATCGGTCGCAGGCGTTGTCGGTACTCGAGTTCATGCGCCGTTTCCCGCGGCGACTGCGCTTCGAGAGCTTCCACCGCCTCCGCCCGGTCGCCGAAACCGGGTTCGGGCCGAGGACGGTTGGTTTCTTGTGAAACGCGCCTCCCCGACACATGAGAGGCGTGATAGCGTGATCTCGTGATCTTCCGGCGTTCGTCCCTGGCGGAACTCGAGCCGGCCCAGCGCGCGCTCGCGGAGGGGCGGTACGACGTCGCCTTCACGCTCCTCGAGAACGCCGCGCGCCGTCCGCGGCCGCCGGCCGCGCAGGCGCAGTACTGGCTGCACCTCGCCGCCGTCTACGCGCTCTACGGCGAGGAGGGGCTCGAGAACGGCGGTCCCGCGTTGAAGTCGGCCGTCGGCTGCGACCCCAACCTCGTGGAGCACCCGCTCTACCAGGCGCTCTTCTGGGAGTTCGCGGCCTACCGTGGTGGTGGCGTCTCCGACGTCAAACGGGGCCTCCGGCTGGCGACCACGGGAGACAACCCGATCGCCGTCTACCACGCCTCCTCCGCACTCCTCGCCGTCGGTGCGGCGAAGAGTTCGGCGCGTCGCCTCGAGGCGCTCGACGAGGCGTCGCTGCCCGCCTACCTCGTCTGGCGTCGCTGGTCGCTCCTCGGGCAGTCGTACGAGACCCTCGGCGATTGGGACGCCGCCGCGGCGGCGTACCTCCGCGCGGTGGAGGCGGCCCCCGCCGAAGAGCGAGACGCAGAACTCGTGAGCCACGCGAGCTGCCTGCTCGAGCTCGGCAACACGGCCGACGTGATCGCCACGCTCGCGCGTGTCGAAGAAGATCGGCTCGGCCCCGATGACCGCGCCACCATGCGCTACGTGGAGGGTCGAGCCCACCTCGACGCCGGCAATCCCAACCGCGCCGTGGAGCTCTTCGTGCACGCTCGCTCGCTCGATCCCGTGGAGGTGCCGACCTTCTCCCTCGCCTACGCCATGGGGCAGGCGCTCTCCGCGATCGGCCGCTTCGACGAGGCCGTGGCGGCGCTGCGCGAAGCCATCGAGGTGGCCCCCGCCGACCACCGAGCCTACGCGCAGCACGAGGCCGCCTTCGCGCTGAGCGAATCCGATCACCTCTCCGAGGCCGAGGCGATGCTCGAGGAGGTCGTCTCCGATCCCGCCTACCCGCACCGCCCGGAAGCCGTCGCCGATCTCGCGGACGTCCGCCTGAAGATGGGTGAATTCGACTCGGCCGAGTCGCTCGCCGAGCAGGCGCTCGAGATGGGGGCCACCGCCACCGGCTGCCTCGTGCTCGGCTCGCTCGCGTTCGAGTACTACCGACTCGACGACGCCGTGCGCTGGTTCGAGCAGGCGATCAGCGCCTCGAGCATCGGCGATGCGTCGTGGCTCGCGGCGCACCAGGTTCTCGCCGACGTCTACGCCCAGAAGGGCGAGTCGAGCGCCGAGCGCGTGCTGCATCACGCCGTGGCCGCACTCGAGCACACCGAACCCGGGAGCGAATGGCGGCTCCCGCTCCAGCGGCACGTCGAGTGGGCGCGAGCCGCCCTCGGCGGGCACGACCGCGTCCTGAACTGACGCCCATGCCCCACTGACGTGGAAGGCCTCCTGATCGCGGCCGAGCTCGCGCGGCTGGCACCTCGACTGCCGGTCGAGCGCCTCGCGTGGCGCTTCTTCGACGACGCCACCCTCGTGCTCCCACTCGTGCCCAGCGACGCCCTGTGGATCGTGCTCCACCCGAGCGCTCCGCGCGCCGTGCTCGGCGAGATGCCGAGTGACAGCCAGGGGCCGAGCACCTCGTTCGCGCGCGCGCTCCACGCACGCGCCTCGGGACCGCTCGTGGGGGTCGAACAGTTCGCGCTCGACCGCCGCTTCGTGCTGCGCTTCGGAGCGAGCGACGGCTTCGTCCCGGTCGCCGGCATCGACCTGATGATCGAGCTCACCGGCCGCAACGCGAACGCGCTCCTGCTCGACGCCGACGAGCGCATCGTCGCCGTCCACCGCGAGGTGGGCGCCGCGCGCAACCGCCACCGCCAGCTCCTCGCCGGCCTGCCGTACCGCCCGCCCCCGCCCTACGACAAGCTCGACCCGAGAGCGACCGACGAGCGTGTGCTCGCCAGCGCGCTCCGCGGCCGCCCCCTGAATCGTGCATTCGGACGGATCGATGGCGTCGGCACGGTCCTCACGCGAGCCTGGGCGCACCTCGCCGGTGTCGATCCCGCCGCAGCCCTCGAGGGCGCGGCGCTCGACGCCGCCGTCGACGCGCTCGCGCGGCTCGTCGCCGATCCCGCCGGCGCGGTCGCGGAGGCGGATGCCGAGCGCGCCGCTCCCCTCGACCCCGCATCCCAGCGGGCGCGCACGCGCCGCGAGGCGCTCGAGGCGAGCGCGCGGCGGGCGCTCGCGAGCCGCCGCACGCTCCTCGAGCGGCGGCTCGCCGACACGGAGAAGGCGCTCGCGGCAGCCGACGACGCCGCCCGACTCCGCTCCGAGGGCGACCTGCTCCTCGCGCACGCGCACGCGCTCCCGCCGCGCGGCAACGAGCGGGTGACGCTCGAAGGGTTCGACGGCGACGCCATCGAAGTGCGGCTCGACCCCGCCATCGACGTGGCAGCGAACGCCCGCAAGCGCTACGAGCAGGCCCGTAAGCGCGAAGCGCGCGCCGAGCGAGCCCTCGAGCAGCACGATCGCGTCCGGCGCGAGTACGACGAGGTGCTCGCCGCCGAGGCCGGACTCGGCGAGGCGAGCGAGGAGACCCTCCACGCGCTCGGCCCCGACTCGGCGCGCCCCGCCGTGCGCCGCGAGAGCGTTCCCGGCATCCGCGTGATCGGCCCGCACGGATTCGAGATCGTGATCGGTCGCTCGGCGCGCGAGAACGACGTCGTCACCTTCCGAATCGGCCGCAGCGACGACCTCTGGCTCCACGCCCAGGGCTACCACGGTGCGCACGTGGTGATTCGAGCGCGCGGGCAGGAGGTGCCGTTCGACACGGTCCTCTTCGCCGCGCAACTCGCGGCCGGGCACTCCGACGCCGGCGGCAGCGACAACGTGCCGGTCGACTACACGCACAAGAAGCACGTCTGGCGCTCGAAGGGAGCCCCTGCCGGCGCCGTGTCGTTCGCGCAGCAGAAGACGGTCTACGTGACCCCCCTCCGGCGCTCTCAGGTGGAGTGACCACCACAGCGTGCCGCGCGAGCGTTTCCGATCCCTCGCGCATGGGTAGACTGCCCCACGTGTCCACCGCCGCTCGCACGGGCGCTCGCACCGCGATCGGCGTCTCTACCTTGCTCGTGGTCGTACACGCCACGAACGACGCCTTCGGCGGCATGCTCGCCGCTCTCCTCCCCACCCTGCAGGTGCGCTTCGGCCTGAGCGAGACCATCCTCGCCGCGCTCGTGGCGACGCTCTCGTTCAGCTCCTCGGTCACCCAGCCGCTCTTCGGGTCGCTCGCCGACACCTTCGGCCGCCGCCGCGTGGGAGCGCTCGGCGTGATGACCAACTCCGTCCTCCTCAGCTTCATGGCGGTCACGCCCTCGCTCCCCCTCCTCTTCCTGCTCCTCTTCGTGGGGGGGCTCGGGTCGGCCGCGTTCCACCCCGCCGGTACCGGTATCGCCAGGGGCATCGGGGGGAATCGCAAAGGGCTGGTGATGGCGATCTTCAGTGCCGGCGGGACGGTCGGCCTCGCCGTCGGACCGCTCGTGATCGGGGCGCTGCTCATGACCGGGCGTCTCGACCTCAGCCCGCTGCTGATGCTTCCGGGGCTCCTCGGCGGGGCGGCCATGATGTGGCTCGTGCCGCAGCAGACACGGCCGCCGCGCGGCACCAAGGTCAAGTACCTCGACGTCTCGTTGCTGCGCGGCCCGGTCGGGCTCCTCTGCGCGAGCGGGATCCTCCGCTCCATCTCCTACGCCACCTTCGTGAACGCCATGCCGCTGTGGCTCGTGTCGCAGCGCGGACTCGCCACCGACAGTGCCGTGATCTTCACCTCGCTCGCCGTGTTCAGCCTCGCCGCGGGTACGGGGGGCATCGTGGCCGGGGCGCTCGAGCGCCGCGCGCCGCGACAGCTGCTGATCAGCGGCAGCATGCTCGCGGCGCTCGTACCGCTCGCCGCGCTGTTCGTGCTCACGCCCGGCTCCCTTGCGTACTACGCCGCGGTCGCGCTCGCCGGCGCCGCCGTCAACGCGGGGTTGCCGCTCATGGTCGTGGCCGCGCAAGACCTCGCCCCGGACGCGGTCGGCGCCGCCTCCGGCTTCATGATGGGGTTCACGTGGGGCATCGCGGGCATCCTCTACATCGGTGTGGGCGCGCTGCAGGAGGCGATCGGCATCGGCCCCGCCATGCTCCTCGCCTACGCCACCTTGATCCCGGGCGCCGCGCTCGCCTCGATCGTGCTCAGGCGGCAGTGGCGCGCGGGGCTCGCCGCTGCCGACTGATGCGCCGACCCCTCGCGCGATGCGCGCATTGCGGCGACGTGCATCTCGGCGGTCGTGTCGAGCCGTGGGGTCGTGCTGCGCTCAACGCTCCCGCTTCGCGACTTCGATGGCGAT
The DNA here is from genome assembly GCA_013697735.1 of Trueperaceae bacterium. Lineage (GTDB taxonomy): Bacteria > Deinococcota > Deinococci > Deinococcales > Trueperaceae > SKWV01. The sequence goes on along the minus strand of JACCWH010000024.1, from coordinate 374 downwards.
GAATACGGGAGATACGACGGCACGCAGTTCTTCCGAACGATCTCGTCCTTGTAGAGCCCGACCCCTTCTCCGAGTGCGATGCACCTCGAACGATATTCCGGCTCGAGGATGCCGATCTGCCCAGCGCAGAAATTCATGGCCAATTGCACGACCGGCTCGGCGTCGACCATCCCCTTCTCCAGGGCGTCCATCAGGTGCTCCGTATTGTCGGGAGGCGTCCGGCCCGTCCAACGCACGCCTCGTGTCGTTCGTGAGCTGGTTCGCCAGCAGTCGGTCGGCCAGCTGGTCGCGCTCGCCGTCGTCGTGCTCCAGGATGTCCGACGCGAGCGCATCGATCGCGTCGTGCGTCAGGAGCTTCGCCGCTTGATCTCACC
>JACCWH010000204.1 GCA_013697735.1 Trueperaceae bacterium | reverse complement strand
GGCGAACGAGACCACGGCTCCTCACGGTCGCCTTGGTAGACTCTCGTGTGATCCCGCGGCTGGCTCGGTACGTGCTCCGGGAGTCGTCGGGCTTGTACGTCCTGGGCATCGCGGGACTCTGCCTCATGCTCTCCATCGACTTCCTGTCGGTGCTCGCACGCTTCCTGGTCGAACAGGGCGCGAGCGGGCTCGCCATCGTCCGCTTGCTCGCGTTCAAGGCCCCGTGGTTCTTGCACCTCACGCTGCCGATCGCGGTGGTGTTCGCGATCCTGCTCGCCTCGGGCCGCCTGGCGAAGGACGCCGAACTGCGCGCCGCGTACGCCGGTGGCGTCCCGCCGCTGCGCCTGTTGTGGCCGATCGTGGCGGCGGGGGCGCTCGTCTCCGGCGTCGCGGTCGTGAACAACGGCTGGCTCGAGCCCGCCGGCGAGGCGGCCTACCAACGGCAGATCCAGGGCTTCCTCTACGCGCGCCCGCCGACCGCCACCCAGACCGACGTCGCCTTCCAGGTTCCCGGCGAGGGGGTGTTCTTCGCGGCGCGGCTCCGCGCGGCGGGGAGCGACCCGACGCGCGCCGAACTGAGCGGCGTGCTCGTGATCCGCCCCGACGGCTCGATGGTGGCGGCGCCCGCGGGGACGTGGGACGCCACGGTGCGCACCTGGACGCTCGACGAGGCAGAGGTGACGGCGCCCGACGGCGGTCGCTCGACGACCGCGTCGATCGCGCTCCCCTTCCCCCTGGAGTCGAGCCCCGAGGAGACCCTCGCCCGGCCGCAGCAGCAGACGCTCACCGACCTGACGCGGCGCGTCCGGACCCTCGAGGCGGCGGGCGCCGACGCGGGGGCGCCCCGGTTCGAGCTCCATCGCCGACTCGCCGACGCCTCGAGCGCGACGGTCTTCGCACTCGTGGCCGGAGCGCTCGGCTTGCGCGTGCGGAGCCGCGGCGGCGGCTTCGCGTGGACGATTACGCTCCTGGTGCTCTTCTGGGCGGCCTGGACGCTCACCGGTAGCCTCTTCGAGAGCGATGTGCTCGGCGCGGTCACCGCCGCCTGGGCGACCCCCGCATTCGTGGGCGCCATCGGGCTCGTGCTCGCCTGGCGCGTGAGCGCCCGGTGACGCGCTTCGGTCGCAGTCTCGGGCGCGAGATCGCCCCCCTCTTCGCCGCCGGCGTATCCGTGCTGGTGGTGCTGCTGCTGCTGTCGTTCCTCCTCGGCGTGCTCGCCGACGTGATCGCGCGCGGTGTGCCGGTGCCGCTCGTCGCGCTCTTCTTGCTGCTCAAGCTCCCGTCGGCGATCGGCGTGGGCATGCCACTCGCGCTCCTCTTCGCCGCGCTGCTCGCACTCACCCGGGCGAGTCAAGACGGTGAGATCGCCGCGGCCCTCATGCTCGGACTCTCGCCGCGCGCGTTCCTGGTGCCGCTGCTGGTGCTGGGCGTGGCGGTCTCGCTGCTGACCGCCACGAGCAACGAGGTGGTGGTGCCGTGGGCGGAGCGGCGCGCGCTCGAGGTGCAGCGCGATATCCTCCTGCGCAGCCCCGAGACGCTCGTGCAGCCCGGGTCGTTCTTCCAGGACGCGCTCGGCCGGAGCATCTTCATCGATCGCGTCGACGCCGGCGGCGCGTTCTACGGCGTCACCGTGATCACGGCGGGGGGTGCGCAGGGACCGCGGCAGGTGATACGCGCCGAGCGGGGCCGGTCCAATGCCGCGGCGGGCGTCTGGGAGCTCGAGGGGCTCGAGTTCCGCACCTACCGCCGCAGCCGCACCGTGATCGAGGCGCGCGCCGAGCGTGCCACGCTCCCCGTCCGCGGCCTCACCGCCGGCGTGGTCGGGACGCCCGACCTGGTCACGCTGCCGCTCCCCGCCCTGCTGACGCGCATCCGCACGGCCGGAACCGACGTGGCGGCGGAGTGGACGGCCATCCACCGCAAGGCGGCCCAACCGCTCGCCGCGGTCGCCTTCGCGATCTTCGCGCTGGCGGTGGCGCTCACGAGCTTTCGACGCGCCACCCCCCTCGGCCTGGTCGCGGTGATGGCGCTGACCTTCGTCTACTACGCCACCTGGAGCGTGGCGAACCTCCTCGGCGCGCAGGGGACGATCCCGGCCTGGATCGCGGGGTGGGCGCCCGTCGCGCTCTACGCGGTCGCCGGGGGGGCGCTGCTGGTGACCTCGTGGCGGCGCTGAGCGTCACGCTGACGACCTCGGCGCCAGCCTGGCTGCGGGCCGTGCTCGCGTGCGCGCTGCTCGCGCTGGCGCCCTCGGCGCTCGCGGTGACCGTCGAGATCGACGGCGCCGACGACCCCAACAGCCGGCTCGAGTTCCGCACCTTCACGCTCCCCGACGGCACGCTCGGCGAGCTGATCGTGATCGAGGGCGACCCGATCGCGGTCGTGATAGACGGCACCCAGCGCCTCGAGGGTCGGCTGATCGAGTTCGATCCTCGAGCTCGGATCATCCGCATCGTCGGTCCGGGTTCGTTCGAGACGCCCGAGCAGCGCATCGAGGGGAACGACCTCGAGATCGACCTCGGCGCCGAGCAGCTCGGTGGCCGCGACGTGCTGATCGTGCTGAGCGAGATCGACGTCTGGGGGCTCGGCGCGCTCCGCCAACCCGGTCAGATCGACGTGCAGGGCGGCCTCTTCAGCCCCTGCGCGCGCTGCGACCAAGAGGTGTGGGACTACGGCTTCCGCGCCCGCTCGCTGCGTATCTTCCCCGGCGACCGCCTCGTGGCGGAGGGGGTGACGCTGCTCATCCGCGACGCCGCCGTGTTGTGGCTGCCCGTGCTGGTGCTGCCCCTCGCCGACGGCGACCGGCAGCCCGTGTTCCGGATCGATCGCGGCACCGCCACCTCGCGCGCCCGCGTAGAGCTGCGCTGGCCGTACGCTGCCGGGCGCAACGCCCTCGGAACGTTCACGGTGCGCTACGAGGCCGACGTCGACCCCACGCGCTCGGCGGGGCTGGGAGGGCGGATCCTCGGCGGCGCGATCGAGACGGCCTACCTCGGCGGTGACCTCGACCACCGCTTCTACAGCGACGACGGCAGCGGCCGCGTGCTGGTGACGTATCGCCCGGGCTACCTCGACGCCGGCGCCGTCGACGGTCGGCTCGCACCCCGCTGGACCGTCGTCGCGCGCTACGACACCGACGTCGCGCTCGGCCTACCGAGCGTGTCGGTGCGCCTCGAGCGCGACGACGACCGCGTCCCCGGGCGCTGGGAGTACGCCCTCGCGCTCGCGGCGGAGGCCGAGGGTGTGCGCGGCCGCTTCGACACCCAGGCGTTCATCGACGCCGGCGTGTACGGCGACGCCCTCGTCGACCCGCGCACGTCGCCGTCGTACGCCGGCCGCACCGTTCCGCGTCAGACCCTCGCGCGACTGCAGCTCGAGCCGATCTCGCTCGAAGGGGCGCGGCTCGGACCGGTGCGGCTCGACGAGCTCGCCATCGACCTCGGCGCCTTCACCGACGTGAGCAATCCCGCCAACCGCTCCGCCGCCGCTCGCCCCTTCGCCGACGGCGGCCGGGTGCGACTCCGGCATGCGCAGACCCTGACCCCGCTCCCCCTCTGGAGCGGCGCCACGATCGAGGGGCGCAACCTCTTCGAGGGGCGCTACTACGACACGGCCGAGCGGCTGGTGCAGTGGCGCACGGTGCTGGCGTTCACGCAGCGCTTCGGGAACGCCGGGGCGATCACGCTCGCGTACGACCGCGACGTGAACGAGGGCGAGACCCCCTTCCGTTTCGACACCGTGCCCCTGCGCAACCGCAGCGAGGCGACCGCACGCCTGGTGCTCACGCCCACGCGCTCCATCCGCCTCGAGACGTCGAGCGGCTACACCTTCCTCGACACCCGACGTCCGGAGCTCAGCGGCTGGCAGGACCTCACGACCCGCCTGCAGCTCTTCGGTGACCGTTCCTGGATCGGAATCGAGGTCTCGAACCGCTACGAACTCCGCTCGGGCGAACCCGGCACGATCGACGCCTCGCTCACCCTCCAGGGGCGGCGAAGCCCGGTCGAGGCGCGGCTCCAGCTCCGCCACGTGCAGGACCTCCGGCCCGACGAGACCGGCGCGGTGCGCACGAGCGACACGCGTACCTCGCTCACCGCCAGCGCGTCGATCGAACGCCTGGTGAGCCTCGAGGTGAGCGGTGCCTACCGCCCCGAACCGCCCCTCACGCCGATCACGCTCGCACGCGATCCGTGGGAACCGCTCGACGCGCGCGTGGGCGTGGGCTCGCAGCGCGAGGGGGACGCCCGCCCGGGCGTGCGCGCGCAGGTGCTGGTGAACCCCAACGACGGACGCCTCACGCGCCTGCAGCTCGACGCGCGGGCCGCCCTCTTCGGCGGCCGAGTCGAGCTCGACGCCTTCCAGCGCTTCGACCTCCCCAACGGCGGCGCGACGGACTCGCGCTTGCGCGTGCGCGTGTTCGGACACGCCGAGCTCGACGTGCGCGGCGCGGTGCTGCTGCGACCGTCGTACCTGGGCCTCGAGGAGGGGACGGCGCGTGCACGCACGGTGACCGCGGAGCTCCGCGACCTCCCACGCTCGGGGGAGAGCCAGTGGCAGCTCACCGGCCACACGGTCTACGATCCGGCCCTCGCCGGCGGGATCGGTGGGCGCCGCAACACCACCCTCGACCTCACCGTGGGTCTGGTCCAGGAGCGACTCGGCCCCGTCTCGCTGAGCGTCGACGCGTCCGCGCAGCTCCGCCTCGCCGACGACGAACTCGAGCGGACGCACCTGCAGCGCGCTTCGGTGACCTTCGGTGCTGACATCGCCGAACGGGTCGGGGTACAAGGGAGCATGTCGTACGTGGCCACCTACTCGAGCGTGAGCGATACCTTCACGCGCTCGGATCTCGTGCTCGACCGCGTGAGCGTCACGGTGCGCGCCACGGATCAACTCTTCGTCGGTGCGCGCGTGAGCGACGTCTGGGACTTCACGCGCACGCGCGCGGATCGAAGCCCATGGAACCTCCAACCGGAGCTCTTCGTGCTCTGGGATCGCTGCTGCTGGGCCCTCGCGGGATCGTGGAACACCGCCACCGGCGACATCCGCATCATCCTCACCGGCCCCGGCGCCGCCACCGGCATCGAGGAGATCATCGAGACCCCGCTCGCACTCCCCCGGCGCCCCCTCCCGGCGGAGCGACCGTGAGCGGCGGGCGTGGGCGCGGCGAGAGCCGGCGCGGCCGGCGCGGGCGCTCCGTGCGCCCGACGGCACGTGCCGCGCTCGGTCTCCT